>JAKBBQ010000375.1 GCA_021808405.1 Pseudomonadota bacterium | reverse complement strand
CTCGTCGCGGCCGTTGGCGATCGCACGGCCTGACGCGGCCCAGGGGAACACCGCCTTGCGCACCTCGATGCCCTGGCTGCGCGCCTCGTCCTCGCCCAGGCCCACCCAGGCGATTTCCGGGTCGGTATACGCCACCGACGGAATCACCCGCGCGTCGAAGCTGCTGCGCGCAAGCGCCTCGTCGCCGCGCAGTTCGCCGGCGCAGACCTCGGCCGCGACATGGCCCTCGTGCACCGCCTTGTGCGCCAGCATCGGCTGGCCATGGACGTCGCCGATCGCGTGGATGTGGGCCACGTTGGTGCGCAACTGCCGGTCGGCTGCGATGAAGCCCCTCGCGTCGACCTCGACTCCTGCACGTTCGGCGCCGATTCGCTGACCGTTGGGCGATCGACCCACCGCCTGCAGCACCAGGTCGTAGCGCTGCGCCTCGGCCGGCGCGGCCTGCCCCTCGAATCGCACCCAGATGCCGTCGTCGCGGGCCTGCGCCTCCACGGTGCGCGTGCCGAGCATCACCTTCTCGAAGCGCCGGGAATTGAACTTCTGCCAGACCTTGACCAGGTCGCGGTCGGCGCCGGGCATCAGGCCATCGAGCATTTCGACCACGTCCAGGCTCGCTCCCAGCGTGGAGTACACGGTGCCCATCTCCAGCCCGATGATCCCGCCGCCGATCACCAGCATGCGGCGCGGCGCCGCCTGCAGCGACAGCGCCCCGGTGGAGTCGACGATGCGCGGATCCTGCGGCAGGAAGGGCAGGCGCACGGCCTGGCTGCCGGCGGCGATGATCGCGCGCTGGAAGCGCACCCGCTGCACCTGACCGGTCGGCTGACGGGCGCTGCCGCCGGTCAGTCGCACCTCGACATGGTGGGGGTCGACGAAGGCGCCCTCGCCGCGCACCACGCTCACCTTGCGCGAGCGCGCCATCGCGGCCAGCCCGCCGGTCAGCTTGGCCACCACCTGGTCCTTGTGCGCGGCCAGGCGCTGGCGGTCGACGCTGGGCGCGGCGAACTGCACCCCGGCTGCGGCCAGGTGGGCCGCCTCGTCGATGACCGCGGCGACGTGCAGCAGCGCCTTGCTGGGAATGCAGCCGACGTTCAGGCAGACCCCGCCCAGCGCCGCGTAGCGCTCGACGAGCACCACCTTGAGTCCGAGGTCGGCGGCACGGAAGGCAGCCGAATAGCCGCCCGGGCCGGCGCCCAGCACCAGCAGGTCGCAGTCGTGGTCGACCTCGCCGACGACCGCCGGCGCCGCCGCGGCGGCCGGAGCCGGCGGGGTCGACGGTTCGGCCGCCGACGCGGGCGCCGCGACCTCGGCCGCCTGCGCAGCGCCCTGCTCGCCTTCCAGCTGCACGATCGGCGTGCCCTCGTTGACCTTGTCGCCCAGCTTGACCAGCAGCGCCTGCACCACCCCGCCCGCGCTGCTGGGAATCTCCATGCTCGCCTTGTCGCTCTCCACGGTGATCAGCGACTGCTCGGCCTCGATCCGGTCTCCCGGCTTGACCAGCAGCTCGATCACCTCCACGTCCTTGAAATCCCCGATGTCGGGAACTCGTACCTCGATGCGGGCCATCGTGTGCGTCTCCTGGTCCGGTTCAGAGCAGCACCCGGCGCATGTCGCCGAGCAGCTCGCCCAACAAGGTGGTGAAGCGCGCCGCCATCGCGCCGTCGATGACCCGGTGGTCGTACGACAGCGACAGCGGCAGCATCAGCCTGGGCTGGAACTGCTTGCCGTCCCACACCGGCTGCACCTGCGACCTGGACAGGCCGAGGATGGCCACCTCCGGGGCATTGATGATCGGGGTGAAGGCGGTCCCGCCGACGCCCCCGAGGCTCGAGATGGTGAAGCTGGCTCCCTGCATGTCCCCCGGCTTGAGCTTGCCCTGGCGCGCCGTCGCGGCCAGTTCGGACATTTCGGCGGCGATCTGGCGCACTCCCTTCTTGTCGGCATCCTTGAGCACCGGCACGACCAGCCCCTGCGGGGTGTCGGCGGCGAATCCCAGGTGCACGTAGTCCTTGAGGATCAGGTTCTCGCCTTTTTCATCGAGCGAGGCGTTGAACTCGGGCATCTGCCTGAGCGCGCTGCAGCAGGCCTTCATCACGAAGGCCAGGATGGTCAGCTTGGCGGTGCCGGCCGCCGCGCCGGCGTTGGAAGACTTGCGGAAGTCCTCCAGTTCGGTGATGTCGGCGAGGTCGAACTGGGTGACATGGGGGATCATCACCCAGTTGCGCGCCAGGTTCGGCCCCGAGATCTTCTTGATCCTCGACAGCGCCCGCGTGGACACCGCCCCGAATCGGCTGAAGTCCACCTGCGGCCACGGCAGCAGGTCGAGGCCACCGCCACGCCCGCCGCCGGCGCCTTGCGCAGCGGCGGCACGGGTGCTGAGCTGGCCGCTCATCACGGCCTTGACGAAGGACTGCACATCCTCGGCGGTGATGCGGCCCCTGGCCCCGCTGCCCTGCACCTCCTGCAGCGGCACGCCGAGTTCGCGCGCCAGCTTGCGCACCGAGGGCGAGGCGTGCGGCAACCGCGCCGGGTTCGGCTCGGACGGCAGCGGCGGCAGCGCCGCGGTCGGCGGCACGGGCCGCCTGGGCTGCGATGCCAGGTTCGCGCCGGGCGGCTGCGCCGCCGCGTCCGACGGTGCGGGCCCGGCGTCTGGTGCGGGCTCGGCGGCCGGCGTCGGCGCGGGCGCCGCGACCTCGGCCGCCTGCGCAGCGCCCTGCTCGCCTTCCAGCTGCACGATCGGCGTGCCCTCGTTGACCTTGTCGCCCAGCTTGACCAGCAGCGCCTGCACCACCCC
>JAKBBQ010000066.1 GCA_021808405.1 Pseudomonadota bacterium | reverse complement strand
CGGCGAGGGTTCGCGAATCGGTGGCCGCCCGAAGTGCCTGCTCGAACTCGGCGGCGTGCCGCTGATCCGCCGCGCGCTGGTCGCGCTGTCGGGTGGCGGGGTCGACGAGGTGGTGGTCGTGCTGGGCCGGCACGGCGAGCGCATCGAGCCGGTGGTGCGCGAATTCCCGGTGACCCTGGTGCACAACCCGCACCCCGAGCAGGGACAGGCATCGTCGATGCGCGCCGGGCTGCGGGCCTTGCCTGCCACGCTGGACTGCGTGCTGGTGGCGCTGGCCGACCAGCCGCTGCTGCACGCCCAGGACATCGCCGACCTGATCAAGGCCTACAAGCAGCGCCCCGACGGGGTCGAGCTCGTGCAGCCGCTGGTCGATGGCGAGCGTGGCAACCCGCTGGTGTTCAGCGCGGCGGTGCGCGAGCAGATCGAGTCGGAGTCCGGCGATGCCGGTTGCCGCCGCTGGCAGCAGCACCACGCTTCGCAGGTGCTGCACTGGCCGACCGCCAACCGCCGCTACGGCGTGGACATCGACACCGAGCAGGACATCGAGGCGCTGGCCGCGCGCACCGGCCACCGGCTGCGCTGGCCGGCCGACCTGGAGCGGTGCGAGGGCTGAGGCCCGCGCCGGCCGATCCTTCCGCGCTGCACAATAGGGCCGGATGGGTGCAATCCGGCCGCCGCGCTGGCCGCGGCGGCGCTGCCGATGGAGCCTCGAATGGACTTTTCGCTTTCCCCCGAGCTTGCCGAACTGCAGGCCAGGGTCAGGACCTTTGTCGCCGAACAGATCGTTCCCTACGAGACCGACCCCCGCTACGCAGCGCATGGACCGAGCGAGGACTTGCGCGCCGAACTCATCGCCAGGGCACGCGCTGCCGGCCTGCTGACCCCGCATGCCTCGCCCGAGTTCGGAGGGCTGGGGCTGGGGCACCTGGCGAAGGCCGTGGTGTTCGAGGAAGCCGGCTATTCCTCGCTCGGGCCGACCGCGTTGAACATCCACGCGCCCGACGAAGGCAACATCCACCTGCTCGAAGTCGTCGCGTCGCCCTCGCAAAAGCAGCGCTGGCTGCGCCCGCTGGTGCAAGGCGAACTGCGATCGTGCTTTTGCATGACCGAGCCGCCTCCCGGCGCGGGCGCCGATCCGTCGATGTTGCTGACCACCGCGGTGCGCGACGGCGACGAGTACGTGATCGACGGAACCAAGTGGCTGATCACCGGCGCCCAGGGCGCGGGTTTCGCGATCATCATGGCTCGCATGGAGGACGGCTCGGCCAGCATGTTCCTGGCCGACATGGATCGCCCGGGAATTTCCGTCACGCGCACCATGGACGCGCTGGACTCGTGCTTCACCGGAGGCCACGGGGTGGTGCGCTTCGAGGGCCTGCGGGTGCCGGCGAGCGACATCCTGGGCGAGCCCGGGCAGGGCTTTCGCTACGCCCAGGTGCGCCTGGCGCCGGCGCGCCTGACCCACTGCATGCGCTGGCTCGGCCAGGCGCGGCGCGCCCACGACGAGGCGCTGGCCCATGCCCGCCAGCGCCAGGCCTTCGGCCGCCCGCTGGGCGAGCACCAGGGAGTGGGTTTCATGCTGGCCGACAACGACATGGACCTGTGGGGCGCCAGGCTGCATATCTGGCACACCGCGTGGCTGCTCGACCGCGGCGAGCGGTGCAATTTCGAGTCCAGCCGCGCCAAGGTGGTGTGCTCGGAGGCGCAGTGGCGGGTGGTCGATCGCTGCGTGCAGATCCTCGGCGGCCAGGGAGTGACCGGGGAAAAGGTGGTGGCGCGGATCTTCGCCGACATGCGGGCGTTCCGCATCTACGACGGCCCGAGCGAGGTGCACCGCTACAGCATGGGTCGCAAGATCCTCGCCGGCCGCGCCGACGCCTCGCTGCGCCAGCGCGGCGCCTGAGACGCAGCGGCCGCGGCCCGGCGCGGGACGACGCTCCCCGACCCCTGCGCCCCGCGTCGCGTTCAGATCGGACGGCGGCGGCGGCGGCCGGCAGGCTGGCCGACCACGGTCGGAGCGAAGTCGCTGTGCTCGAAGTCGATGCCTTCGCCTTCGAGTTGGCCGCGCAGCCGCAGCAGCGCCTCGCGGCTGGGGACGTGGCGCTGGGAAGCCGCCGCCTTCCACCAATGCTTGGCGCGGCCGAGGTCGGCCAGCACGCCATTGCCCTGGGCGTACAGCTTGCCCAGTTCATACTGGGCGCGCGCATCGCCGGCCTCGGCGGCCTGGCCGAGCCAGTGCAGCGCCTCGCGCACGTCGCGCGGCGCGCGACGGCCACGCACCAGGGCCACGCCCAGCAGGTACTGCGCCGCCTGGTGTCCGGCCTGCGCGGCGTGGCGCAGCCATTCGACGCCCTGCGGCCAGCGCTCGCGCGCAGGGCCCGCGAGCAGGCTGATGCCCAGGGTGAACTGCGCCGAGCGGTGCGACTGCTCGGCGGCACGGCGGTAGAAATGCAGGGCCAGTTCGCGGTCGCGCGCCACCCCCAGTCCGCGCTGGTACAGCCGGCCGAGGAACCAGTTGGCCTGGGCGTCGCCCTGGTCGGCCGCCGCCCGGTACCAGCGCGCGGCCTCGGTCGGGTTGCGCTGCACAACGTAGCCGTTTTCGAACAGGATGCCGATGGAAGCGATGGCCCGGATCATGTTCTGCTCGGCGGCCTGTTTCCACCAATACATGCAGCGGGCGTAGTCCTGCGCGACCCCCCGTCCGTGGTAATGCATCCAGCCGAGGTTGTACTGGGCGCTGGCCGAGCCCTGGCTGGCGGCCTTTTCGTACCAGAAGCCGGCCTCGTCGTGCTGTCCCTGGTTGCGCAGGTGGTCGCCCAGCCATTCCTGGGCCAGCATGTCGCCGCTGCGGGCCAGATCGACAATCTCGGCGGGGACTGAGGAGGCGTTCATCGGCTGCCGACGGAGCACATGAACGCCAGTGTATGGGCGCCGGGCAAGGCGCGCCACGTCGCGCCTTGCCCGGGCGGGGCCGCCGCGCCGCGGCTCAGCCGATCCGCACTTCGACCTTGCGCGGGCGGGCGTGCTCGGCCCTGGGGATGCGCAACTCGAGCACCCCGTCCTTCATGCTCGCCTGGATCGCCCCGGCGTCGAGCTCCCTCGACAGCGTGAAGCTGCGCTTCCACGCGCCGTTGCGGATTTCCGCGTAGGTGGGCTGCATGCCCTGAGGCAGCTCGATGCGCACCGGGCCCCCCAGGCTCAGGGTGTCGCCGTCGACCTGCACCTGCAACTGGTCTCGCGGCACGCCGGGCATGTCGGCGCGCAGGGTGATGCCTTCGGCATCCTCCCAGATGTCCACGCGGGGCGCCAGGGTCCGCAGTTCGCCTTCGCCTTCTCGCGCCGCGACCCGCGCGGCCTCGCCGGACTGGGAAGGGGTGATGGGCTGGTTCGGGGTATTCATCGTCGATCTCCGCAGGATTCGGGGTCGCAGGCCGCGTCCGCGGCCCGCCGGGAGTGGTTTCAGTTCACCGCGATGCGCCGCGGCTGCACCGCCTCGCGTCGCGCCACGCTCACCCGCAGCACGCCGTCGCTGTAGCGGGCCTCGACCTTCGAGGCGTCGGCGTCCTCGGGCAGGCTGATGACCCGGCGGAAGCTGCCGCTGAATCGTTCCTCGGCGTAGCTGGTCTGGTCCTTGGCCGGCTGCGGCAGCTGGCGCTTGCCGGCGATGGTCAGCAGGTTGCGATCGACGGTCACCTCCAGTTGCGCCGGGTCGATCCCCGGCGCGAAGGCATACACCTCGAGCGCTTGCGGGGTGGAGCCGATGTTCAGCGGCGGGAAGCTCTCGCCGCCGGCGGCGCGGATGCTCACCGGCAGGCCGAAGCCGGCCAGGCTGCGGTCGAGTTCGCGCTGCAGGCGGTCGAAGTCGGCGAACCAGCTCGCCGGGGTCCTCAGCAGGGTTGCCACCATGATGGTCTCTCCTTCGAAAGGTGGGGTTTGCCGGCGCCTCGGCCGCCTCGGCGGGCGTGCGCCTGTCGAGCCCTATCTGCGAGCCGGTTCCGCGATTTCAAGACCGCCGGCTTGCGGCTATGCTTGCTCGATGCAACCACGAACCCCCACCGCGGCCGAGGACGACGCCTGGTTCTTCCCGGGATTCCAGGCGCGGCACGTGCGCACCGACGACGAGGTGTTGCTGCATGCCCTGCAGGGTGGCGACGGCCCGCCGCTGCTGCTGCTCCACGGCCATCCGCAGACCCATGTGATCTGGCACCGCGTCGCCGGCGAACTGGCCAGGCATTTCACCGTCGTGCTGTGCGACCTGCGGGGCTACGGCGACTCCTCCAAGCCGCGCGGACGGCCCGACCATGCCAACTACAGCCGGCGCGCCATGGCGGGCGACCTGCTCGAGCTCATGCGCGGCCTGGGGCATCGGCGTTTCGCCGTGCTGGCCCACGACCGCGGCGCCCGCGTCGCCCACCGGCTGGCCGCCGACCACCCGCAGGCAGTCGCCCGCATGACCCTGCTGGACATCGCGCCCACGCTGGCGATGTACCGCAAGACCGACGAGACCTACGCCCGCGCCTATTGGCACTGGTTCTTCCTGATCCAGCCGAGCCCGCTGCCCGAGCGGCTGATCGAGGCCGACCCGGGGGCGTATGTGCGCGACCTGATGCGCAGCCGCAACGGCGACCTCGAGGCCTTCGACCCGCGGGCGCTGCAGGCCTATTCCCGCTGCCTGGCGCAGCCCGGCGCGGCCCATGCGCTGTGCGAGGACTACCGCGCCGCGGCGTCGATCGACCTGGAGCACGACGCGGCCGACCGCGCGCGCGGCGCGATGCTCGAGCTGCCGCTGCAGGTGCTGTGGGGGGAACACGGGGTGGTGCAGCGCTGCTTCGACCCGCTCGCCGAGTGGCGACAGGTGGCGCGCGACGTGCGCGGCCGCACGCTGCCCTGCGGCCACTACATCCCCGAGGAGGCGCCGCGCGAGTTGCTGCAGGCGGCCACCCCCTTCCTGCTCGGCCGGGACTGATGGCGATCGTGCGCGCCGTCAGGCGCGGCGCACGATCAGGCTGGTGGCCAGCCCCAGCACCAGGCCCCAGAAGGCGCTGCCGATGCCGCCCAGGCTCAGCCCCGACGCGGTGACCAGGAAGGTCACCAGCGCGCCGTCGCGCCAGTCGTCCTCGGCCAGCGCCGACAGCAGGCTGTTGCCGATGGTGCTGAGCAGCGCCAGTCCCGCGATCGCCGCCACGAGGGCCGGCGGAAAGGCCGCGAACAGCGCCGCCACGGTGGCGCCCAGCAGGCCGGTGAGGGCGTAGAACACCCCCGCCCACACCGCGGCGCGCCAACGCTGGCGCGGGTCGGGGTCGGCTTCCGGGCCCACGCAGATGGCCGCGGTGATGGCCGCCAGGTTGTAGGAAAAGCCCCCGAACGGCGCCAGGAGCACGCCGAGGAGCCCGGTCCAGCCGACCAGCGGGGTCGCGGGGGTCTGGTAGCCGTTGCTGCGCAACACCGCGAGTCCCGGCAGGTTCTGCGAGGCCATCGATACGATGAACAGCGGCAGGCCGATCCCCAGCAGGCTGCCGAGGGCGAAGCGGGGGGTGGTCCATACCGGATGGGTCAGCTGCCACGGCAGCCCGGCGGGCCGCCAGTGGCCGGCCAGCGCCGCCACCGCCACGCCGACGCCGAAGCTCAGCGCGACCGCATAGCGGGGGGCCAGCCGACGCGCCAGCAGCAGGCTCAGCAGCATCGCCCCGACCAGCAGCGGGCTGCCCGACAGCGCGTGGAACAGCCCGAGGCCGAACTCCAGCAACACCCCGGCCAGCAGCGCGGCGGCCAGCGGACGGGGGATGCGGTGCACCAGGCGCTCGAACCAGCCGCTGAAGCCGGCCAGCGCGGCCAGCGCGGAAGCGAACAGGAAGACCCCGATGGCCTGGGCCATCGGCACGCCGTGCAGCGAGGTCGCCAGCAGCGCCGCTCCGGGGGTGGACCACGCGGTGACGATGGGGGTGCGAAAGCGCAGCGACAGCAAGGCGCAGCTCAGCCCCATTCCCAGCCCCAGCGCCCACAGCCAGGAGGCGATCTCGGCCGGCCCGGCACCAGCCGCGCGCGCGGCCTCGAATACGATCGCGGCCGAACTGGTGTAGCCGACCAGCACGGTGACAAAGCCGGCCGAAAGATGCGAGGCGCCGAACCAGCGGCGCCAGAAAGGGGGCGAGGAGGCGGAGGACACGGGGTTTCACGCGGCTTGTCGCCGCGGCGGGGCGCAGGCAAGGGGCAGGCGCACGTCGGTGCGTGCGCGCCCCACAGCCTAGCGGATCGTCCCCCACCGCCCCCGTGCGCCGAAGCGCCGAGCGCTAGAACGCCGCCGACAGCCCGAGGTAGATCTCCCGCGGTGCCCCCGGGTTGGCGATCACGTAGCCGTTGCCGTTGGGGGCATTGCCGGTGCCGAAGTAGCCGCCCGACGAGATGTACTCGGTCGAGTTGTACTGCTTGTCCAGCAGGTTGAGCACCGACAGCGTCAGGGTGGTCAGCCGGGTCCCCGGGATCAGCTGGGGCATGCGGTCCTTGACGCTCAGGTTCAGCAGGTTGTAGCTGGGGATCTGCTGGGAGGTGGGAGCGACCAGGTTGTTGTCGAACAGGTACTGGGGCCCGGTGTATTGGTCCCACAGCGTGGTGTCGACGACTCCCGAGCCGTAGAAGTAGCGGTAGGTCAACCCCAGGTTGGCGGTGATCTTCGGCGAATTGGACACCGGTTGGCCATTGAAGCTGCGCTGGGACGAGAAGCTGTAGTAGCTGTCCCAGGTGGAATCGAGCCAGCCCAGGTTGGCGAAGGCCATCCAGTCGCGGTCGACCGCGCCGCGCAGTTGCAGGTCGATGCCCTGCAGCGACGCCGCGCCGGTGGCGAACATGCGCTGGTTGTTGACCAGGTTGCTGAACTTGACCGTTTCGTTCGACAGTTTGGTGTGGAAGTAGTCGACGCTGGCGTAGACGTCGCGCAGCCCGGCGACGCGGCGGGCGTGATAGCGCAGTCCGGCGTCGAAGGTCCGTGCCTTCACCAGTTGCAGCAGCGCGAGGTCGGGCGCGATGGTCGAGATGGGATCGTAGTTGCCGTCGCGCGGGTTGTGGTAGGCGATGGCGTAGCTGCCGAAGGCGTGCAGCCCGGGCCGGATCCTCCAGTTCATCGACAGTGAGGGCTCCGACTTGCGGAAGTTGGTCGACGAATCGGGGGTCGGGTCGCCGGTGCTGGTGCTGGCGGCGAAGGCCGGACTCAAGCCGAGGCCGTTGGCCTGCGCCTGGGTGGTGTTGGAAAAGTTGGTCTCGAAGCTGACGAAGCGGATCCCGGGCACGATCACCAGCGATCGCACGGGCCGGAACTTGTCCTGCAGGAAGGCCGCCCAGTACAGGTTGGTCGTGGTGTTGGCGCCGATGCTGTCGATGTCGGCCGCGGTCAGGCCGCTGTCGGCGTTCACGCTGATCGAGGGGTTCGGCGTGTAGCCGATATAGTTGTTGCTCGAGCGCGACGCAAGAAAATAACCGCCGTAACTGATGGTGTTCTGGCGGTTCAGTCGCTGATCGAAAGTCAGTTTGTCACCATAATTCAGCGAATGCTCGGTGTAATATTCACCACCGTTGGCCGAGGGTGTGCCCCCGTTGGTGAAATAGTTCTGCCGGAAGTGCTCGACATTTCCGTCGCGGATGAAAACCAGGTTGGACATTTTCCAGCCCGCGTCGAGGTGCAGCCGCAGCCTGGTCCATGCCATGTTGTCCTTGATGTAGATGTGTTTCTGCCACAGCGACGGCGGCAACGTCGAGTAGAAGCCCGAGGTCTGCTGGCTGTAGAGTTCCCCGCTGCCGCCATGGCTGCCGTTCAGATAGATCCCGTTGGCCGCGGCGTCCGACGCGTTCACCGGAATCATGTTCGGCCGGTGCTCGTTGTTGTCCAGGCTGTAGGCGCCGAAGCTCAGGCTGCCGTTCTCGATGCTCTTGCGGGTCTTGAAGTAACCCTGCAGCGTCTTGGAATGCAGCGTCGGGCCGCTGCGGTAGCTGTGGCTGTAGGCGTCGGCGACGCCGAACACCGAGGACCAGCCGTGGAAGTTGCCCGTCGTGTGCACCAGCGACAGCACCCTGGCGCTGGAACTGCCCAGCGACAGGTCGACCTTGGTCAGCGGGCGGCCGGTCGGCTGCAGCGGGATGAAGTTCACCGTGCCGCCCAGGCTGTCGTACCAGCGGTCGCGCGCGTCTCCCGGCCCCTGCACCACGTTGATGCCCTGCATCAGCGCGCCGATCGGAACCTCGGGCGAATGCCAGCCGGTGCCCTGGATCAGGCTGTTCAGCGGCACGCCGTCGAGTTCCGCGGTGATCGAGTTGCTGGCCAGGTCGCCGGGAATGCTGTTGTTGCCCACCTTGACCCCGCGCATGGACAGGGTGGAGCGGGCGGATACGCTCATCGGGCTGTAGCTGCTGATCTTGACGTTGGGCAGCATGCTCAGCGCCTGCATGCCCGAGGCGGCGGGTCCGAACAGGTCGATCGCATGCTTGGAAACGGTCTTCACCGGCTGGGTGGTCCGGAGCAGTTGCTTGCGGGTGTAGACCTTGCTGGAAAAGGCCTTCGGCGAGGCGTTCGCAGGAGCAGCGGCGGTCGAGTCGGCCTGCACGCTGCCGAGGGATTGGGCCGATTGCGCGCGGACCGGCGCGACGCAGGCGGCGGCCATCGCGGCAGCCAGGCTGCCGAGCGCGAACATGCGGTGTTTCATCGAGGAGTCCCTTTGCGGTTGTCGGATTTTGAGGCGACCCGGCCGATGCGTCGGACCGGGCGATGGGCGAGGTATTTTCAAGGCGACACGCAGCCCGGCCCTGCAAATCGGCCATGACCATTCCGGAGGCGGGCGGCAGCGCGCAGTACAGCGGACACAGATGTCGCGTCCGTGACCCATTGAAACCGGAGGAGACGATGGAAACAGAACGTATCGTGCGAGCCCGTGAACTGCCCGGATTCCAGCCGCCGGATACAGGCTCTTACTCGTCGCCACAGGTATGGCCGGAATCTGACCGAAGCTCTTGAAAACGGCCGGCGGCGCTCCCACATGATGGGCGAGGCGCCCGCCGTGAGCGCTGCCCTGCGACCCAGCCCATGCAATACAAGGACTACTACGCGATCCTCGGCGTACCCCGCGATGCCGCGGACGACGACATCAAGCGCGCCTACCGCAAGCTGGCGCGCAAGTACCACCCGGACGTCAGCAAGGAGCCGCAGGCCGAGGAGCGCTTCAAGGAACTGGGCGAGGCCTACGAGGTGCTGCGCGACGCCGAGAAGCGCGCCGCCTACGACCGCCTGGGTGCGCGCTGGCAGAGCGGGCAGGAGTTCCAGCCGCCACCCGACTGGGGCAGCGGCTTCGAGTTCAGCGGCGACGGCAGGTCGGGCCACGCAGCCGAGGAGGCCGCCTTCAGCGAATTCTTCGAGTCGCTGTTCGGTGCCGCGCGCCAGCCGCGCGGCGGCGCGCAGGCCATGGCGGCGGACCACCATGCCCGCGTGGCCATCGACATCGAGGATGCCTTCGCCGGCGCCGAGCGCACCATCACGCTGCAAAGCCCGCAGACCGATGCCTCCGGGCGCGTGCGGCTGGGCGAGCGCAGCCTGCAGGTACGTATTCCGCCAGGGGTGCGCGAGGGCCAGCGGCTGCGGCTGGCTGGGCAGGGGGCCGCCGGAGCCGGCGGCGCTCGCGGCGACCTCTACCTGGAGATCCACTTCCGGCCGCACCGGCTGTGGCGCCTGGTCGAGCGCGACCTCTACATGGACCTGCCGCTCGCGCCCTGGGAGGCGGCACTGGGTTGCGAGGTGCAGCTGCCGGTACCGGGTGGCAGGGTCGAATTGCGGGTTCCGCCGGGCTCGCAGGCCGGGCGCAAGCTGCGGTTGAAGGGGCGCGGGCTGCCGGGGCAGCCCGCGGGCGACCTGTACGTGCAACTGCAGGTGGTGCTGCCGCCGGCCGACGATCCCAAGGTCCTGCAGGCGTGGCAGCGCATGGCGGCCGAGCTGAGCTTCAACCCGCGCGCCGGACTCGAAGGGTGATGGACATGCAACGACTGATCGCCGAATGCCTGGACGGCACGCAGCCCGCGTGGGCAGCCGAGGATCTCGCGCGGGCCTGCGGCGAGAGCGAATCGTGGGTGCTGGAGCTGGTCGACACCGCGATCCTGCACCCGCTGGCCGCGGACGCCGGGCGCCCGCGCTTTGCCGCGGAGGCGCTGTTCGTCGCGCGTCGCGTGAGGCGGCTGCAGCGCGACCTCGGACTGAACCTCGAAGGCGCAGCGCTGGCCTTGCAACTGCTCGAGCAGATCGACGAACTTCGGCTGCGGCTGCGCCGCGCCGGTCTCGAGACCTGAAGCCCCTGCCGCCGGCAGCCGGCAGGCCCGGCTCGCCAGCCGCGCCTCAGGCCGGCGCCAGTTCGTCGAGCAAGCGGCTTTCGACTTCGATCTGGGTGCGCTCGTCGGCCAGCGAGTCGCCGTGCAACAGGAAGGTGTCCTCGACCCGCTCGCCCAGCGTGGTGATCTTGGCCAGTTGCACGCTGATCGATCGCGCCGCCAGCACCCGCGCGATGGCATACAGCAGCCCGGTGCGGTCGCTTGCCCGCACGCTGAGGATCCAGTTGCTGCCGCGTTCGTCGGGGCGCAGCTCGACCCGCGGCTGCACCGGGAAATGGCGCACCCGGCGCGACAGCCTGCCGCGCACCGGCTCGGGCAGCGGCGGGCGTTCGGCGAGGGTGCGCGCCAGCTCGACCTCGACGAGGGAGATCAGGTGGCGGTAGCGCTGCGCGAGCGAGGGCTCGACGACGACGAAGCTGTCCAGCGCTCGGCCGCCCCGCGTGGTGTGCACCTTGGCGTCGAGGATGCTGAAGTTGTGGCTGTCGAAGAATCCGCAGATGCGGGCGAACAGGTCGACCTGGTCGGGGCCGTACACCAGCACCTGCAAGCCCTCGCCGTGCGGCGCGAGCCGGCAGCTGACCAGCATCGCATCGGCGTCGCCGCGGCGCAGCATCTCGCGGGTGTGCCAGGCCACGTCGGCCGGATCGTGGCGCAGGAAATAGCTCGAGTCCAGGGTGTCCCAGAAGCCTGCGGTCGCCTGCGCGTCGATGCCGTACAGGTTCAGCAGCCGACGCGCCTCGGCCCGGCGCTGCTCGATCTCGGCCTGCGGGTTCGGCGCCTGTCCTCCCAGCACGCGCAGCGTGGCGCGGTACAGGTCCTCCAGAAGCTTGGCCTTCCAGCCGTTCCATACCTTCGGGCTGGTGCCGCGGACATCGGCCACCGTCAGCAGGTACAGCGCGGTCAGCCGAGGCTCGTCGCCCACCGTCGAGGCAAAGCGCAGCACCACCTCGGGGTCGCTCAGGTCCTCCTTCTGCGCGACACGCGACATGCTCAGGTGCTGCCCGACCAGCAGCGCGACGAAATCGGCGTCCTCGCGGGCGATGCCGTGGGCCCGCGCGAAACGGCGCAGCTCCGCCGCGCCCAGCACCGAGTGGTCGCCTCCGCGCCCCTTGGCGATGTCGTGGAACAGCGCCGCCAGCACCAGCCTCCAGGGTTTCTCCAGCCCGGCGGCCAACTGCGAGCAGAAGGGATACTCGTGGGCGTGTTCGAGGATGAAAAAGCGCCGCACATTCCGCACCACCATCAGGATGTGCTGGTCGACCGTGTAGACATGGAACAGGTCGTGCTGCATGCGGCCGACGATCCGCCGGAACGCCGGCAGGTAGCGGCCGAGCACGCTGGTGCGGTTCATCAGCCGCAGCGCGTGGGTGATCCCCCGGGGCGAGCGCAGGATGCGCATGAACGCCGCGCGGCTGCGCGGGGCGTTGCGGAAGCCGGCGTCCATGCTCTCGCGCGCGTGGTACAGCGCGCGCAGCGTGGGCGCGGTCAGGCCGCGGATGCCCGGGGCCAGCGTGAAGGCGACGAAGGTCTCCAGGATGGCCGGCGGA
Organism: Pseudomonadota bacterium; assembly: GCA_021808405.1. Classification (GTDB taxonomy): domain Bacteria; phylum Pseudomonadota; class Gammaproteobacteria; order Burkholderiales; family Burkholderiaceae_C; genus Thiomonas_A. Next base: position 2,760 of record JAKBBQ010000066.1, on the reverse strand, counting down.
TCGCGTTCGTAGAGATCGAGGTCGGCCGGCTCCAGCCGCCCGTCCTTGTCCAGGAACATGCCGTCGACCACCCCTTCGATTCCGCGCACCGGGCGGCCCTGCTGGGAGGCGAGCTCGGGCCACAGCCGGCCTTCGATGCTCAGCAGCACGATCTGGTTGAGCTGCTCGACCGCCTTGGCTGCCCAGTAGTAGCGCTGCATCAGCACTTCGCCGGCGCGCTTGGTGGAGTCGGCGACCAGACCGAGGGAATCGGCGACGGTGGTCTGCAGGTCGAAACCCAGCCGATCCTCGCGGCGTCCCGCGGCCAGGTGCAGGTGGGCGCGGATGCGCTTGAGCAGGCGCTCGTTGGCCTGGATCTTGCGCGCCTCGTAGCGGCTGAGCACGCCGTGGCGCAGCAGCAGCGACCAGCTGCCGCCCAGACCCGCGGCCCGCGCCACCCACAGCAGGATCTGCAGGTCGCGCAGGCCGCCGGGGCTCTCCTTGCAATTGGGCTCGAGGGCGTAGGGGGTGTTCTCGAACTTGGCGTGGCGCTGGCGCATCTCCAGCAGCTTGGCCTGGAAGAAATCCCGGGCATCCAGGCTGGAACCCCAGGCGGCGTGGAAGCGCCTGACGAGCGCGGCGTTGCCGCACAGCGCGCGCGCCTCCAGCAGCGAGGTCTGCACCGTCAGGTCGGCGACCGATTCCTCGATGCACGCATCGATGGTGCGCACGCTGGCGCCGATTTCCAGCCCGACGTCCCAGCAACCGGCGACAAAGCGCTCGGCCGCGGCGCGCACGGCCTCGTCGTCGGCGTCGGGCAGCAGCACGACCACGTCGACGTCCGATCCGGGAAAGAGCTCGCCGCGCCCGAAGCCCCCGACCGCCAGCAGGGCCGCGCCGGCCGGCATGCGCGCGCAAAGCCACACGTCGCGCAAGGCCTGCTCGGCGGCGGTACACAGGCCGCGCAGCAGGTGGTTCAGGCGTCCGGGATGCCGGCGGAAATCGTCGATGCTGCGCTGGCGCGCCGCGCGCCAGGCGTCGCGCACCCGGGCCAGGTCGGCGTCGGCCTGGGCGAGCGCCGGAGAGTTCATGCCGAGGTCCTCCGCGCCGAGCGCAGGCGCGCGTTGCAGGCCGAGCGCAGGCGCGCGTTCAAGCCGTCTGCGCTGCGCCGACGAAGGCCGGCGGCGCCGGGGTGCCGGCGGAAACCGTCAGCACCTCGTAGCCGGCCTCGGTGACCAGCACCATGTGTTCCCACTGCGCGGACAACGAGCGGTCCCTGGTGACAATGGTCCAGCCGTCGGGCATCTCGCGGATTTCGCGGCGCCCGGCGTTGATCATCGGCTCGATGGTGAACACCATCCCGGGGCGCAGTTCCTGCAGCGTGCCGGGCTTGCCGTAATGCAGCACCTGCGGATCCTCGTGGAACTTGCGGCCGATGCCGTGGCCGCAGAACTCCCGCACCACGCTGTAGCCCGCCGCCTCGGCGTAGGTCTGGATCGCATGGCCGATGTCCCCCAGGTGGGCGCCGGGGCGCACCTGGGTGATGCCGTGCCACATGGCCTCGTAGGTGATGCGGCACAGCCGCTCGACATGGGGGGGCACCTTGCCCACCAGGAACATGCGGCTGGTGTCGCCGTGCCAGCCGTTCTTGATCACCGTCACGTCGATGTTGACCACGTCGCCTTCCTTGAGCGCGCGGTCGTTGGGGATGCCATGGCACACCACGTGGTTGACCGAGGTGCAGATCGACGCCGGGTAGGGGGTGTAGCCCGGGGGCGCGTAGTTCAGCGGAGCGGGGATCGCCTGCTGTACCTGCACGGTGTACTCGTGGGCCAGCCGATCGATCTCCCGGGTGGTGATCCCCGGCTTGACGAAGGGCGTCAGGTAGTCGAGCAGTTCGGCGCCCAGCCTCGCGGCGATCCGCAGCTCGGGCAGGTCCTGCTCGGTCTTGATCGAAATACTCATGGTTCGCATTATGTCACTCGCTGCCGCCGCTGTCCTGCGGGCCGGCTGGCGCCGCCTACAATGCTCCTTTGCCCGGCAGCCGCGGGCGCTCGCGCAGGCGCCGGCTGCTGCTCCCGCATCCCGCTCCCGCATCGCCCGCTCGCGAGTGCCGCCTTGTCCTCCCTGACCCCCTTGCCCGCATCCCCGGCCCCGGCCGATTCCGCCGCGAGCGGCGCGCAGCCCGCGCTGCTCGATTTCGACGGCCCCGTCGCGCTGTCACCGTTTCGCCTGCAGGCCCTGCTGCACAGGCTGCGCCAGGCGCAGCCGCGGCTGGCCGCCGGGATCGAGGGTCTGCACGCCAGGCTGGTGCATTTCGTCGCCACCGATCGACCCGCCGACCCGGCGCTGCGCGAGCGCCTGCGCCAGCTGCTCGACTACGGCGAGCCCTATCGCGGGCCCTGCGACGGGCCGGCACTGCTGGTCGTGCCGCGGCTGGGCACCATTTCACCCTGGGCGAGCAAGGCCACCGACATCGCCGCGCATTGCGGTGCGGTGGTGCGGCGCATCGAGCGCGGGGTCGAGCTGCGCCTGCGCATGGCGCGTCGGGCGCAGGCGCCGGACGCGGCCGAATGGCTGGAGTTGGCCGCCTCGCTGCACGACCGCATGACCGAGAGCGTGCTGCTGTCGCGCGCCGAGGCCGCGCGCCTGTTCGTCGACCTGCAGCCGCAGCCGCTGCGCACGGTGGACGTGCTGGGCGAGGGCCGGCGGGCGCTGGAGCGCGCCAACGTGGAGCAGGGACTGGCGCTGTCGGCCCAGGAGATCGACTACCTGGTGCAG
>JAKBBQ010000065.1 GCA_021808405.1 Pseudomonadota bacterium | reverse complement strand
CCACAGGCGCAACGGGCACAACGGGCACAACGGGAGCAACGGGAGCAACGGGCGAGACCGGCGCGGCGGGCGCGACGAGCCCGTCCGCGGGGCCGGCGACGGCGGGCGCCGCGGTGCCGGCCGCACCGCTGGCTGCAGCCCTGCTGTGCCCGGGCCAGGTGCTCCCGCGCATCCCCGACCAGGCGGTGGAGCAAGGCCTCGGTGGCACGGTGGTGGCGCGCGCGCTGCTGCAGCACGGCCGCATCCGCCAGGTGCGCATCGTCTCCGGCCCGCGGGTCTTCCATGCCGCGGTTCGGCGCGCGATGCGGCAGTACCGATGCGAGGACCGGCCCGGCCCGCCGGTTCCCGTGATCCAGGAATTCCGCTTCCAGTCCGATTGAACCGCGCCCGGCGCAGAGCACCGCGCCAGCCGCGGGCCGGGGTAGCATGGCCGGCACGACCCGCGAGTGTGGAGACCGTACCTGCGATGCCCGCGCTGCCTGCGCCACCCGGACCGCGCCGCCTGCTGCGCTGCCTGCTCCCCTGCCTGGCGGCCATCGCGGTGCTGCTCGGCGGCTGCTCGGACCTGCGCGCCGTCACGCGGCTGCAGTCGCGCGACCTGGCGGCGGTCGCCCCCGGCACCTACCGCCTCGACAAGCACCACTGGAGCGTCGTGTTCGACGTCGACCATCTGGGCTTTTCGCGCTACGTGATGCGCTTCGACCTCGCCGGCGCCACGCTGGTGTGGCCGCGATCGGGGGCTCCCGGCGCCCGCGTGCAGGCCTGGGTGCGCACCTCGAGCATCGACACCAACGATCCGGCACTGGACTCGTTGCTGTGCGGACATGGCATGCTCGACTGCCGACGCCACCGGCTGCTGCGCCTGCAGGCGGCCGACCTGCGCATGGTGGATGCACACCATGGGCTGCTGCGGGGAACGCTGAGCCTGGGCCGCCATGCGGTCCCCCTGCTGCTGCACGTGCATTTCCACGGCTACGGAGTCGATCCGGTCGATGGCCTGACCACCCTGGGATTTTCCGCCCGCGGCTCCTTCTCCCGGGCGCGCCTGGGCCTGCCGGCCTGGCCCGGCCTGGTGGGCGACACCGTGCGGCTGCGCATCGAGGCCGAATTCGTGCGCCCGGCGAACGCCAGCGGCTGATCCCGGCCCCGGCTGGCTCGATTCGGAACTCGACAGAATCCGAAAAGCACTGCGCAAAATCAAGGTATGTGTCGATATTCAGCGCATACTTTGATGATCCATACGTGTGCGTGCCGTTTTCATGCCTGACTTTCCCCTTGCGGTCGAAACCAGCGAGGCCCCGGCCGCCGCCGATGCCCGGGGCGCGATGCCGGCACCCGGCCCGCCGGCTGCCAGCGCGACGCAGCGCTCAGCGGCGCTGGTGGTGGCTGCCGCGCTGCTGCTGCTGTTCGCGCTGGCGTGGCCGCAGGCGCGCAGCGCGTTGCCGCCGTTGCGTGCCATGGTGGCGCCCTACCAGGCGATCCTCGCGCTGGTGGCCCTGCTCACCGCGTCGCTGCTGCTGGCGCAGGCGCGCAGCACCGGCTCGCAGCCTCTGCTGCTGCTGGGTTGCAGCTACTGGTTCTCGGCGTGGATGACCGTCGCGCACGCCGTGGGCCTGCCGGGCGGCGGGTCCACCGCGGCCGCGGCATGGCTGCAATGGCTGTGGCATGGCGGGTTCGCGCTGGGGGTCGCCGGGTACGCGGCGTGGCCCGCTCGCCAGGCCCGCAGCGTCCGCCTGCTGCCGGCGCTGGCGGCGAGCAGCGCGCTGGTGGCGCTGGCGCTGCTGCTGGCGGGCGCCGCTGCGCCAAGCCTGGCGGTCGGCGCCGCGCCCCGCGCAGCGCTGACGCTGGCCGCGTCGGCCATCGGCGTACTCGCGCTGGCGCTGCAGTGGCGCCGCGGGTTGCGGTCGCTGCACGACCTGTGGCTGCGCGTGGTGCTGCTGGCGTGGCTGCTGGCGCTGCTGCTGGGCGGCAGCTTGCACGGCAGCCGCTTCGACCTCGGCTGGTACGCCGGGCAACTGTGCACCCTGGTGGCCGACGCCACGCTGCTGGTCGCGCTGCTGCTGGAAAGCAGCCGCTTGCAGGGGCACCTGGCTGCCGCCGGGCTGCGCGAACAGCGCTTGCAGGCGGAGTTGCTGCGCACCAGCCAGGCGCGCTTCGAGACCACCTTCGCCCATGCCGCGGTGGGCATGGCGCTGCTCACCCCGCAGCTGACCTGGCTGCGGGCCAACCCGAAGCTGTGCGAGCTCCTCGGTTGTGCCGAGGACGAACTCGTCGACCGCGACGCGCTGCAGTGGCTGCACGCCCAGGATCGCGAGTCGGCGCGCCAGACCATCCAGCGCATGCTCGACGGCGGGCTGCCCGGATCGATCTCCCAGCGGCGGCTGCTGCGCCGGGACGGCTCCAGCCTGTGGGTGCAGACCACCCTGGCGCTGGTGCGGGGGCAGGCAGGGGCGCCCGAGCACTTCATCGGCGTGATCGAGGACATCCAGTCGCGCAAGGACGCGCAGGAAGCGCTGCGCGACGCCGAGCAGCGCTTCCGCACGGTGTTCGACCACGCGCCGGTATCGATCAGCATCCACCATGCCCACACCGGCGAACTGCTGCAGGCCAACACGCGCGCGCTGGCGCAGTGCGGCGGCGCGGCGCAGCCCGCGACCCCGGCGAAGGCGACGGCGGGCGCGGGTTTCGCCTGCGCCGGCGCGGCACGGGAAATCCGCTCCGCGGCCAGCGCCGAGCGCCTGCTGGAATGGCGCAGCCTGGACGCGCAAGGCCAGCCGCGCTGGGAGGAGGTGCAACTCAGCCCCGTGCAGCTCGACGGCCAGTCGCGCGTGCTGGCCATCGCCACCGACATCACCGCCCGCAAGGAGTTGCAACGGCGCATTCTCGAGGTCACCACGGCCGAGCAGGAACGCATAGGCCGCGAAATCCACGACGGAATCGGCCAGCAGCTGACCGCGCTGACCCTGCTGAGCAGCGGGCTGCAGCGCCGGCTGCGCGGTGCCGGACAGGTCGTCGAGGCCGATGCGCTGCAGCAGTTGCAGCAGCACCTGGAGTCGGCGCTGGCGCAGGCCCGCGCGCTGGCGCGCGGCCTGGCGGCGGTCGACATCGATCGCCGCGGCCTGCCGCAGGCGCTGCGCACGCTGGTCGCCGACGTCGAATCGGCCACGGGAACCGCCTGTCTGTACCGCGGCCTGGACAACCTGGACCTGGGCGACGCCAGCCGCGGCATGCACCTGCTGCGCATCGCCCAGGAGGCCATGAACAACGCGCTGCGGCACGCGCATGCCACGAGCATCGAACTTCGCCTGAAGCGCCTGCGCGGCGAGTTGGTGCTGCAAGTACTCGACGACGGCATGGGCATCGATGCCGCGACGGCCCGCAAGGGCAACCTCGGGCTGCACACCATGGCCTACCGCGCCGGCGCGCTCGGCGGGCGCCTGGCGGTGCGGCGCAGGCGGCCGAAAGGCACCGAGGTACGCTGTACGGTGCCGCTGCCGGAGAAGGCCGACGCGCAGCGCGCTGGTGCGCAGCACGAGTGAAATCCTTGCTGCGCGTTGCTCGCCTCTTGGTTACAGTCTGCAAGAGCCGGTCGCGCTGGCGCCCGGTGTTCCCTCCCGTTTCCCGAAAGGGCTGCGCATCATGGGTCTGCTCGATCTTGCCCGGCGCCTGACCGGCCGCGCGGCCGGCCCGCAACGCCGGGCGCCGGCGCCGCAGTTCGCCGCCACCGCTCCTCTGCCGCCGCCGCAACCCTTCGTGCCGACCATGCCGGTGACGCCGCAGGCGACCGGCGACGAGGCCGGCGAGGCCGGCAAGGCGCCACCGCAGCCCGATGCCGGCCGCTTCTTCGTCTACGCCACCGGCCGGGAGTGCAGCAGCGGCAAGGCGCTCGACGACGCCGAGCGCGCAGTGCTGCGCAACCTGGAGCTCCTGCTGCAGGCCCCCGGCAGCATCCTGGCGTGGATCCCGCGCCCGCCGGCGGTGCTGCCGCGGCTGCTGGCGTGCCTGCGCGACGACGACGCCTCGCTGCGCGAAGCGTGCGCGCTGCTGCACGCCGACCCCTACCTGGCCGCCGAAATCCTGCGGCTGGCCAATTCGGCGCGCCACCAGCATGGCGCCCCGGTCACCGACCTCGAGCGCGCGGCGACCCGCCTGGGCGTCGACGGCCTGCGGCGCGCCGTCAGCTCCAGCCTGCTGCGCCCGCTGTTCGACGCCCGCCGCGAACCCGTGCTGGCGCTGGCGCTGCCGCGGCTGTGGGCGCACGCCCAGAGCAAGAGCGGCTGGTGCCAGGACATCGCGGGCGAACACGGAGTCGACAGCTTCGATGCCTACCTCGCGGGCTTGACCCACAACCTCGGCTGGATCGGCGCGCTGAAGGCGCTGGGGCGCGCCGGCGTCGGCGCGGCGCCCCAGTACAGCCGGGACTTCGTGCAGGCGCTCAGCCGCTGCAGCGAACGCATGTTCGCCTGTGGCGCCGAGCAATGGGCGGTGAACGACTCGCTGTCCAGGCTCGGCAGGGTGCTGAGTCAGCGCGAGCTGCGCGATTGCGACGACGCGCTGGCGCGGGTGCTGTGCGAGGCCGACGCCCGCGCCACCGAGGAAGTCGCCGCCGCCTGAAGCCGCGCCGCGCGGGGCCGCGGGCCCCGAGGTTCCCCCGCCCGGTTCAGAACCCCGCGACCTGCCGCGTGGCGTCGGTGGCGATGGCGGCCAGCGCCTCGGCGGTGCGCTGGCTGGTCTCGCGCAGTTCGGCCGCGATGCGCGAGCGGCTTTCCAGCAGGTAGCTGCTTTCGGTGCGCATCACCGCCAGCGCAAGATTCATCAGGCGCATCGCCCCGGTTTCCATGCACACCCCCTTGAGGGCATGCGCGGCGTCGCGCGCCGCCTCCAGGTCGCCGCCCTGCAGCGACTGCAGCAGGCGCCGCGTGCCGTCGTCGATGTCGGCCACCGCGCGCTCGAGCAGTTCCCGCACGAAACCCGGGCTGGTGCCGATGCCGCGCAGACGGTCGATCACCGCCATGTCGATGTACACCACCGGAACCGGTCGCAGGCGGGCCGCGGCGGCCGCGGCGGCCTGCTTCGGCATGGGCGCCAGGCCCGGCCCGCCTGCCTGCGGCAGCGGCTGCTCGCCCGAGCAGGCCGTGCGGATGGCATGGCGCAGCGCACGCAGCCGCACCGGCTTGGTCAGCACACCCAGCGCGCCGCTTTCGCGCATCCTCGCCGCACCCGACGCGCTGGCGTCGGCGCTCAGGAAATAGGCCGGCACGCAGCGGCGTGCGCCTGCGCGGTGGGTCCGCAGCAGCATCGCGCCGTCGACTCCTCCCGCCTCGCAGTCGATCAACAGCAGGTCGAAATGCGGGTCGTCGGCCAGGATGCGCAGCGCGTGCTCGCCGCTTGCCGCGGCGACCACCTCGTGGCCCTCGCGCTGCAGCAATTCCTGCAGCAGCACGCGGTTGGTCGGGTTGTCGTCGACCACGAGCAGGCGGCGCGGCGGCTCGTCGCCGAGCCAGACCAGGGAGTCCGGGTCGTCGACCGGCGCACCTTGCGCGCTCACCCTGCGCAGCGGCAGATCGAAGGAAAAGGTGCTGCCGACCCCGGGCTTGCTGCGCAGGCGCAGCGTGCCGCCCATGCGCTCGACCGCTTGCCGGCAGATCGCCAGGCCCAGGCCCGCGCCGCCGGTCTGCGCGGTCGCCGGCTCCCTGACCTGTACGAAGGGATCGAAGATCCTCTGCTGGTGCTCCTTGGCGATTCCCGCGCCGGTATCGTGCACGGCGAAGCGGACCAGGTAGGCGTCGGTGCGCTCGCGCAGCAGGCCGACATCCAGGCCGACCGAGCCCGATTCGGTGAACTGCACCGCGTTGCCCAGCAGGTTGATCAGCACCCGCGACAACCAGTTGGGATCGCCCAGCACCGCATCGCGGATGCGCGGGTCCACATGCACCGAGAAGTCGAGCGCCTTCTTGCGCGCACGGATCTCCACCGCCGCGCCGACGACCTGCAGCAGGCGGGCCAGGTGCAGCGGCTCGCTGGCCAGCTCCAGCTTGCCCAGCGTCGCCGTGCTCTGCTCGAGCAAGGCCTGGAGATCGGCCAGTACGTGGTTGCTCAGCGAAAGGATGGTGCGCGCGAGCTGGCGCGGGCGGGCTTCCTGCGCCTCCACCTGGATCAGTTCGGCGGCGTTGGAAATGCCCGACAGCGGGGTGCGCAGCTCGCGCCCGACGCGAGCCAGCAGGCCGCTCTTGGCCTGGCTCGCGTCCTCGGCGTGGCGCAGCGCCAGGTGGAGCCTTTGCATGAGCACGCCGACGTAGCCCGGAACCAGCACCACCGACACCAGCGAGGACAGCCAGAACATGGTGTGCTCGCGCCAATACGGCACCAGCGGCGCCAGCAGCAGCCCCAGCACGGCCGAGGCCTGCGACACCTGCATGATGCGGCGGCTGCCGGTGCGCATGCCGTAGCCGATGGCGGTGAACAGGTAGACGGGAACGATCAACTGGCCGACGCTGCCGCTGACCAGCATCCAGGCGGTGAGCATCACCGAGTCGGCCACCGCGGTGACATAAGCCATGCGCCGCGACGCGACCAGGCCGCCGCCGGACGTCAGCGCCTGCAGCCCTGCCGCGTAGACCAGGTAGCACACGCCCATCAGCGACGCGTAGGGCAGGCGCATGTGCAGCAGCCGCACGCCGACCAGGCCGCCCAGGATGAGCACGCCGCCAAGGCCCACCCGCATCAACGCCTGCCCGCGCAGCGCGGCGCCCCAGTCGGGCGCCATGCCGTCGCGCGCCTGCTGCGCCCGTCGCCGACGCGTACGCGGTGCTGGCCCGACCGTATCGAGATCCGCCATCGCGCGGCAATCCTCGGTTACTGGAAACTGTTCCTGACCTGCGCGATACCCTGGGGATCGGACAGGAAGGCCTGCACGAACTCCGGGTCGAGCTGCTTGCCCGCCTGGTTGCGCAGGTACTCGGTGGCGCGCTCGTCGCTCCACTTCTCCTTGTAGGGGCGCTTGGAAGTCAGCGCGTCGAACACGTCGACCACCGCCAGGATGCGCGCCGACACCGGGATGTCGTGGCGCGTCAGGCCGTCGGGGTAACCCGCCCCGTCGAAGCGCTCGTGGTGGGAGCGGGCGATCTCGGCGGCCACCATCAGCGGCTCGGAATCGCCGCCGGCGAGCATCGCATGGCCGATCAAAGTGTGTCGGCGCATGATGTCCCATTCGTCCTCGCTCAGCGAACGCTGGGCGAGCAGGATGCTGTCGGGAATCGCCACCTTGCCGATGTCGTGCAGCGGAGCGGCCACTTCGAGCATGGTCGCGTACCCCTCGCCCAGGCCGACCCGGCGCGCCAGCAGCGCCGAGAAGCGGCCGATGCGCCCGAGGTGGGCGCCGGTGTCGGTATCGCGCTGCTCGGCCACCTTGGCCAGCCGGGTCAGCGTCTCCAGCTTCTTTTGCTGCAGGTCGGCCACCGCGCTCTCGACCTGGTTTTCCAGGTTCCTGGCGTGCTGCAGCATCGCCAGCTGGTATCGCCGCATCTTCAGCAGGTTGCGGCAGCGCGCCGCGCATTCCCGATAGTCCAGCGGGCGGCTCAGGTAATCGTTCGCGCCGGCGTCCAGCGCCTCATAGCGCACCTGCAGGTCGTCGATCGCGGTCACGCAAATGATCGGCGACTCCTTCAGGTGCTCGACGCGGCGCAGCGTGCGAATCATGGCCACGCCGTTCATTTGGGGCATGCGGTAATCGGTGAGCACCAGATCGAGCTCATTGCCATGGGCGAATTCGATGGCCCGCAACGGGTCGCTGAAAACCTCGATGCGCGCCTCCGGGCAGAAACCCTTGGCGATTTCGGCGAGCAGGCGGCAATTCGTCGCCTGATCGTCGACGATCATGATCGAAGGCTGTCTGACCCAGCCATCCATGGCCATGTTCTCATTCATCGCAAAGACTCGATCCGAACTGCACGAGTGCCCAGGGCGAAACCCGGTTCGCGGTACGTCGCCGGCATGCCGGCGACGCAAACCGGTCTGGTTCAATATAGCACGCTTGTGCCGTCACCTCATCTAGGCTAGCATGGTTGAAGATGGTCCACAGCCGAGAACCCGCCATGTCCGAATCCTGGAACGAGCAACGAATTATCGACGCGGTCAAGAATATTGTTCAAAACACCTTCGACATCGACTTGAGCGAGGCCGCGCCTTCGATGCAGATTCGCGACAGCGGCCTCGATTCGATGGCCATCCTCGATGTGGTCATGAGCCTCGAGGACCTGGTCGGGAAAAAAATCAAGGATATCGACCTGCCGAAGAATCCCACCCTGCAAGACGTCGCCGCCATGGTGATGCGCAACTTGCAGGGCGCCGCGCATGCATGAAGTCGTCATCACCGGCATCGGGGTGATCTCGCCGATCGGCAACTCACCCCACGAGGTACGCGACAGCCTGCTGCAATCGCGCTCCGGTGTCGGCAGCTTCGAATCCGACGAAATCTCCCGCTCGTTCCCGGTCGCCCGCGTCCCCGCCGATTTCTCGGCCTCGTTTACCCGGCTCGAACGCCCTTTCCTCGATCGTACTACCCAAATGGCGCTGCTTGCCGCGCGCCAGGCCGCCGAAGACTGCGGTATCGTGAATTTTTCCACGCTCGGCGACCGCGCGGGTATCTTTTACGGCACGGTGCGTGGCGGTGGCACCACGGAATGGGAGGGTTTGCGGCATTTCTACGCCGGCCGCAAGACCGCCAAGCCCTACGTGATCATGGGTTGCATGGCCAATGCCGCGGCGTCGTTCATTTCCATCAAGCACCAGATCCTCGGGGTCACCGCCTGCCATACCACGGCTTGCGCGTCGTCGGGTTCGGCGATCGCCGATGCCTGTCGCTATCTGCGCGCCGGCGACCTGGACATCGCGCTGGCCGGCGGCGCCGAGGCACCGCTGGCCAGCCAGTTCCTCAGCGCCTGGGACGGCCTGCGCGCGCTGGCCGAGGTCGACGCCGACGACCCGGCGCGCAGCTGCAAGCCCTTTTCCAGCGCCCGCAGCGGCCTGGTGCTCGGCGAGGGCAGCGTGTTCTTCGTCCTCGAGACCCGCGAGCATGCGCAGGCACGCGCAGCGCGCGTGCTCGGGGTGCTCGAAGGCTGGGCGGTGGCCTCCGACGCCCACCATATCGGCGCCCCGCACCAGCGCGGACAGGTCGCTGCCATGCGTTCGGCGCTGCGCACGGCCGGCGTCGAGCCGGCCGCGCTGGACTACCTGAACGCCCACGCGACGGCGACGCGCGGCGGCGACCCGGTGGAGGTGGCAGCGCTGCGCGAGGTCCTCGGCGACGCGGCCGCGGACGTTCCGGTGAGTTCGACCAAGGCGCTGCACGGGCACATGCTGGGCGCGGCCAGCGCGATGGAACTGCTGGTCTGCCTGTTGGCGATCCGCGACGGATTCATCCCCCCGACGGCCTGGCTGGATGACCTCGACCCCGATTGCGGCGGGTTGCTGCACGTGCCGGCACTGCTCGGCGGGCGCCGCGTGCGGCGCGCGCTCTCGCTGTCCGCCGGTTTTGGCGGAGTCAATGCGGCGCTGGTCGTGCGCGCCGCCGATCCGGCGCGCTGAGGCCAGCCCGTCGGATACCGGCTGCCGCTGCGTCAAGATTCCGTCGCGCAGCGCGCACGGCGGGCCGCCAACCCGTGCCGGCGTGGGCCCTCGGCCGGGCCACGCACCATGGCATGTTCCTTGCTTCGAAGACGGGCAGCGATGCGATCGCAGTGGCTCCCCGTATCCAGCAAGGCCCCGCCATGATGCCCCCGGAAATTTCTCCCCGCATTATCTCCACGTTTTTCCCGGCGACCGAGCCGCTGCTTTCCACGCGATTCGACGAGGCGACCTCGACGTTATGGATCGCGCTGCAGTCCCGCTTTCGGCGGACCCACCACCTGGCGGCCGACGTGTTGCAGAGGCTGCGCGAAGTGCTGGATCAGGTCGCGGAAAGCGAACTGCGCTGGCACGGCATCGGATCGGAGTTGCCGCTGCATTATGCGGTGCTACGCTCGGAGCACCCCGCCTGCTTCAGCCTGGGCGGCGACCTCGGCCACCTCCTGGAATGCGCGCGCAAACACGACGGCGGCGCGCTGCGACGCTATGCGATGCAGTCCATGGATACCCTCTATCTGTGGGCGACCGCGTGGAATCGCGGGGTCACGACGATTTCCCTGGTGCAGGGCCGCGCGCTCGGCGCGGGTTTCGAGGCGGCGCTGGCCGCCGATTATGTGATCGCCGAGGAAGGCGCCGAATTCGGTTTCCCGGAAATCCTGTTCGGGTTGTTTCCCTGCAATGGCGCGATGAGCCTGCTCGGCCGCCGCATCGGCTTGGCTGCGGCCGAGCGCATGATCCGCAGCGGCCGCATGTACAGCGCCACCGAACTGCTGGAGATGGGGGTGGTCGACCAGGTCTGCCCGGCCGCGCGCGGCGACATCGCGGTGCGCGAGTTCATCGAGGAGCATGCCAAGCGCCGCAACGCCCGCCTGGCCGTGCAACGCGCACGCGCGCGCATGCAACCGCTGGACTACGCCGAACTGGCGGCCGTGGTCGCCGACTGGGTGGACGTCGCGCTGCAACTCGGTGAGGACGAACTGCGCCTGCTGGAAACCCTGATCCGCATGCAACGCACCGACTTCGCCCACTGAGCCGGCCGCCGCGCCCGCCGCGGCTACCATCGGCGCATGCTCAAGAGCCTGATTCGGCGCCGCGCCCGCGCCCTCGTCGGTGGCGACGGCTCGGCGCCGCTGGAATTCCTGCAGCCGCGCGGCGATCCGGGCCTGTTCGGCCCCGCCTCCGAGGTCTGGCGGGTGCACGCCGACCTGCTGCCGATGATGATCGGCGGCATCGGCGCGCTGGTGCTGCAGTCGCTGCACCCGCTGGCGCTGGCCGGGGTGTGGGATCATTCCAGCTTCCGCCAGGACCTGCGCGGCCGCCTGGCGCGCACGGCCTCGTTCATCGCCGCCACCAGCTATGGCGGCCGCGCGATGGCCGAGCAGGCGATCGAGCGCGTGCGCTCGATCCACTCCCGGGTCGTCGGTCGCCATCCCGACGGCAGGAGCTACCGCGCCGACGACCCGCCACTGCTGTACTGGGTGCACCTCACCGAGTGCAGTTGCTTCCTGCGTGGCTACCGGGCCTTCGTCGACCCGACGATGAGCCGGGCGCGCCGCGACCGCTACCACGCCGAGATGGCGTGCATCGCGCAGCGCCTGGGCTGCGACGCCACGGCGCTGCGCGCCGGCCGCATCGCCGCCACCGAACGGCAGGCGAACTCCGACATGCTGGGCTACCTCGACGAGCTGGAGTTCTCCGAGCGCTCGGCCTTCGTGCTGGATCTGCTGCACGACACCGCGCTGGCGCCGGGCAGGCTGGCGCTGCAGCGGCTGCTGGTGCAGGCCGCCCTCGCCCACCTGCCGCACTGGGCCTACCCGCTGTTGCGCCGCCAGCCCCCGGGCGCGCTGCAGCGGCGCGCGCTGCAGGCCGCGGTGGTCGCGCTGGGGGCCCCGTTGCGCTGGGCGCTGGACGACGGGGTCGCCGCCTGCGCGAGGCAGCGGGTCGGCGCCTGATCCGGCCGACCGGGCGGCGCCCTCGGGCCTTTCACCGGCCTGTTATTCCCGCGCGGTCTAACGGTATGACAAAAGGGTCGTTTGCGGCGCGCCCGCGGCTGCCTAGGATGTGCCCGCAAGACCCGCCGGTCTCGAGGCGCATCCATGTACCGTTACACCGATTTCGACCGCCGATTCCTGCGCGCCCGCGCAGCGCAGTTCCGCGACCAGCTGCAGCGCCACCTGGCGGGCGAACTGGGCGATGAGGAATTCAAGCCGCTGCGGCTGCAGAACGGCTGGTACATCCAGCGCCACGCTCCGATGACCCGCATCGCGATCCCCTACGGCGAACTGCGCGCCGACCAGTTGCGCGCGCTGGCCGGCATCGCCGACGAATTCGATCGCGGCTACGCCCATTTCACGACGCGGCAGAACGTGCAGTTCAACTGGATCGCGCTGCCGCGCGCGGCCGACGTCATGGACCGCCTGGCCGAGGTCGACATGCACGGCATCCAGACCAGCGGAAACTGCGTGCGCAACATCGCCAGCGACGTGTTCGCCGGCATCGCCGACGACGAACTCGTCGACCCCCGGCCCTTCGCCGAGATCCTGCGCCAGTGGAGCACCCTCCATCCGGAGTTCGCGTACCTGCCGCGCAAGTTCAAGATCTCCCTCAACGGCGCGCTGGAGGACCGGGTGGCGGCGGGCTGGTACGACATCGCGCTGCACGCTGTGCGCGACGCCGAGGGGCGAGACGGCTGGAAGGTGCAGGTCGGCGGCGGCATGGGACGCACTCCGATGATCGGGCGCGTGGTGCGCGAGTTCCTGCCGTGGCAGCACATGCTGCTGTACGTCGAGGCCATCCTGCGCGTCTACAACAGCTACGGCCGGCGCGACAACATCTGGAAGGCCCGCATCAAGGTCCTGGTGAAGTCCGAGGGCGAGCGCTTCATCGAGGCCGTGGAACGGGAATTCGACGCCATCGTGCACCAGGACCTCGACGGCGCCGCCCACCTGATCACCGAGGCCGAACTGCAGCGCGTGGCCGCGCAGTTCGCCCCCCCGCCGGGCGTGCTCGAGGAGCCGCAGCCGGTGCCCGGACTTCCCGGCGAGCCGTCGTACGCGCGCTGGCTGCAGCGCAATGTGCACACCCACCGCTTCGGCGCCTACCGCGCGGTGACCCTGTCCCTGAAGCGGGTGGGCCAGGCGCCGGGCGATGTCACCAGCGCCCAGATGCGCGCCGCGGCCGACCTCGCCGATGCCTTCGGCTTCGGTGACCTGCGGGTCAGCCACGAGCAGAACCTGCTGTTGCCGTGGGTCGAGGCGCGGCGGCTGCCCGAGCTGTGGCGCCGGGCGCGCGAGCACGGCTTCGCCACTCCCAACATCGGCCTGCTCACCGACATGATCTCCTGCCCCGGCGGCGACGTGTGCGCGCTGGCCAACGCGCGCTCGCTGCCGATCGCCGCGGCGCTGGCCGAGCGCTACACCGACCTGGACGAACTCCACGACATCGGCGACATCGCGCTGAACATCAGCGGGTGCATCAACTCCTGCGGCCACCACCACAGCGGGCACATCGGCATCCTCGGCGTCGACAAGGACGGCTCCGAGTGGTACCAGGTCACCGTCGGGGGCGCCGACGGCTCCGGCCGCGGCCCTGCCGCCGGGCCGGGGCGGATCATCGGCCCGTCCTTCGCCGCCGAGGAAGTGCCCGACGTGGTCGAGGCGCTGGTCGAGGCCTACCTGGCGCAGCGCGCGCCCGGCGAGCGCTTCGCGGAGTTCGCCCGCCGCAGTCCCATCGACACCTTCCGAGCCGCCGCCGACGCCGTGCGGCGCAGCACCGCCCGCAACCAGGAGGCAGCATGATGCAGTGCATTCCCCGCGAAGTCGACGGCTGGGCGCCCACCGACTCGCCGCGCGTCGCCCCGCGCCTGCTGCTGACCGCCGCGCAGTGGCGGGAACTGGCCGCGCAATGGCCCGACTCCCTGCCCGCCGGCCTGCTGCTGGACAACGACGTGGACGTGCAGTCGCTCGATCTGCCGCTGGGGCGCTTCGCCACCATCGCGCTGCGCTTTCCCAAGTGGACCGACGGACGCGCATACTCCCAGGCGCGGCTGCTGCGCAGGCGGCTGCGCTGGCAGGGCGAGCTGCGCGCCGACGGCGACGTGGTGGTCGACATGGCGCTGCAACTGGCGCGCACCGGTTTCGACGTCGCCAGGCTGCGCCCCGGCCAGGACCCGGCGGTGGCCGCTCGCGCGCTGGGCTTCTTCCAGGGCCTGCTGCAAGGATCCTTCTACCAGGGCGACGTGCGCGAGCCGCGGCCGTTGTTCCTGCGGACGCGGGCCGCATGATGGGGCGCGTGGCCTTCGTCGGCGCCGGCCCCGGCGCGGCCGACCTCGTCACCCTGCGCGGCGCTCGGCTGCTCGCGCGGGCGGAGGTCGTGCTGGCCGACGCGCTGGTCGACCCCGCGTTGCGCGAACTGGCGCCGCAGGCGCGCTGGATCGACGTGGGCAAGCGGGGTTTCCGCCCCAGCACCAGCCAGGCGCGCATCCACGCGCTGCTGCTGCGCGCGGCACGCGCGCACGACCTGGTCGTGCGCCTCAAGGGCGGCGATCCGGGCGTGTTCGGTCGCCTGGACGAGGAACTCGAGGCGCTGGCCGGCGCGGGCATCGACTGCGAGGTGGTGCCGGGAATCAGCGCCGCGCTGGCCGCGGCAGCCGACTCCCGACTGCCGCTGACGCGCCGCGGGCGCGGGCGCAGCGTGGCTTTCAGCACCGCGATGACCCGCGACGCCAGCCTGCGCGTCGGGCGGCACGCCGACACCGAGGTGTTCTACATGGCCGGGCGCCAGTTGGGCGCGTTGGGCCGGGGGCTGCGCCAGGCCGGCTGGGAGCCCGCCACCGCGGTCAGCGTGGTGTCTCGCGCCGGTTGCGCCGACAGCCTGCGAAGCCGCCACCGCCTCGACGAACTCGCCCATGCCGCGCTGCTGCACGCCGGACGCCCGACGGTGGTGGTCGTCGGCGCAGGCGCCGAAGCGCTGCAAGCCGCGCCCGCGGGCGCGCGCCTGGTCTCCATCCTGCCATCCCCACAAGACTGAAACCATGGACCTGCATCCCGATCCCGCG
>JAKBBQ010000374.1 GCA_021808405.1 Pseudomonadota bacterium | reverse complement strand
TACCCGGACAACGCTTCGGCGGCGTGGTGGTGACGCATTACCTGTGGCGCCAGCTGCTGCCCCGGGTGGTCGACGCGGTGGCGGCCGGCGGCGTGCTGCTGTACGAGACCTTCGCGATCGGCCAGCAGACCATCGGACGCCCGCGCAACCCCGAATTCCTGCTGCGCCCGGGCGAACTGCTGGACGCGGTGCGTCCTTCGCTGCGGGTGGTGGCCTACGAGGACGGCTTCGTGGCCCAACCGCAGCGCGCCTTCGTGCAGAGGATTTGCGCGGTGCGCGAGGCGGGCCTGGGCGCCGAAGGTGACGACCCGCCCAAGTACAATCTGTGATTTTCCCCGAGTGCCTGGCATGAAAACCATCACCGGCAGCATTGTCGCCCTGGTCACCCCGATGCACGAGGACGGCCGCGTCGACTTCGACGCGCTGCGCCGCCTCATCGACTGGCATATCGCCGAAGGCACCGACTGCATCGGCGTGGTCGGAACCACCGGCGAGTCCCCCACGGTCAACGTCGACGAGCACCACGAGGTGATCCGGGTCGCGGTCGAGCACGCCGCGGGGCGGGTACCGATCATGGCTGGCGCCGGCGCCAATTCGACCGCCGAGGCGATCGAGCTTTCGCATTTCTGCAAGGAGGTGGGCGCCGACTGCACGTTGCAGGTGGTCCCCTACTACAACAAGCCCACGCAGGAAGGCATCTACCGCCATTTCCGGGCGATCGCCGAGGCCGCCGACATTCCGATGGTGCTGTACAACGTGCCGGGGCGCACCGTCGCCGACGTGCAGCCGCAGACCGTGCTGCGCCTGGCCGAGATCCCCAACATCGTCGGCATCAAGGAAGCGACCGGCAACATCGACCGCGCGCTGCAGATCCTGCGCGACGCCCCGCCCGAGTTCGCGGTGTACTCGGGCGATGATTTCACCGCGGTGGCGCTGATGCTCGTCGGCGGCCGCGGCAATGTCAGCGTGACCGCCAACGTGGTGCCGGGGCTGATGCACCAGATGTGCATGGCCGCGGTGGCCGGGCGAACCCGCGAGGCCGTCGAACTGCATATGCGCATGATGGATCTCAATAGCCTGCTGATGTGCGAAGCCAACCCGATCCCGGTCAAATGGGCGCTGGCGGCGATGGGGCGCATCGAAGGCGGAATCCGCCTGCCGCTGGTCGCACTGAGCAGCCACCACGACGAACTGCGTGCGGCCCTGTCCTCGCTGGGCATCCCAGTCCTCCACTAACCGACCCTCGAGCCTTTCCGACATGCGCCGAAATTCCTCACGCGGACTGCAACACGCGCGTCGCACCTGCCTTGCCGCAGCGCTGGGCGCTGCCTTTGCGCTGGGCGGCTGCTCGTCGCTGGGCGATGTGTTCGGTGGGCATTCCGTCGACTACGAGAGCGCCAAGGCGGCGCCCTCGCTGGACGTGCCGCCGGACCTCACCCAGCTCAGCACCGAGCAACGCTACAGCATTCCCGGCGCGCCGGCGGCCTCGCAATCGGTGAGCGCGCTGGCCTACCAGACGCAAGCCCGGACCACCGAGGAGGCCCAGGCCAGCAACGCCGTGCTGCCGCGCTACCCCGGGCTGCACATCGAGCAGCAGGGAACCCAGCGCTGGCTGGTGGTCGACGCCGCGCCGGCGGCGCTGTGGGACAAGGTGCAGACCTTCTGGCAGCAGAACGGCTTCTACCTGACCGAATCCGACCGCCAGCTCGGGGTGATGCAGACCGACTGGGCCGAGAACCGCGCCAAGCTGCCGCAGGACTTCATCCGCAAGTACCTCGGCAAGGTGTTCGACAGCGTCTACGACACCGGCGAGCGGGACCGCTACCGCACGGTGTTCGAGCGCACCCCCGACGGAAAGGGCACCCAGATTTTCATCAGCCACCAGACGATGGTGCAGGTCTACAGCAACACCGACCGCACCCAGACCATGTGGCAGCCCGGAACCCCCGACCCGACCCTCGATGCGGTGTTCCTGCGCAAGCTGATGGTCGCGCTCGGAGCCAGCGAGCAGCAGGCCAGCCAGCAAGTCGTGCAGGCCCAGCAACAAGCCCAGCGCACCCCGCAGGCCACGCTGGTCGACGATGGCCGCGCGCTGCAGTTGCCCGACGGCTTCGACCACGCCTGGCGGCGCGTCAGCCTGGCGCTGAACACCGCCGGCTTCACGGTCACCGACCGCAACCGCGGCAGTGGCACCTTCGACGTGCGCTACGTCGACCCGCAGGCGGCGCTGCAGGCCGAACGCGACAGCCAGGGATTTCTCAGCAAGCTGTTCGGCAGCAAGCCGGCCCCGGTCACGCCGCAGCACCTGCGCATCCTGGTCCAGGCCGCCGGCAGCGGCTCGCGTGTCACCGTGCACTCGCTGCAAGGCGGGCCCGACACCGGCGCCTCGGCTGCGCAGATCCTCAAGGTGCTGCAGCAGCAGCTGCAGTAGTCGCCGCCGCAGGTGCGGGGGCGGCGGGCGGGAGCGGGCACGCAGGCCATCGGCGGCCCTCCGCAGGCCGATTCGCGGGTCGGTGTGCTCCGCCGCGCGAGCCGGTCGGCCGCCTGCAGCCGGGCAGGCGCCTCAGGCGGTGTAGCTGCGCACCCGCAGCGACAGCATCTGCAGCGCGGCGACGCCGCTGTGCTCGGCCTGCAGGCACCAGTCCTGCAACTGCTGGCGCAACTGCTCCGCCGATGCGCTCGAGTGTTCCCAGACCTTGGCCAGTTCCTCGCGCATGCTCAGCAGGCTGAGCAGCGCGGCGTTGCCCTGTGCCGCCGTGTCGATGGCCTCGCGCGCGCTGGCATCGAGGCTCTGCGGCTCGCGGCCGACCAGC
>JAKBBQ010000373.1 GCA_021808405.1 Pseudomonadota bacterium | reverse complement strand
GCGGCCCGCGGGTATTCCAGGCTTTGCAGCAGCCAATGCGCCGCCAGGTGGAACACCCCGTCGGCGCCCCGCATCGCGCGCTCCAGCATGTCGCGATGCAGGATGTCGGCGCCGTCGTCGAAAACCCTGCACCGGGGATCCCGCAACGCCGCAGCGAGATTCGCCCGGCTTCCGGTCGAGAAATTGTCGTAGACCAGCACCGAGCCCGCGCCGGCGTCCAGCAACTGATCCACGACATGCGAGCCGATGAAGCCGGCCCCTCCGATCACGACAAACCTGCCCGATTCGATCTGCATAGCCCAGTCAAGCCCTGAAGATGCGCGCCGCCGCCGCGCGCGGTCGACGGCTCCCGCAAGCGAGCGGTCCGCTATTCCGGCCCGTTCGGCCCCACCCCCGCCGATGCTCGCGCCCAATGCTGCCGCTGCATGCTCAGATGCCTGCGCCAAGCCGGCGGGATGCGCTCGAAGGCCCGCCCCGCCCTGTAGCCGGCGTATTTGACCAGGGTGCGCAGCGCCGCCTGCGGCAGCAGCCAGGGCGCATGTCGTCCCAGGTAGGAGCACTCGGAGCGCAGGAAGCGCAGCCCCTCGCCCTCGGGACGACCGAACTGCTCGAGCAGCCACGACTGCTCGCGGTGCAGCACGCCGATGTCGAAGTACCTGCGGAACTCCTGCGCCAGCGTGTAGGCGTGCGAATGATAGACCCTGGCCTCGGCCACGTAGGCCACCGCCCGGCCGGCCTGCAGGGCCTTGGCGGCGACGAACATGTCCTCGGAGACGATCAGCCGGGACGGAAAACCGCCGAGCCGACGCAACTCGTCGGCGCGATAGGCGCAGAAGGAGTCCGAGGTGAACGCGGCCTTCAGTCCGAGAGCGCGCGCGTCGTCCAGCGTGCGCCGCTGGCTGTGCTGCGGATAGTTGAACAAGCGCGCATGCGCCTCGATCGGCCCGGCCTCGCGCCGAGGCAACTGACGCCCGTAGGCCACCGCCACCTCGGGGTCGTCGAAGGCGCGCACCAGGCGCTCGAGCGCCCAGGGCTCGGCCAGTTCCGCGTCCTGCGTGAGGTAGACCAGCAGCTGCGCGTCGCCGCAGAGCTCGGCTGCCATCTGGCGGGTCCCGCCATGGTCGAAGTCGCGCGCGTCGATGCTCGTCAGCTCGAAGCCACAGGCCTGCGCGACGCGCTCGCTGCCGTCGCTGGATTGCGAGTCGACCACCAGCACCCGCTCGGGGCGCAGCGTCTGTCGTCCGATGGCAGCGGCTGCGCGCCGCCACGCCGGGCCGCCATTGCGTACCGGAACGATCAGCGCGATGCGCATCGAGGCGCTCGCGTCGGTGCGGCTTCAGTAGGCATTGGGGTGCACCAGGCCCTTGAACAGGGTCAGGAAAATCAGCTTCAGGTCGAGTGCGAGCGACCACTGCTGGATGTACAGCATGTCGTACTCGACGCGACGCCGCATCTTTTCCGGCGTCTCGGTCTCCCCGCGGTAGCCGGCGACCTGCGCGTAGCCGGTGATCCCGGGCTTGACCATATGCCGCGACGCGTAGCTGGGAACCTGGTCGATGTACAGGTGATGATGCTCGACGGCGTGCGGGCGCGGCCCGACCAGCGACATGCGCCCCTGCAGCACGTTGATCAGCTGCGGCAATTCATCCAGGCTGCTGCGCCTGAGCAGCCGGCCGAGTCGGGTGATCCGCGGATCGTCGCGCGTGGCCTGCGGCAACTGCCCCTGCGCCTGCTGCGCATGCAGGCGCATGGTGCGGAACTTGTAGATGACGAACTCCCTGCCCGACCAGCCGATGCGCTTTTGCTTGAACAGCACGGGGCCCGCGGAGTCGAGCTTCACCGCCAGCGCGATCAGCAGCATCAGCGGGCTGGCGAGCGCGAGGAACAGCCCGCCCAGCAACAGGTCCTCCAGGCGCTTGACCAGCCGATTCAGTCCCTCCATCGGCGAGACCGAGAGGTCGAGCATGGTCACGCCCGCGACGTCGGTGACCGCGTGATGGAGCAGCTCATAGCCGTACAGGTCGGGCACGTAGCGCACGTTGGCGGTGCTGTGACGCAGCGCGTCGAAGGTGGCGCGCAGGTATTCCTCGTCGCGCAACGGCACCGCCACCCAGACTTCATCGGGCGGGTGCGCCTCGACATAGGCCTGCAATTGGGGCAACAGGCCGCAGCCTTGCAAGCCGGCGTCGCTGGGCTGTTCGCGCACCCCGAACCAGGCGGACACCCGAAAACCCAGGCCGCCCCGCGCCCCGGCCAGTTCGCGCAAGCGACTCGCCGCCTCGCCGTCGCCGACCAGGTACACGGTACGCACGTTGTAGCCGCGGCTGCGCGCCCAGCGCAGCCCCAGTCGCAGTCCGGCGCGGCTGGCTGCCAGCAGCACCGCGGCCACGCTGAACCACGTTCCCACCCACAGCCGCGAGTAATCGGCGCCGACCTTCAGCACGAACAGCAGGCCGCTGAGCAGCAGGAACACGATGAACCAGCCGACCCACAGCAGGCCGATCTCGCGGCCGATGCTGCCGGCGCGCCAGCTGCGATACATGCCCAGCTCGAAGAACGTGAAGTACGCCAGCAGCAGCGCGATCACCACGGTGGTCACCTGGCTCGGGCTCAACTGCACGCCACCGTAACGGATCCATGCGGCGGCAAGAGCGGCGACGACGATCACCAGCATGTCCGCGGCGCGCTGAAGCAGCGACAATCCGCTGGCGAATTCCTTCAGGCGGCCGCGGGGCAGAGGCATCGGCAGGAGACGGCGGGGGCTCGGTGGGCGCAGCGCGGTGCGCACCGCGCTGCGCGCAAGCCGCAAGCATA
>JAKBBQ010000064.1 GCA_021808405.1 Pseudomonadota bacterium | reverse complement strand
GATGTTGACCACGCCGACCACCGCCAGCACCGCGCAGGCCTTGTCGGCGCGCCGCTCGTCGTCGATGGCCGCGCGCAGCGCGATCTGCCCCAGGTAGAGGAACAGCAGGATCAGCTCGGAGGTCAGGCGCGCGTCCCACACCCACCAGGTACCCCACATCGGCTTGCCCCACAGCGAGCCGGTGATCAGCGCCAGCGCGGTGAACATCGCGCCGGTGGGCACCAGCGCGGCGGCCATCATTCCCGACAACCGGGTGTTGAAAGCCAGGCCCAGCGCCGCCCAGCCGGCCATCACCACGTAGATGAACATGGACATCCACGACGCCGGCACGTGCAGGAAGATGATGCGGTAGCCCTCGCCCTGGGTGGCGTCGGTCGGTGCGACGAAGAAGCCGACCCACAGCCCGGCCAGCCCGAGCACCACGGCCGCCCAGGCGAACCACGGGACCATGCGCCCGGCCAGGTCGTAGAAGGTGGCGGGGCTGGAGTACTTGTACCAACGAATCCTGTGCGAGTTCATTCGATTGCGATCCTGACCGCTGCGGCAGCCGCCGGCGGGGCGAGGAACATCGCCACCACCAGCATCGCTCCCAGCAGCGAGAGATAACCCGAGTAGTCGAGCCCGGAAGCCTGCGCGGCCAGCGCGCCGGCGCCGAACACCAGAGCCGGCACGTACAGCGGCAACAGCAGCAGCGCCAGCAGCGCCCCGCCGCCGCGCGTGCCCAGGGTCAGCGCGGCGCCGATGGCGCCGATCAGCGAAAGCAGCGGCGTGCCCAGCAGCAGCGCGCCGACGAGCAGCGCCAGCGCCGCCGGGGGCAGTCCGAACTGCAACCCCAGCACCGGCGCCAGCAGCACCAGCGGCAGACCGGCGACCAGCCAGTGGGCGATGATCTTGCCGCCCACCAGCCAGGCGAAGGGAGTCGGCGACAGCAGCATCTGCTCGAGGGTGCCGTCGGCGTAGTCGTCGCCGAACATCCGCGGCAGCCCGAGCAGGGTGGACAGCAGCGCGCCGACCCACAGTACCCCCGGGCCGATGGCGCGCAACCGAGCCGGCTCGGGGCCGATGGCCAGCGGGAACAGGCTGGCGACCATGACGAAGAACACCAGCACCGTCGCGACCTCGCTGCGCCGGCGCAGGGTCAACAGGAGTTCGCGGCGCAGCATGCCCAGCAGCGCGCTGGCGCGTCGGGGTTCGCCGGCGGCCGAGCGCGAGGCGCGGGCGCCGGCCCGTCGCAGCGTGCCGTCGACTGCCTTCATGACGCCAGCTCCACGGTCTGCCCGCCGGCCAGCGCCACCGGCTGGTGGCTGGTCAGCACCGCGCTGCCGCCTCCCCGCAGGTGCTCGGCGACCAGCGCGCAGACCATGTCCACGCCATCGGCGTCGAGCGCCGCGAAAGGCTCGTCGAGGATCCACAGCCTGGCGCCGCGGGTGAGCACCCGCGCCAGCAGCGCGCGCCGGCGCTGGCCCTGCGACAGCACGCGCATCGGCAAGGTCTCGCGGCCGCGCAGCCCGACCCGCCACAGCGCCGCGCAGGCGGCTCGCTGGTCGAGCTGCCGGCCGTCGAGGGCAGCGGCCAGTTGCAGGTTCTCCAGCGCGCTCAGGTCGTCCTTGACCGCGTGGCGATGCCCGAAATACGCCATGGCCGCGCGGTAGTCCTCGCCGGCTCGCGCGATGTCCACGCCGTTCCACTCGATGCTTCCGGCGTGCGGCCGCGCCAACCCGGTGAGCAGGCGCAACAGGCTGGTCTTGCCCGCGCCGTTGGCGCCGCGCACCTGCAGCCATTGCCCGGGCCGCACCTGGAAGTCCAGCCCGCTGAACAGTTGGCGACGGCCCCTGCGGCAACCCACTTGGGTGGCTCGCAATTCGTGCTCCAGGGTGTCGTGCATGGCAAGCGCTCGGATGGTGACCGCCGTCGGCGCCAGGCCGCGGATCGAGTCCCGGGCTCAAAGATAGGCAGGCCCGAAATCACCGAGTTTGCGCAGAATCAATTAAACACAGATTGCAGCAGAAAACACACAAATGGAGCGCCGTCCCGGCGGACCCTTGATCGAAGGCAAACCGCCCCGAGACGGTGCCCGCCTAGCATCGGCAGCGGCGGGGTCCATCGGCCTCGCGAGCCTGGCGTCGTCGATCGATATGGCAATGCGCATCCAGCCCGTGCGGGTGGTCGGCCTGTTCGCGGTACTGACCATCGTGGCCGTCTCGGTCTCGGTGCTGGCCCTGCTGTGGGGGCTGCGCGAGCGGGCGCTGACGCGCGACGTCGAGCGCACCGACACGCTGACGCGGTTGCTGTCCCAGCAGACCGCGCAGAACTTCGAGCGCAGCGACGCCACCTTGCGCACCGTGGCCGACCGCCTGGGCTCGTCCTTCGTCGGCCGCCTGGGACTCGACAGCCTTCCGGTGCACCTGCTGCTGGCGGCCCACGCCCACGGCCTGGGGGTTCCGGGAACGCTGTTCCTGGTCGACGCGCAGGGCCGGGTGGTCAACACCACGCGCAGCTTCCCGGCGCCCGCGGTGTCGGTGGCCGACCGCGACTATTTCAGGGCCTTCGCCGGCGGGCGGGCGCGCGGCCTGTACATCGGCGGCCCGGTGCTGAGCCGGGTCAGCGCGCGCTGGACCGTGCACCTGGCGCGCGCGCTGCGCAACCCCGACGGGTCGTTGCGCGGGGTGATCGTCGCCGGAATCGCGCGCAGGCAGCTGGAGTCGCTGTACGGCTACGTGCAGCAGGACTTCCGTCGCCCTGCCGCGCTGTACCTGGACGACGGCAGGCTGCTGGCCAGCCTGCCGCATCGCGACGCGCTGCTCGGCCAGCCGGCTCCCGAACTCGCCGGGCTGGGTCTGCCGGCACCCGGCACGCTGCTGCACGCCGACGTGCTGCGCACGGGCGGCGGCGAGCGCCAGCTGAGCCTGGAGCGGGTGCCCGGGGTCCCGCTGCTGGTCGGAGTCGGCGAGGACCGCGCGGCCACGCTCGCCGCCTGGCGCGACGTGGCCGCGCCGGTGGCGCTGGGCGCGCTGCTGGTGTGCGGCTTCCTCGGCGCCGCCGCGCTGCTGCTGGGAGCCGAGCTGCAACGAGAGCAAAGGCTCGACCAGGCGCTGCGCGAGGCCGACGACCGCTACCGCCGCACCATCGACTCGGTGATGGACGCGATGGTGTCGGTCGACTCCGAGCACCGCATCATCCTGTTCAACCCGGCCGCCGAGCGCATGTTCGGCATGCCCGCCGCCGAGGCGCTGGGGCGGCCGCTGGACTTGCTGATCCCGCCGCGGCTGCGCCAGGCACACGGCGCGCACATGCGCCAGTTCGCCACGTCGAAAGTGGCGTCGCGGGAGATGGCGCCGAACATGGAGGTGATGGCGCAACGCGCCGACGGCAGCGAGTTCCCGGTGGAATCGGCGGTGTCGCAGACGCGCATCGACGGCGCGCTGCAGTTCACCGCGGTGCTGCGCGACGTCACCGAGCGACGCCGGCGCGAAGCCGAGCTGCAGCACATGAACCGCGAACTGCGGCGGCTGTCCAACGCCCAGCAGACGGTGCGCGAGGAAGAGCGCTCGCGCATTTCGCGCGAGCTGCACGACGACCTGGGCCAGCTGCTCACCGGGATCAAGCTCGACCTGTCGCGGCTGGTGGCGCGCTCGCGCGACGGCCGCCCGGCGACCCCGCAGACCTTCGACTCGATGCGCCAGCTGCTCGACGACGCCATCGCCGCGGTGCGGCGCATTTCCACCGAACTGCGCCCGCGCATGCTCGACGACCTGGGCTTCGGCGAAGCGCTGAGCTGGCTGGCCGGCGAGTTCGGCAGGCGCACCGGGATCGAGGTGCAGCTGCGGCTGGACGGCGCCTGCCAGGTTCCGGCGGATGCGGTGTCGACGGCGCTGTTTCGCATCGTGCAGGAGTCGCTGACCAACGTCGCGCGTCACGCCGAGGCGTCGCTGGTGCGCATCGAGCTGCTGGCCGACCACGCGCGTCTGCGCCTGACGGTGCGCGACAACGGGCGGGGCATCGACCCGCAGCGCATGCAGTCCGGGGTCGGCCTGCTGAGCATGCGCGAACGCGCCAACGCACTGGGCGCCAGCCTGCGCATCGCCCGCCTGTCCGACGGCGGCACCGAGGTGGAACTGCAGATGTCCCTGCACGAAGACCTGAACGACCAAGGAGTCCCGGCATGAACCGGCTCGACGTCTTGCTGGCCGACGACCATGCGATCATCCGCAACGGCCTGCGCAACATCCTCGACGACACCGACGACCTGCGCTGCGCAGGCGAGGCCAGCAACGGGCACTCGCTGCTCGAACTGGTGCGCCGACGAGACTGGGACCTGCTGATCCTCGACCTGTCGATGCCCGGGCGCAACGGCCTGGAGCTGATCCGGCTGGTCAAGGGCGAGCGCAGCCACCTTCCCATCCTGGTGTTCACCATGCACCAGGAAGAGCAGTACGCGGTGCGCGCGATGCGCGCCGGCGCATCGGGCTACCTGACCAAGGAGTGCGACGGCGACGTGTTGCTGGGGGCGATCCGCAAGGTCGCGCGCGGCGGCGTGTACGTCAGCCCGAAACTGGCCGAGCTGCTGGCCACCGACGTGTCGCGGCCGCGCGACGTGCCGCTGCACACCCTGCTGTCGAACAGGGAGTTCGAGATCTTCCAGCGCATCGTCGACGGCCGCAGCCTGACCGACATCGCCGCCGAACTGACGCTGAGCGTCAAGACCATCAGCACCCACAAGTCGCACATCCTCGACAAGATGAACGCCGACCACG
The DNA here is from genome assembly GCA_021808405.1 of Pseudomonadota bacterium. GTDB lineage: Bacteria > Pseudomonadota > Gammaproteobacteria > Burkholderiales > Burkholderiaceae_C > Thiomonas_A. The sequence continues at coordinate 10,037 of JAKBBQ010000064.1, read as the reverse complement.
ACGTCGACCTGGTGCGCTACGCGCTGCAGCACGGCCTGGCCGACGCCACGCTGGACTGAGCCGCCCACCGGCCGTCTCGGCCACCGCGGGCCACCGCGCGCGAGCGCGGCGGCCCCCTCCGGACCACCCTCCACCCGGCCGCGGCCCGCGGCCGAGCGCTCGCGTGCGCGCCCGGCGCGCCGCGGGCGCCTCGGCACGCCGGATTTCCGATGGGGCATAGGAATTTTCCGATGGTCATTTTGATCGTCCGCCGATGGCGCCCGAGGGTTATCCCCAAGAAGAATGACTGCCATGAACCACCGGTGGCGCAAGCCATCGATCCGCACGCAGTCGACTGCTTTGGAACATCTGCCATGAAAACGCATCACCTCTATGCCCTCGCCTCCCTCGCCGCCGCGCTGGCCTTCGCCGTGCCCGCGGCCCATGCCTCCGAGGCCCAGGACGCCTCGGCCGGCGCCAAGCTGGTCAAGCAGCACGGCTGCTTCACCTGCCACGCCATGCAGGGCACCAAGGTCGGCCCGGGCTTCGCCGAAATCGCCGCCAAGTTCGCCGCGCAGGGCGAGGACAAGGCCGAGAAGGTGCTGGAGAGCGACGTCCACGACGGTGTCAAGGGCACTGCGATGCCGGCCAACACCAGCTTCAGCAAGGCCGAACTCGACCAGATCGTCGACTGGATCCTGAGCCTCAAGAAGTAGGCCGCGAGCCCACTCCTCCAACCAACGACCAAGGGAGCGAAAGGTGCAGATCACCAAGACATTCATCGCGGCTGCCGCGCTCGTGCTCGGCGGCTGGGCCGTCTCGGCACACGCCGCCGACCCCATCCATCTGCCTTCGCTGGGCGCCTCGCAGCAGGCGCCGCTGACGGCAGCCCAGAGTTCCAAGGAGCACCTGGCGCAGGACGCCAAGTGCACGCGCTGCCACGACGAGAACGAGTCCAAGCCGGTGCTGGCGTTCTTCCAGACCCCGATGGGGGTCACCGGCGATCCGCGCACCCCCACCTGCCAGAGCTGCCACGGCGCGAGCCTGGCGCACCTGCGCGGCCCGGTCAACGGCAAGATCGCGCCGCCCGACGTGGTGTTCAACAAGGGCGGAATGTTCCCCGAGTCGAGCGCCACGCAACGCGCGTCGGCGTGCCTGGCCTGCCACTCCGGCACCCAGCGCACCCACTGGGAAGGCAGCCCGCACCAGGTCAACGGCCTGGCCTGCAACAGCTGCCACAAGGTGCACAGCGCGGTCGACCCGGTGCGCACCAAGGGCCTGCAGCAGACCGTCTGCTACACCTGCCACAAGGACCGTCGCGCGGACTTCCTGAAGATCTCGCACCACCCGGTCCCCGAGGGCAAGATGCTGTGCTCGGATTGCCACAATCCCCACGGCTCGGTCGGTCCCTTCCTGATGAAGAAGGCGACCATCAACGAGACCTGCTGGAGCTGCCATGCCGACAAGCGCGGGCCGTTCCTGTGGGAACACGAGCCGGTGACCGAGAACTGCACCAACTGCCACAACCCCCACGGCTCGAATATCGCGCCCCTGCTCAAGGCCCGTCCGCCCTTCCTGTGCGAAGAGTGCCATGACGGCCCGCACCAGAGCAAGAACATGTTCGGCCCCGGCGTGGCGGGCCCGTCGACCGCGACCGGTTTCAAGACCATCCCCGGAAGCCCGGCAGCAGGTGGCGTAGGCGAAGGCTGCATGAACTGCCACATCATGGTTCACGGCTCGAACAACCCTGCCGGCGCCTTCCTGCAACGCTAGTGACCGATCCAAGGAGCACGAGATGACACACCGCAAGACCGTGCTGCGCGCCCGGCCGCTCACCCTCGCCCTGCGCGCCGCGCTGGCCACACTGGCCGTCGCATCGATCGCCCCGGCGGCGATGGCCGACAGCGCACTCGACCAGTTGACCAAGCCCACCAACACCATCGACGTCGGAGGCATCTACGTCCAGCGCGACTCCGACCTGTTCGGCCAGTACAACGGCCTGGAGAACTCGGGGCCGTCGCTGCTCGCAGGTTTCAGCCTGCGCGGCGGCGACGGCTACGGCCAGCAACCCGGCGCGAACACCTGGTTCGTGCAGGGCAGCAACCTGGGGACGACCTCGCGGTCGATCTCCGGCGGCATGGCCAACCAGGGCACCTGGAGCCTGGGGCTGAGCTTCGACCAGCTGCGCAACTATGGCGGCGACTCGCTGACCACGGCGCCGGGAACCTTCCAGACCCCGCTGGTCGGAAGCCAGGGAGGCAATGTCTACACGATGCCTTCCACCTTCGGCTATATCAGCGCAGCCGGCACCGGTACGCAGGGCCTGACCCCCGAGCAGCAGGCCTTCTTCCATACCGACCACCTGTACGTCCAGCGCAACACGACCACGCTCGACGCCAGCCACCAGCTGAAAATGGGCTGGGACGTGACCTTCCACTGGACCAACATCCGCGAGAGCGGCGCGATCCTGGCCTCGGCGATGGTCGATTCGCTGACCGGCGCGACCATCACCAATTCGGGCGGCAAGTTCAGCTCCAACCTCGGCGGGCAGAAGACCCTCGGCCTGCCCTACCCGACCCAGTACAAGACCAACAACTTCACGCTGGCGTTGAACTGGGCGGGGGAGAAGGGATTCTTCACCGGCGCCTACTACGGCTCGATGTTCCACGATGACTACAGCGGCGTCTGGTTCCCCAACCCCTACCGCAATGGGGTGACCACCGGAGCCGCGGTCGGCAGCAGCTATCCGCTGGACGTCGAGTCCACGCCGCCGAGCAACACCGACAACGAACTGCAGTTCAGCGGGGGCTACCACTTCAATCCGACGACCCAGCTGGTCGCAGGCTACTCCTACGGGCGCAACACCCAGAACATGGCCTACGCCTACGAGCCCGCGCAGATCGGGACCTCGCCGGCCAACCCGATGTCGCTGCCGGTGTCCTCGCTCAACGGCCTGGTGGTCACCCAGCACGCCAACTGGAGGCTGAGCAACCAGACGACCCGCGACCTGAACCTGGCCGCCGGGATGACCTACAGCAAGCGCGACAACCAGACGCCGTCGAACCTGTACAACTTCGAGGCGCCCGACAGCGGGCCGGGCACCGACTGGTTCAGCCTGTACAACATCCCGATGAGCAACAGCCACCTGCAGATCAAGGGTGACGCGGACTGGCGCTTCCTGCCCCACCAGCGGCTGCACTTTTCGCTGCAGAACGAGAAGACCCGCCGCTGGTGCGACAGCACGGCCTACCTGTCGACCCTGGTCATGCCCAACGACCTGTACACCGGCGCCGGAGTTCCCCCGACCGGCTGCGCCGCGGTGCCGGAGAGCAAGGAAAACACCGCCAAGCTCGACTACTTCCTCAAGCCCGACAGCGACCTGAACCTGCGTGCCGGGGTCAAGTGGGCCAACCGCAAGTCGACCCTCAACACTACCTACTACAACCCCATCACCGACATGAACAGCGGCGAGGCCGACATGCCGGGCTGGGTGGCGTTCTTCGACGCGTCGCGCAGGCAGGTGCAGGGCCATGTCGGCGCCAGCTGGATGGTCAACAGCGCCTTCACCCTGAGCGCGGACGCAGCGTTCGGGGCCGACCAGTACCCCGACTCGGTGCTGGGTACGCAAAACGGCCACGACTCCACGATCGACCTGGAAGGCGACTACCAGATCAACCCCAAGTCGCGCTTGAGCGTGTTCGCCACCTGGCAGCGCCAGACCAGCAACAGCGTCGCGCTGGCGTCGAAGGCCGCCTACGCCTGGGTGACCGGGCTGCAGGACAAGGCGCTGACCCTGGGCGTGGGCTACAAGCAGGGCGGGCTGATGGATGACAAGCTGACCCTGGCGGCCAACCTGACCTACTCGGAGGACACCAACAACGAGAACACCGCGGTGGCGGCCGGAAGCGGCAGCGGCGCGGCGGCCCAATTGGTGAGCTGCGCGGCCCCGGGCAACAGCGGCTACACCTGCGGCAGCGTGCCCGACCTGAAGACCAAGATCACCCGGCTCGACCTCAACGGCACCTACCACATCGACAAGAAGAGCAAAGTGCTGATCGGCTACCTGTACGCCCACTACGACGTCAGCGACTACATGTACCTGGCCGAGACCATGGGCTACACCCCGACCAGCGTGCTGCCGTGGAACCAGCAGAACCCTTCGGCCTCGCTGAGCGCGGTGTACGCGGAGTACATCTACTCGTTCCAGTGATCGCGGTCCCGGCTTGAAGCAGGGCCCCGGCAGCGCCGGGGCCTTTTTGCATGGCGGCCGCGCGTGCGCGCGGCCGCGGGACTCACACCATGACTTCCTTCACCCACCAGTCGTGCAGGTTGCAGGTGCTGGTGACCGTGACCCGCCCCTTGTAGCCGGCCGGAAGCTTGTGCTCGGAAACCGGCTTGTCCTTCCAGTTGAAGGTCTTGCGGCTGAGGAAGCGCCCTCCCTCGAGCACCACGGTGTGGCTGACGATGTAATGCGGCTCGCTCATCGGGTGCGGGGTGGTCACCTTCAGCATGGCGCCCTCGTGGACGACCAGCGGCACATGCAGCTTCTCGACTTTCGCGAAGTGCCCGGGATCGCTCTCGGTGAACACCACGTTGGTCCAGCTGCCGTCACCGGCAGCCTCGGCGCTGCCGGCCAGCCCGACACCCGCGGCCACCGCCGCTCCCGACACTGCAGCACGCACAAAATCTCGACGTTCCATGACAGGACCTCCTGGGAAGACTTCGACGACGCCGCAAGGGTAGACCCTCCCAGGACCTTGCGCTGTGACCGGTCATGACAGGCCTGTCGGCCTGCGTGGGTGTGGCTGCCGGCGCGCGCGCCGGCAGCGTGCGCCGGGTGCGCCGGCGCCGCGGGGCGCTCGCGTCGCTTCGGCACCGAGGGCCGGAGCGTCTCAGGGGAAGGCCGGGATCCCAGGCTCGACGCCCTCGGGCGTCGCGCCCGGGATGCGGCGGGTGATCCGCTCGGTGATGCGCGCCGTGTCCTCGGCGGCGACGTCGACCATCAGCAGCAACTGGCCGGACTCGATGGCCTGCTCGAAGGGCTTGAAGCGCGGGCTGTCGATTCCGATGCCCACCATGCTGCTCAGCCACGCGCCGACCGCCGAACCGGCGAGCGCCGACGCGGCCACGATGGCCCCCGCCGACACCACCGCCGCGCCGGGAATCGCCACCGCCACCAGCCCGGCCAGCATCCCGGTGGCACCCCCCAGCGCCAGCCCGCGCTGCAGCGCCGGGATCAGGTCGCTGCGCTGGGCCAGTCCGGCCTCGGGCAGGTCACCCAGCGGCGTGCCTTCGCGCGCCAGCACATGGATGCGGGTGTAGGGCACCCGCGCCAGCAACAGTTCATCGACCACCGCGCCCGCGGTGGCGGAATCGGGAACCAGGAAATACAGGCGTCGCATGGCGACCTCCGCAAGGGTTTTGTCCACCTCGCAGTATGGGCGTAGGCCCGTCGCGCGGTCGCTGACCGGGGTCAATCGCGGCGACACCGGCAGCGCGTCGCGGTGGGCCGGGCGGGCTACACCCCCGGCGGCAGCTTCGCGGCCATCGCCTCGCGCCGCTGGTAGCGCCGGCCGTCGGCGACGAAACTGCCGTCGCCCACCGCGTGGATCGTGCGGCGCTGCGCGCGCTGCGCGTCGACCCAGGCGGCCACGCCCTCGAGCACGACGACGCCGTACGGTTCGATGAAATCGGTCACCTTGCATTCGATGTGGGCCAGGCATTCGGCGATCAGCGGTGCCTGAACCCGAGCCGCCGGCACGGCGCCGAGGTGGAACCTGGCGAACTTGTCGGTGTCGGCCCCGGAACAGGTGCCGATGCCGACCACCTGGTCGAGCAGGTCGATCCCCGGCACCGCGATCACGCATTCGCGCTGCTCGCGCAGCGCGGCGTAGGAGTGGTTCCACGCGCCGGTGACGATCGCCAGCAGCGGAGTGAAATCCAGCACCGTGGTCCAGGAGATGGTCATGATGTTGTCGCGCCCCGCGCGCCGGGTGGTCACCAGCACCACCGGACCGGGCTCGATCAGCGTGTAGGCCTTGGAGAGTTCGAGTTCGTGCATCGCAAGGGCCGCGCATCGCGCTGCAGGGTCGTGCGGGCTGCAGGCCAGGGTAGTCGCAGCCGACGCCCCCGCGGGCGGCGGGCGCCGGCGAGCGCGCGCGCGAACTGCGCCCGGTCAAGCTCGGCGCTCGACGCCCGCCCGCCCGCCCCCGCCGCCGGCGTTTGCTATGCTGCGGCCTGCATTGGGGAGTAGCCGCCACGCCACATCGCGTGGGCCCGTGTCAACACGCTTGGAGCGCCTCGCGCATCCATGGCACGGGCAGCAAGTGCAGGGACCGCCTGGCCAGACCGATGCATCCCGTGGGCTGGCTGCGGCACGCGGGGTGCATCGCGCGCAGGCCGCAGCCGCAACCGGAGTCCCGTCGATGCATCCCTTCCTCGTTTCGGGCGCGCTGGTCGCGCTCGCCGAAATCGGCGACAAGACCCAGCTTCTGTCGCTGCTGCTGGCGGCGCGCTATCGCGCGCCCTGGCCGATCATCCTGGGCATCCTGGCGGCGACGCTGGCCAACCATGGCCTGGCCGCCGGCCTGGGTGACGTGCTCGCCCATTGGCTCGACCCGCGGCTACTGAACTGGGCCGTGGTCGTGTCCTTCGTCGCGATGGGCGTGTGGATCCTCGTCCCCGACAAACTCGATGACGAGCAACCGGGCGCACGCAGTTCCCGCGGCGTGTTCCTCACCACCGCGCTCGGATTCTTCGTCGCCGAAATGGGCGACAAGACCCAGGTCGCGACCGTCGCGCTGGCCGCGCGCTTCGGCGACTGGCTCCCGGTGGTGGCGGGAACGACCCTGGGGATGCTGGCGGCCAACGTGCCTGCGGTGTTGTTCGGGCACCGCTACGCCGACCGCCTGCCGAGCCGCTGGATCCACGGCGTCGCGGCCGTGCTGTGCATCGTGCTGGGGGCGCTGGCGCTGCACGCGGCCTGGTGAGCGCCCGGCGGCGCTCGCCTTCAGCGAAAGTGGTACTGCAGGCCGAGCACCACGGAGTCGAGATTGACGCCGAGCTTGCCGGTCGCGTTCGGGATCACCTGATACTCGCCGCGCAGGCTCAGCGCGCGGTCGATGGCGTAGGACAGGCCGATGCCGAGCAACGGGTCCTCGCCGCTGGCGCTGTAGGCGCCGGTCGGGCTCTCGGTCCAGTAGGCCACGCCGAGGCGGCCGAGCAGGTGCCAGCGCCGGGACAGCGCATAGCGCCCGATCGCGCTGGCGCCGAGCACCGTCATCTCGTAGCCCATCAGCGATTCGTAGCTGAGATCGACCCCGAAATGAGAATCGAAGTCATAACCGGCATCCATTCCGAAATTCGACGATCTTCCATATCCGGCGGCATGGCTGCCTGCCATATTGAGCCCGACCGTGAATCCGGCGGCGGCGTGCGCTGCGCCGCCGAAACAAACGGCGGCGATGAAAACCAGGGAGGCGATGGGTTGTTTGCGCATGGAAACAGACGGTGAGGTGAAGTACTCGGCGACGGAGCGGGTGCCGGGCGGATGCTCCCGATCCGCCGGCGCGCGGCCGTTCGTGCAGTGCAGCATCGGTTGCACCGCATGCTAATCGACGGAATACCGCCCCTTATTGGCTTGCGATGGTCGCGGACCTGAATACGATGAATATTCCAGACATCATCCCGCAACAAACACCGCGCAGATGCAAAACCCTCCTCATCCGTGTTCCAAACGGCGGATGCAAAACCCGCATCGCGGGCGCCCCGAATCCCGCGCCGCGCCCGGAAAACCGCGGGCGGACACCTCTGGTCTCGATTCGCGGACGCTGGGTAACCTGCGCTCACAACCGTGAAGACGGCCGCGGGCGCGCTGCGACCGGGACGCCGCGTTCAGCGCACGATCAGCTGTCGCAGGTCGTGGGCGATGGACTCCGGCCGGGTGAGGTCCGAACCGATCAGCCTGCCGTCTCCCTGCTGGTCGAACACCAGGATCGAGGCGCTGTGATGGACCACGTAGTTGCCGTACCGGTCCTTCTTCCCGTAGCTGAATGCCACGTGGTAGAGCTTGGTCGCGGCGACGAGCTGCGCCATGGTCCCGCGGATTCCGATGGCCTGCGCACTGAATGCGTGGGTGTAGGCCTTGAGGATCGGCAGGGTGTCGCGGGCCGGATCGACGGTGACGAACAGGATCCGCACCTGCCTGCCCAGCTTGCCGAGGTCGGCGATCGCAGCGGCCAGGTGGGACATGGTCAGCGGGCACACGTCCGGACAATGCGTATAGCCGAAGTACACGACCACCACCTTGCCGCGAAAGTCCGAGGCCCGCACCGGCTTTCCCGTGTCGGCCGAAAGCATGTGGAACAGCTTCAGGTTGGCCAGCACCATCGCGACGTTGCCCATGTCCCAATGCTGCCGCTTGCCGCAGCCGCTCAGCGGCAGCGCCAGCAGCAGCGCGAGGGCCGCCGACACCACCATCCCCGCCATCGACACGGGACGATCCCTGCTGATCATCGAAAGACTCCTGGTAGGCCGGCCTGCAGGCCGGGCACGCGAGCCGGACGCCGCTGCCCGGTCATCGGCTCAGCGCGACCCGGCAGCGATCAGTTCCGGTTCCCCGGCATCGGCATCGACCCCATGCCTGCGCCGGCATCGGGCTTGCGCACGACAAAGCGCACCTCCAGGCTCGCGCCCCCGGCGAACTGCAGGGTCACCGGGACTTCGTCCCCCGGCATCACCGAGTGGCTGGGCTGCATCAGCATGATGTGATAGGCGCCGGGCTTGAAACGGAAATCTCCACCGGCCGGAATCGCAACCTTCGCCACCGGCAGCATCTGCATCGTGCCGCCCTTCATCACACTGTGGTGCAGCATGACCTGGCGATAGTCCGGGCTCGACGCTCCGATCAGGTCCACCGGCCTGCTCGACAGGTTGTGCAAGGTCACGTAGCCGCCGGCTGGCAGGCCTGCCGGCAGCCAGCGGATCCAGGCGTCGCGTGCCTGCACCGGCGCCCGCGACGGAGCAGCCGCGAACGCGATCGAAGGCGCCGCCAGCGTGGCGCCCACCAGCAGCGCCAGCCACAAGCGGCGGGAAACGGGGGAAGGGGTGGGAAGCACGGGTGTGGGTCGCATGGTGATCTCCTCGAGGGTGGTGTTCGGAAGGAATCGCTGAGGCCCGCCGAAGCGGTCCAGCGCGCAAACAAGGCATGGACCCGCAGCCTGCTGTGCCGACGCCTGGAACGGGCGTCGGCGAAGGCGTCGAAGTCCTGGATCTGCGGTCGATGGACGGCAGCAGCGCGCTGAATCGTCCGTGCGCGCCGCAAGGCATGATGGAAAGCCCCCTGGCAAGGCCGCGCGCTCCTCGCAGGAGTGGCGCCGGCCGCGCCGGTGATCGCTCAGGCCGCGCGCGGGCTTGCCAGCCTCGGGCGCGGCGACGCTTCAGCTGCGTGCCGGGGCCGCCGGAGGTGCGCGCGGCGGAGGGCGCCACGCCAGCGGTGGCGCAACGCTCGGCGCGCGGCCCGGGGCCGCCGCGAAGTCGGCGTTGCGCGCCCCGCCGAAGGACGCCGTGTGCGCCGCCGGGAGCGCGAACTGCACGACGCTGGCCGCGACCTGCGCATGCCCGGCAAAGCGCAGGACGATGCGCCGCGGTGCCTTCGTTCCCGAGCTCGCCGGCGACTGCACCGTGCAGAAGGGAACGACGATGTCCCGTGGCCGCGGCTGCGCCCAGGCCGCCAGCGGCGTGCAGACATACGCGGCCAGCAGCATCCAGACGAGGATGCCGCGACTCGACGAACGCAGGCGGGCGAGCAGGTTCATGGCTACGCGGTACGGACCCTGGCATCATAGCGGCTGAGCCATCGTCGGCCGGGCGCGGTCGTCGAAGGCGGCGAGCCGCTCGCGCGGTCGCCATGCAGCGCCCAGCGCGGCCCGCTACGCGCGCCGCGCCCCAGACCATCGACCCCATCCGGCATGCACCCCAGCGTCCCGCGCGAAACGCCCCGCCCGCCGCCGACGGCCGCGCGCCTGGCGCCACCCGACTCGCTGGAATGAAAGCGCCGA
>JAKBBQ010000372.1 GCA_021808405.1 Pseudomonadota bacterium | reverse complement strand
GCTGTGCGCGCCGCCGACGGTGTGGCGCATGCTGATCCTGCAGGACCTGCAGCGCTGGAAGGTCGGCTTGCGCGAAGCGGTGGCGGCGGGCGAGCCGCTCAATCCCGAGGTGATCGACAGCGTGCGCCGTGCCTGGGGCATCACCATCCGCGACGGCTACGGCCAGAGCGAGACCACGGCGATCGTCGGCAACACGCCGGGGCAGGCGCTGAAGCCAGGCTCGATGGGGCGACCCCTGCCGGGCTACCGCGTGCTGCTGCTCGACGCCGACGAGCGATCCTGCGACGACGGCGAGATCGCGCTCGACCTGGCGCATCGTCCGCTCGGCCTGATGCTGGGCTATGAAGGCCAGGACGACAAGACGGCGCAGGCCTGCCGGGGCGGGAACTACCACACCTCCGACGTGGCGAGCCGGGATGCCGACGGCTACCTGACCTACATCGGCCGCTCCGACGACGTGTTCAAGGCCTCCGACTACCGCATCAGTCCCTTCGAGCTGGAAAGCGTGCTGATCGAGCACGACGCGGTGGCCGAGGCGGCCGTCGTTCCGGCACCTGACGCCCTGCGCGGCGCGGTGCCGAAGGCGGTGGTGGCGCTGCGTGCCGGAGTGGCGCCGGAGCGCGAGGTCGCGCTCGACATCCTGCGTTTCGCGCGCGATCGGCTGGCGCCGTACAAGCGCATCCGGATCATCGAGTTCGCCGAACTGCCCAAGACCCTGTCGGGCAAGATCCGCCGCGTCGAGCTGCGCAAGCGCGAGCTGTCACGCGCTCCCGACGAGCGCCGCGAGCTGGAATTCCGCGAGTCGGATTCCGCGTAGCGAGGGTCCCGGCGCAGGCACAATGCTTGCATGGGGTGTGCGCGGGGCGGGTCGCCGATGGCCTGCCGCACGACGGCGCGCGCCGGGGAGAACGCGATGACAGGATCTGGGGTGAGGCGCCGCCGCGCGCTGCTGGCGGCGCTGGGACTGGGCTGCGCGTGGCCGGCGGTCCGCGCCTGGAGCTTCGACCTCGGCCAGGTGCGGCAGCAGCTCGGCGGCGTGCTGCAGGGGATCGCGCCGGGCTCGGCGCCGGCGCCGGCGCCGGCCGCGCCGGGGCCGGGCGGCAATTCGGCGGCGCTGGCCGCGCTGAGCAACAGCCAGGTCGGCCAGGGGCTGAAGGATGCGCTGGGGCGCGGCGTGGACGTCGCGGTGTCGACCCTCGGGCGCCCCGACGGATTCTGGGGCAGCCCGAAATGGCGCATCCCGCTGCCGCCGGCGCTGCAGCAGCTGTCCGGCGTGATGCGCATGGCCGGCATGGGGGCGCAGGCCGACGCGCTGCAACTGGCGATGAACCGGGCCGCCGAGGCGGCGGTGCCGCTGGCCCGCGAGCTGCTGGTGTCGGCGGTGCGCCAGATGAGCTTCGCCGACGCGAAGGCCATCCTGACCGGAGGCAACCGTTCGGTCACCGACTATTTCCGGCAGAAGACGCAGGCGCAGCTGCAGCGCCGCTTCCTGCCGATCGTGCACCAGCAGACGCGCAAGCTGGGGCTGGCGCAGCAGTACGACCGCTATGCCGGGCAGGCGGCGCGCTTCGGGCTGGTGCGCCAGGACCAGGCCAGCGTCGACCAGTACGTCACGCAGCAGGCGCTGGACCGGCTGTACCAGGCCATCGGCGACGAGGAGCAGTCGATCCGCGCCGATCCCGCCGCCGCCGGTTCGGCGCTGGTGCGCAGGGTCTTCGGCGCGGTGGGAGCTTGAGATGAATGTGCGCATGGCGGCGAGCGAGGTCGCGCCCGGCATCGCGGCGGACGGGGCTGCGCGCGATGCGGCCTGCCCGGGTTGGGCCTCGCGCCTGCAGTTGCGCTACGAGCGAGTCGGCGCGCGCACGGTGGCGTGGCATCGGCACGAAGGCGCCACGCGCGTGCTGGCCGCGCTGCATCCGGAGGGCGACGAGCGGTGCCACCACGTGCTGGTACATCCGCCGGGCGGCATGGCGGGGGGCGACACCGTGGACATCGAGCTCGATGTGCGGGCGGGCGCCCACGCGCTGCTGACCACGCCCGGGGCGACACGCTTTTACCGCAGCCTCGGGGCGAGCGCGGCGCAGCGCCTGCACGCGCGCGTTGCCGCCGGGGCGCGCCTGGAATGGCTGCCGCTGGAGAGCCTGGCCTTCGAGGGTTGCATCGCCGAGAACCGCTGCGTGTTCGAACTCGAGCCCGGCGCCGGGCTGCTGGCCTGGGACATGCTGGCGCTGGGGCGTCCGGCCGCCGGCGATGCCTTCGCGCACGGCAGCTTCACGCAGCACCTGGAGATCCCCGGCGCATGGCTGGAGCGCGGACGCATCGACGGCGGCGACCGCGTGCTGCGCGATGCGCCGGGCGGACTCGCCGGGGCCCAGGCGCTGGGTACCTTGCTGCTGGCTGCCGGCGAGGCGCTGCCTGCGCGGCGCCGCGACGAGCTGCTGGAGGCGGTGCGCGAGCTGCTGCACGATGTTCCCGAGGGGGTGCGGGCGGGAGTCACGTCGCCGCAGCCGCGACTGCTCGTGCTGCGCGCCACGGCCCCGCGGATCGAGCCGCTGGCCGGGCTGCTGCATGCGGCATGGGCGCGCTTGCGCGAGCATGCCTGGGGCCTGCCGGCCTGCGCGCCGCGCGTGTGGTCCACCTGATCGCGCCCCACGGGGGCCGCGTCAGCGCTGCGACAGCAGCCCCTGGGTCTCGATGAAGCGGATCACGTCCTGCAGGCCCTGCAGGGTCTTCAGGTTGGTCATCGCGTAGGGTTTGCCGCGGCGCATGCGCTCGGTGTCGCGGCGCATCACGTCCAGACTGGCGCCCACATGCGGCGCGAGGTCGATCTTGTTGATCACG
>JAKBBQ010000371.1 GCA_021808405.1 Pseudomonadota bacterium | reverse complement strand
GCTGCCAGCGCGCGCATCTGGGCGACGAGTTGCTGCATGCGGTCGACATTCATGGCGATCTCCGGACAGGGCCAGCAGGCGTCAAGGCGATGACGTCCACCCGCTGCAAGCAAAAGCCGTTCCACCGCGCGGGCGGCGACGCTTCAGTCGTCGCCGTCGCCGTCGTCCTCGCCCAGCTCGAGTCCCGCCTCGCGCAGGCGCTGCAGCTTGTGGCGCAGGGTGCGCGGGCTGATTCCCAGGCGCTGCGCGGCCAGCTTGCGCGAACCGGCGCTTTGTCGCAGCGCATCGACGATCATGCGACGCTCGCTGTCGGCGAGTTCGGCTCCCAGCGCCCGCCCGGCCGCCGCTTCGGCGCCGGCGGCCAGCGCGCCCATCGCCTGCGCCTGCGGCGCCGCGTCCCGCAGCGGCTGCGCGGCGGGGTGCAACAGCAGGTCGGCCGCTGCGATGCGCCCATCATTGCACAGGATCGCCGCGCGCTGCACGACGTTTTCCAGTTCGCGCACGTTGCCCGGCCAGCCATGACCCAGCAGGCGCTCGCGCGCAGCGGCCTCCAGGCGCGGCGCCACCGCCAGCGCGTACTGCTCGGCGAACCTGCGCAGCAGCGCCTCGGCCAGCGGCACGATGTCCTCGCGGCGCTCGCGCAGCGGCGGCACGCGCAGCGGAAACACGCTCAGCCGGTAGTACAGGTCCTCTCGCAACACCCCCTGCGCCACCGCCTGCTGCAGGTCGCGGTTGCTGGTGGCGACCACGCGCAGGTCGAGCGGGATGCGCCGGCGCCCACCCAGGCGCTCGATTTCCCTCTCCTGCAGCACGCGCAGCAACTTGGCCTGCAGCGCCGGCGCCATTTCGGTGACTTCGTCGAGCAGCAGCGTGCCGCCCTGCGCCTGCTCGAACTTGCCGGGCGCCGACTGCGAGGCCCCGGTGAAGGCCCCGCGATCGAAGCCGAACAGCGTGGCCTCGAGCAAGCTGTCGGGTATCGCCGCGCAGTTGATCGCGACAAAGGGCCCCTGCGCGCGGGGCGATACCCGGTGGACATAGCGGGCCAGCACCTCCTTGCCGACCCCGCTCTCCCCCAGCAGCATGATGCCCACATCGGTCTGCGCGGCGCGCCGTGCCATCTCCAGCGTCTGCAGCATCGACGCGGACTGGGCGATCAGGCCGGTGGCCGGGGCGCTGGCGGCCGGCTCGCCGGGCAGGGCTCGAGGCGTTACGGACATGGGCGACATCCTAGTGTCCTACGCACTGCGCGCAGCCTCCCCGGCGCGCGGGCGACGTCAAGGATTTGACGTCGCGCCCGGACCCCCGGCCATCAGGCGCCGCCGGCATCGATGGTTTCGCGCAGGTTGTACTTGCGGATCTTCTCCACCAGGGTGGTGCGACGCAATCCCAGGCGGGACGCGGCGTGGGCGATGACGTGGTCGCTGGCCTGCAGCGCCTGCTCGATGAGCGAGCGCTCGATGCGCTCGAGGTAGGCGCGCAGGTCGATGCCCTGCGCGGGCAGTACCGGGTCGGCCGGATCGGCGATCAATTGCATCAATTCCTGCAAGGCCTGCTCGCCATCGCCATCGCCTTCGGGCGCGGCAGCGGCGGCCAGCGGCGGCGCCTCGCCCTGCGACTCGCGCATCTTGGGCGGCAGGTCGCGCAACTGCACCGTGCCGCCGGCGTGCATGATGACCAGCCGCTCCATCAGGTTGTGCAGTTCGCGCACGTTGCCCGGCCAGCGGTAGGCCCGCAGCGCGCCGGCCACGCCGTCGCCCAGCCGCACGCGCCCCAGGCCCGCCGCGTCGAGTCCGCGCAAGGCGTGCTCGGCCAGCAGCAGGATGTCGTCGCCGCGCTCGCGCAGCGCCGGGATCTGGATGGGCACGACATGCAGGCGGTAGTACAGATCCTCGCGAAAGCGCCCCAGTTCGATCTGCTGCTCCAGGTCGCGGTGGGTGGCGGCGACGATGCGCGCGCCGGCGACCAGGGTCTCGCTGCCGCCGACCCGCTCGAAACTGCGCTCCTGCAGGACCCGCAACAGCTTGACCTGCAGCGGCGGACTCATTTCGGCGATTTCATCGAGGAACAGCGTGCCGCGCCCGGCCAGCTCGAAGCGTCCCTTGCGCGCCGCCTGCGCGCCGGTGAAGGCTCCGCGCTCGTGGCCGAACAGTTCGCTTTCCATCAACTCGCCGGGAATGGCACCGCAGTTCACCGCGACAAAGGGCTTGCCGGCGCGCGCGGACCAGGCATGCAGCAGACGCGCGACGAGCTCCTTGCCGGTCCCCGACTCGCCTTGCACCAGCACCGTGCTGTCGGCCGCGGCGACGCGGCGCAGCAGCGCGCGCAGCGCGACCATCGGCTCGCTGTTGCCGAGCAACATCGGTTCGGCTGCTGCGTTCTCCAACTGAAACGTCGTACTCATGGTGGTTTCATGAGCATTCTCGCACCAGCGCGACCCACCGCAGCAATCCGTCGTCCGGCGTAGCCGGTGCGCAACGCCGCGGCAGGCCCACGCCGCGACCCGAGGCGCCCCGCGAGGGCGCCTCGACGCCCCGCCCGGGTGCTTCAGCGCAGGTGGCGCAGGAAGCTGGCCTTGCGCAGCGGCGCCTTCAGGTGCGAGCGCAGGCGCTCGGCCTCGGCACGGCTGGCATACGGGCCGACCAGCAGTTCGTGCAGTCCGCGCGGCTTGCGCGGGCCACGGCAGGTCGGCAGCCCGAAATGCGCCAGCCGCTGCTGCAGGCGCCGATAACCCGCGGCCTGGGAGAACGCGCCGACCTGCACATACCAGCCGGCGCGACGGCAGGTCGCGCCGGCCGCGGGCAGCGGGCGCCGCGCGGCGTGACGCGTCGCGCGTGCCACCGCGGCGTGCCGCGGCTGTGCCCCGAGGGCAGC
>JAKBBQ010000370.1 GCA_021808405.1 Pseudomonadota bacterium | reverse complement strand
GGCCCGACTGCGCGGCCGCTCCCACCTCGGCCGGCGCGCCGGCCTGCGCCGCGGCCGCGCCGCCCGGCGCCGGCGCGGTGCCCGGGGCCACGCCCTGGCCGTACACCGCGTCGAGCATGCGCTCGAACTCGGCCTCCAGGTCCTCCTCGCTGGCCTGCGCCCGCGCCGGGCGTTGCGCGTGCTTGCGCTGCACGTACAGCCCCGACTCGCCGGGCGACAGCGCGCGCGACTCCACCCAGGTGCCGCCCGGCGCGGCGCCCGCGGCCGGCGCCTCGGGCTGTCCGCGCGCGGCCCCCGGCGACGGCGCCTGGCCGTCGGCGTAGGCCCGCACCAGCGCCCCCAGCTCCTGCGGGCCGGGCGCCGGGCTCTCCCCCTGGGACATCTCCCCCAGCATGCGCTCGAGCACGTCGCTGGCGCGCAGGATGGCGTCGATCATCGCGCCGTCGGCCAGCAGCCGCCCCGAGCGCAGCTTGTCCAGCAGGTCCTCGAGGTGGTGGCACCACTCCACCATGTGGGCCGCCTCGAGGAAGCCGGCGCCGCCCTTGAGCGTGTGGAAGGCGCGGAAGATCGCCCCCAGCACGTTGCCGTCGCCGGGCGCCGCCTCCAGGCGCAGCAGCTGGGCTTGCGCGTCGCTCAGCAATTCGCGGGACTCGGCGAGGAATTCCTGCAGGATATCGTTGTCCATCGCGCTGGTCATCCGCTTGGTCCTTCTGGCCGGGAGGCGCTAGTTGCCGAGCCCGGCGAGCAACTGGTCGACGCTGTCCTGATCCAGTCGTTGCGCATCGAAGGGCTCGTCCGGGGTGTGCGGTCGGCGAGTCACGGCCGCACCGCACCCGCGCCGCCAGTCCGGTCCGATGCCGTCCTGGATGCGCGACTCCAGCGCTTGCAGCAAGGCCATGGCCTTGTTCAGCTGCTGACCCGCCAGGTCCTGGCCTTGCTGGGCCGCCCGGATCGCCTGCAGCTGCTGTTCCATGCGCAGCAGCCGCTGCGCGTCGGGCCGATCACCAGGGTCGGCGCGCAGAGCGTGCAATTCGGCGAGTGCGGCCTCGGTAGCCTGCAGGGTGCGCATCGCTTGCTGCTCGCCCAGCCGCAGGACCTCGTGCAGCGGTCGACGGGCATCCGGCAGCTCGCGACAGGCCTGGAGCACGGCTCGCATGCCCTGCACCAGCAGCAGGTTCGCCGCCTGCAGGCGTTGCAGCGCCTGCGTCTGGTCCTCGGCGCTCGGCGGCGCCGTTCCGTGCGGGGCACTCATGCTCGCGGCCCCGCGCGCAGCCGCTCCAGGATGCCGTCGATCTTCGCCTTCAGCACATCCGCCTGGAAGGGCTTGACCACGTAGCCGTTGACCCCGGCCTGGGCCGCGGCGAGGATGTTCTCCTTCTTCGCTTCGGCAGTGACCAGGAGCACCGGCAGCGAACGGATCGCGGAATCGGGGTTGCCACGGATCTGGCGCAGCAAGTCGATGCCCTGCATGTTCGGCATGTTCCAGTCGGTGACCACGAACTCGATGCCGCCGGCGTGGATGCGCTTGAGCGCCTGCACCCCGTCCTCGGCTTCGTCGATCGTGCCTGTCGCGTGGCCGGTCTGCATGAGCAGTCCGCGCACGATTCGACGCATGGTCGGAAAGTCGTCGACGACCAGGAATTTCATGGAGAGGCCTCATCGACCTGGGCGGCTGCGGCCAGCCTGCCTTGTTCGGCGAGCGCGTTGATGACGTCCCTGCGTGTCACCCGGTACATGCGGCCGGTGGAGCCGCGCATGGCGACGGAGTGGTTCTTGTCCAGCAGCTGCTGCAGCGAGACGGCTGAAGGTGCCTGGCGTTCGATGAAGCGCTGCACACGGCAGGGCGCGCGCACGAATTCCTCGACCAATTGGGGCCACGCATCGAGGGCTTTCAATTCGCGGTCCCACAGCAGGTAGCCGGCGAGCGCGCCCCACGCGGTTCTCGGACTGCGCGGGTCGACTTCGTGCCGGTAGCTGCTCGCCCAGGCGGCGATGTCGGCCGCGGCCATCGGGCGTGCGATGCCGTAGCCCTGGCCGCCGTCTGCGCCCATGATCGACGCGGCCTCGATCAAGCCCGGATTCTCCAGGCCTTCGACGGTGACGCTGGCGCCGAGTTCGTGCGCGAGCTGGGTCAGATAGAAGATGAATCCGAAGGCGCGGTACGGATGCTTGCGCGCCGCGCGCCGCACCAGCCCCTGGTCGATCTTGACTTCATCGAAGGGCATGCTGTCCATGCGCAGCAGCGAGCTGTGGCCGGCTCCGAGGTCATCCTGGACCAAGCGGATACCCAGCAGCTTGAGGTTGCGCTGGAAGGCATCGCGGTCGCTGAAATCCTTGTAGTCCTGTGTTTCGAGGATCTCCAGTTCGACGAATTCCGTGTCGGTGCCCGTCTGCTCGAGGGTGCGAAACAACGCTTCGTGGTATTGCAGGTCGCCGATTCCCTGGGGCGGCAGGTTCAGCGACACCGACAGTTTCAGGCCTTGCGCATGCCAGATCCGCAGGTCGCGGCAGACCTGGGCGATGCCGAACTCGAACAGCCGCAAGAGGTCTCGGTTGCCCAGGGTCGGCAGGAAGGCTGCCGGGGCCACCAGCGAGCCGTCGGTGTCGACCAGCCTGCCCAGCGCCTCGACCTTCTTCAGCTTGCCGGTGCTCAGCTGGATGATCGGCTGGTAGAGCAGCGCCATGCGGTGGGCTTCGATCAGGGAGCTGAAATGACGCCGTCGATCATGCGGAATCACATTGCCGTGTACGTGGCGCAGGGCCGCCAAGCTGAACGTCTGCTGGACATGCTGCAGGAACAACAAGCGCCCGTGGGCGCGGAAGAAGCCCGGCCAGCGGCTGTAGAGGTTGAGCAGCGCGAAGGTCTGGCCCGCCTCGTCG
>JAKBBQ010000369.1 GCA_021808405.1 Pseudomonadota bacterium | reverse complement strand
ATGTCGAACACCAGCTTGTTGCGGGACATCAGCAGCCCGATCGGCACGCCGATGACAATGGCGCCGACGAATCCGATGAGGATGCGCAGGCAGCTGACCGCGATGTCGGCGCTCAGCGACTGCCCGCCGTAGCCCTGGCGGACGATGGTCACGAAGGCCTTCCAGACCGCCACCGGCGACGGCAGCGCGAAAGCCGGGAACACGCCGGCGTTGGCCACCAGCTGCCACACCACCAGCGCGCCCAGCAGCACGAGGGCCGTCACCCACTGGGGGGCCAGCTTCAGGCGCAGCCTGCGCTCGGGGGGAGCTGGAGGAGGCGGTGCGGAGAGTTTCATGTTCTTCCCCTGTTCGGGTACGGCGCTCATGTTCAGGCCCTCCTCAGCGAGACGGCGCGCGATCCTTGCGGAACGCGTTCTTCACCGCGATCTTGCCGTCGGCGAAGGTGAACACGTCGACCATGCGGGCTTCCACGCGCACGCCGTCGGTGCGCGTGCCGCAGAAGGTCGACTCGGTGACGCCGCGGTCGCCGCACACGAAGTGCACCGGATCCAGCCATGCTGCGTCGGGAAAGGCCTTCCAGGCCATCTCGAAACCGGCACGCACTTCGGCGCGACCGCGAAACGTGCGACCGAACAGATCGGGGCCGGCCACGGCGTGGAATATACAGTCGTCGCTCATGAAGGACATCAAGCCGTCCAGGTCATGCGCGTTCCACGCGTCTGAAAATGCCTGCAGTGTTTCGGTCGTCGGTTGCATGGAAACTCGATCCAACATTAGTCAAGGGGTTTTCGTTTTTTTCAATATAGTGAGCCCCCGGCGCTGCTGGGTAGATCCAGTTCGACGCCTTTGATGGGTCCAGATCGTCCGCGGGGAATCCGCACCGGAAAAGGGTCGGCACGGACGCCGGGAATCAGGGTTTGTCCCTATCACGAAAACCCTGACAAATTGCAGCCTGCAATCGTAAGCGCACCGGTAACCGCACCGCTCCTGTGCACGGACGAGCCCATTATCTGAATATGGTCGAAGACGGTGCATTCGATGCACCGGATCTGGACCATCATTTTGGTGCCATCTGGATCCATGCACCATGAAATACACCCCCTATCATGGCTCGTAAACCCGACCCGAAGCGGGTTCTGTTGAATCCACGAGCACGACACACCCATGAACGCCTCCGCCGAACCCCTGCTGCGGTCCACGCTGAACCCCTACGACCCGCGCTACGACCCGCTGGTCCATCCCACGCCCGGGCATGGCAACGCCTACGCCCCCACCTACTGGGTGGGAACGGCGGGCGCGCCGCCGGCCGACGACGGCCCGGTGCGCTGCGACATCGACGTCGACGTGGCCATCGTGGGCTCCGGCTTCACCGGGCTTTCGGCCGCCTTGTTCCTGGCGCGCGAACACGGGATCCGCGCCACCGTGCTGGAGGCCAACCAGACTGCCTGGGGCTGCACCAGCCGCAACGGCGGCCAGGGGCAGAACGCCAGCGGGCGCCTGTACCGCTCGCAATGGATCGCGCGCTGGGGGCGCGACACGGCGCTGCGACTGGACCGCGAGATCCGCGAGGGCTTCGAGACCTTCAAGTCGCTGGTGGCCGAGTTCCCCGAATGCGAACCGCAGCCCGGCGGCCACCTGTACATCGCGCATCGCCAGAAGAAAATGGCCTTCCTGCGCAACGAAGCGCAGGTGATGAAGGAGGTCTTCGGCTACGACACGCGCATGCTCAGCCGCGAGCAGGTGCACGAGCAGTACGTGCGCGACGCCGAGGCCTGCGGCGCGCTGCACGAACCCGACGGCATCGGCGTGCACCCGCTGAAACTGGCCTTCGCCTACCAGCGCGCGGCGCGCGCGCTGGGGGTGCGCATCCACACCGCCAGCCCGGTGCTGGGCTGCGAGGGCTCGGACGGCAGCTACCGGCTGCGCACCCCGGGCGGAATCGTGCGTGCCCGCGCGGTGGCCTTCGCCACCGGGGGCTACACCAGCAATGCGCTGCACCAGCGACTGCGCAACAAGATCCTGCCGATCCTGTCCAACTCCATGGTCACGCGAGCGCTGACCGACGACGAGATCGCGGCCACCGGGTTTCGCACCCACGAGGTCATCACCGACACCCGCACGCTGCGCTTCTATTACCGCCTGCTGCCCGACCGCAGGGTGCAGATCGGCAGCCGCAGCGCGATCACCGGCGCCGACGCGCCGAACCCCAAGCACCTGAAGCTGCTGCTCGGCGGGCTGCACCGCAAGTTCCCGGCGCTGCGCGAAGTCGGCATCGACTATTCGTGGTGGGGCTGGGTCGACGTCAGCCACGACATGATGCCCCGCATCACGCAGCCCGACCCGTCGCAGCAGGTGTTCTACGCGCTGGGCTACGGCGGCAACGGCGTGTCCTTCTCGGCGCATGCCGGACGGCGCCTGGCGCAGCGCGTGGCCGGCAAGGCACTGCCGGTGCTCGACCTGCCGATCTATGACAGCGAGCTCGAGTACCCCAACGCCTTCAACCTGGTGCGCTCGCCGCTGCTTGCGCCGATGCGCCGGATGGGCCAGCGCTTCCTGTATCGCTGGTACTACCTGCGCGACGAAATGCTCTGAACCCGGCCCCGGGATCCGGGCAGGCACCATGGCACCATGACAAGAGGGCCCGCGCGGCATCCGCGCGGGCCCTCGTTGTCCGTGCCGGGCCTTCGAGCCCGGCCGGATCAGGCGCGCTGCGCGTCGGCGCGCGAGACGCCGCGCATCAGCATCACCGACACCAGGCTGATCAGCGCCACCAGCACCATGTAGCCGGCGACCAGCCACGGGTTGCCGTGCCCGGCGCCGATCAGCGCGGTGGCGATCAGCGGCGTCAGGCCGCTGGCGAAGATGCCCGAGAACTGGTAGGCGAAG
>JAKBBQ010000063.1 GCA_021808405.1 Pseudomonadota bacterium | reverse complement strand
CGCGGCGTTGTTGACAAAGCAATAGCCGCCGAAATAGTCCGGCCCGGCGTGATGCCCGGGCGGGCGGGTCAGCGCAAAGGCCGAGCGCCCGCCGCCCAGCAGCTCGCGCGCGGCGGCCAGCGCGCAGGCGGCGCCGGCACGCGCCGCGACCCAGGTGCCGCGGGTCAGCGGAGTGCCCGAGTCGAAGGCGTGCATTCCCAGGCGCGCCGCGAAATGGCGTGTCGGGGCGTCGCTGCGAAAGGCATCGGCGCGCGCGAGCGGCCACACCGAAGGCAGGGCGTCGCGTTCGGCGTTCCCGGGGTCGAGCTCGACCCAGGACGTCCAGGCCTGCTGCAGGAACTCCAGGTAGGCGGGGGTGTGCACCCGCTGCAGCGCATGCTGCAGCGCCGCATCGTCGACCTCGGGTTCGCGCAGCGCGCCCAGCGGATGCCTGCGCAGCGCGTCCAGCACGTATTCCAGGCGCTGCGGCACTTCGTGGCTGTCGACCATTCGGCCGCGGAACATTTCCTGCCGCGCTGCGTGGGCGGCGTGCAGCGGGTTGTGGAAGATCTGCATGTTCAGCAGATTATCCACGGCCTGCCGCGGGCTCGCGTCAGCGCGGACCGCGCACATCGATGTGCAGTCGCCCGAGCAGCGGCGTGAGGTCGAACAGCCTGTGCGCCAGCAGGCTGCCCACCCGGCCGTCGCTTTGCCAGCGCCCGCTCACCGCCAGCAGCCGCGCCTGCAGCAGCACCTGGCGCTGGCGCTGGCGCAGGTCTTTCCAGCAGATCACCTGCACCACCCCGGTTTCGTCCTCCAGCGACACGAAGGTGGTGCCGCGCGCGGTTTCCGGCTGCTGGCGCAGCGTCACCAGGCCGCAGGCGCGCGCCGGCGCGCCATCGGGCAGCGCGGCCAGCTGGCGCGCCGCAAGCCAGCGCGGCCCGAGTCGCGGCCGCAGCAAGTCCAGCGGATGGCGGCGCAAGCTGAGTCCTGTCGCGGCATGATCGAACACCACGTCCTCTCCTTCGGAAGGGGGCTCGAACTGCAGTTGCGGCTCGTCGGCGGTGGCGGCGCGCAGCAGCGGCGGCAGCGCATGCACCGCGGCGGCCTGCCAGACCTGCTGCCGGCGATGCCCGGCCAGGCTGCGCAGCGCATCGGCGGCGGCCAGCAGGCGCATGTCGGCCGCGCCCAGCGCGGCGCGCTGCGCCAACTCCTGCACATCGGCGAAGGCTGCGTCGCGCCGCGCCTGCACCAGGCGCTGCGCGGCCTGCTGCGCCAGGCCGCGCAGCAGGCGCAGCCCCAGGCGCACCGCCCCGTCGTCCAGGGTGCAGTCCCACTGGCTGGCGCAGACATCGACGGGCAGCACCCGCACCCCGTGACGGCGCGCGTCCTGCACCAGTTGCGAGGGGGTGTAGAAGCCCAGCGGCTGGCTGTTGAGCATCGCGGCCAGGAACTCGGCCGGATGGTGGCATTTGATCCAGGCGCTCGCGTAGACCAGCAGCGCGAACGAGGCGGCATGGCTTTCCGGAAAGCCGTATTCGGAAAACCCCTGGATCTGGGCGAAGATCTGCCGGGCGAACTCGGGGTCGTAGCCGCGCTCGACCATGCCGTCGACCAGGCGCTGCTCCCACAATTGCAGCGAACCCTTGCGCCGCCATGCGGCCATCGCCCGCCGCAGTCCGTCGGCCTGGCCGGGGCTGAAGCCGGCGGCCAGCATGCTGATCTGCATCACCTGCTCCTGGAACACCGGCACCCCCAGGGTGCGCTGCAGCGCCTGGCGCAGCTCGGGCCCGGGGTAGTGCACCGGCTCCAGGCCCTGGCGGCGCCGCAGGTAGGGATGCACCATGCCCCCCTGGATCGGCCCCGGGCGCACGATCGCCACCTCGACCACCAGATCGTAGAAACAGCGCGGCGCGAGCCTGGGGAGCATGTTCTGCTGCGCCCGCGACTCCACCTGGAACACCCCGACCGAGTCGGCGGCGCACAGCATGTCGTAGGTCGCAGCGTCCTCGGCCGGGATGTGCTGCAGCGTGAAAGGGCTGCCGCGGCTGGCGGAGATCAGCTGCAGGGACTTGCCGAGGGCCGTCAGCATGCCCAGCGCCAGGATGTCCACCTTGAGCAGGCCCATCGCGTCCAGGTCGTCCTTGTCCCATTCGATGACCGTGCGACCGGGCATCGCGGCGTTCTCGATCGGAACCAGTTCGTGCAGGGGATCCTGGGTGAGCACCAGGCCGCCGCTGTGCTGCGACAGATGGCGAGGAAAACCCAGCAGTTGCCTGACCAGGCCCATCCACTGCCGCACCCCGAGGTCGGCCGGATCCAGCCCGACTTCGCGCAGGCGCTCGGCGGCGACCTGCCGGCCGTCCCACCAGTGCACATTGCGCGCCAGGCGCTCGACCACCTCGGCGGCGTAGCCCAGCGCCTTGCCGACGTCGCGGATGGCGCTGCGCGCGCGGTAGGTGATCACACTGGCCGTCAGCGCCGCGCGTTCGCGACCGTACTTGGCGTACAGGTACTGGATCACCTCCTCGCGTCGCCGGTGCTCGAAGTCGATGTCGATGTCCGGGGGTTCGTTGCGTTCGCGACTGATGAAACGCTCGAACAGCACCTGCATGCGCGCCGGATCGACCTCGGTCACCCCCAGGCACCAGCAGACCACGCTGTTGGCCGCCGAACCCCGTCCCTGGCACAGGATGCCGCGCCCCCGCGCGAAGGCGACGATGTCGTCGACGGTGAGGAAATAATGCGCATAGCCGAGTTCGCGGATCAGCGCGAGTTCGTGCTCGATGAGATCGCGCATCGCCGCGTCGACGCCTTGCGGCCAGCGGCGCAGCGCCCCTTCGTAGACCCGCCGACGCAGGTGGTCGTCGGCGTCGACGCCCTCGGGAACCACTTCGCGCGGATAGTTGTAGCGCAGCTCCTCGAGCGAGAAGTGGCAGCTCGCAGCCAGTTCCGCGCTGCGTTCGAGCCACTCGCGGGGGTAGCGCCGCAGCAGCCGCGGCACCTCCTGCAGACAGCGCTCGGCATTGGGCTGCAGTTCCAGGCCGCACTGCGCCAGCGGGCGGCGCAGGCGGATCGCGCACAGGGTGTCGTGCAGAGGCTGGCGCGCCGGCGCGTGCATCTGCGCGTCGGGACACGCCACCAGGCCGATTCCGCTGCGGGCCGACAACTGCCGCAGGCGCTGCATCCAGCGCCGGTCGTCCAGGCTGCGGTGCAGTTCCGCGCCCAGCCACAGGGATGCGCCGAAGGCCTCGCGCAACGCGCCGGACCAGCGCAGCAGCGACGCATCGTCGGCTTCGCGCGGCAGGCACGCCACCCCCAGGCCGCAGGCCTGCTCCAGCAGGTCCGCCAGGTCCAGGCGGTAGCTGCCCTTGGGCGCCTGCCGGCGCAGCGCGCTGATCAGGCGGCACAGCGCGGCGTAATCCTGGCGGTTGCGCGCCAGCAGCACCACCACCGCGCTGTGGCCGCCGTCCAGCCGGACCCGGAACTGGCTTCCCAGCAACAGCTTCAAGCCGGCCTGGCGCGCCGCCAGGTGGGCCCGCACCGCTCCGGCGAGAGAGCATTCGTCGGTCAACGCCAGCGCGGCGTAGTCGAGTTCGCGGGCGCGCCGAACCAATTCCTCGACATGGCTGGCGCCGCGCAGGAAGCTGAAATTCGACAGGCAGCGCAAGGCCGCATAGGCCGGTTGGACAAGGGGATCGGCAGACATCGCGATGGGCACGCCCCGCAGCAAGGGAAAACGACCGCGACCGCCCGCCGCGACTCAGGCGAACACCCCGTGCACGAACCACCGCGGGGCGGCTGCCGGGTCGTGGCGGTCGCGGAACACCCACAGCAAGCCGCAGCGCTCGCTCCCCGCCACCCAGTAGTCGCGCGCCAGATGGCGGGAGCCGCCGGCAGGATCGCGCTGCCACCAGCCGCCCTCGATGCGCTGCGGCCCCAGCAACAGCTGCAAGGGCCCATGCCACGTCGGGAGCCCGTGGCGGGTGGCCAGCGGCAGCGGCTCGGGCAGCAGGAACACGGGGCGCGGACCCAACGCCGCTGCGGGCTGCGGCGTCGCCGCTGCGGGCTGCGGCGAGCCGAACTCGTGCCAGCGCTGCGCCCACTCCGGGCGGTGGTCGGGCAGCACCGCCCCCTGCAGCACCCGCTGCGCGCCCAGCCGCGCCGCCACCCGCTGCAGCGCCAGGGTCAGTTCGCGCGCCGAACCGGCGTGCGCCCCGGGCTGTCGCGGCGCCCATTCCAGGCCGGGGTCGCAGGCTACGAGGGGCTGCATGTCCTGCAACTCCAGGCGCAGTTCCAGCACCGGCGCCGGCAGCCGCAGGTTTCGCAGGTGCTCGCCGAGCAGGCGCGCCAGCTCGTCGGCATCGCGCAACGGCAGCGCGCTGCGCACCTGCAGGCAGCCATCGCCGGAATGCGCGGCCAGGGTGTCGAAGCGCCAACCCAGCAGCCAGGCGGTGGCGCCGGCCTGGCGCGCCGCCAGCCAACCCTGCAGTTGCAACAACAGGCGCCGCGCGGCGAACAACAGGGCCTGGGCATCGTCGACTCGTGCCGGCAGTTCCAGCCGCGCCTCGAAGCCCGGAGGCAGCGCGAACCAGGGGTGGTGCTCGGCCACCTCGCCATAGGCCTGGTCGAGCTGTTGCAGCACAAGCGGACCGCAACGACGCGCCAACCCGGCGCGAGGCAGCCTGCGCACATCCCCCAGGCAGCGGCAGCCCAGGCGCTGCAGCAACGGCGCCTGCTCGGCCAGCGCCCGCAGGCAGTGCAGCGGCAGGCGATCCAGCGCACGCCCCAGGTCGCGCGGCGGGGTGGCCGCGACCCCGCCGCGCGCCAGCGCCAGCGCGCCCTGGGCGGTGGCGGCCCAGGCCAGTGCGCGGGCGCCGAGTTCGACGGCTTGCGGCTGCAGGCGCCGGCGCAGGGCCGCCAGGCCGCCGAACAGCCTCAGGCTGGACTCGAGCTCCAGCAGCACCGCCTGCTCCAGCAGGCGAACGCGGGGAGTGAATTGCAGGGCCCATACCGCCAGCGCGCGGGCCGTGGCGTCGTCGCGGGCCGCCGCCACGGCATCCGTCTCAGGCCAGGCGCAGACCAGCAGTGCAGCCCACAGCATCGCGGCTTGGTGTCGGGGGGTGGTGCGGCGCCTGCGCGGGCAGCGGCCACGGCGGCCCGGGCAACGCGGCTTGCAGGCCGCCGGGCAGCGACGGCAGGCACAGTTCGCCTTCGTGCGCCGGGCCGCGGCGCTTGAGCAGGCGCACCCGCAATTCCCAGCCTGCGCCGCAGCGCGCGCGCACCCGCAGCGGCGCAGGCGAAGCCTCGGCGGCTGCGGGCTCCTCGCGCAGCACGAACAGCCAGGCGCTGCCGCCCCCGGCCTGCACCTGCAGCCTGCGCAACGCCTGCGCGCGGCACCCGGGCAGCCAGGCCAGCAACGCCAGCGCCGCCCCGCTGCGCAGCAATTGTTCGCTCACCCACAGGCTTTCGGTGGTGTCGCGGCTGCGCACCCAGACCAGTTGCCCGGCATCGATCCCCTGCCCCTGCAACCCCGGCAGGTAGGGTGTGGCCGGAGGCCCGACGACGACCAGTCGGCTGCCGCCTCGCTGCGCCGCGCGCAGCGCCGGCCCGAGCAGGCGCCACTCCAGCAGCGGCGAGCGGGGAAGCAGGATTTCGTTCAGGCTGCCGCACGGCCAGCCGCCCCCGGGCAGTTCGGCATCGAGCTCCGCCCAGCCGCTGCGCAGGACCTGCGTGGCGCCGCTTCCCAGGTCGGCACCGCGCCAGACCCGGGAGGCGAGTTGCGGGGGGACGGACGCAAAGGCGGTGGAAGGAACGGCAGCGGACATCGGAGCCTCGGACTCATCGGTACCCCATCAAGCGGGGAGCCAAGCCTACCTGAATACTGTACAAAATTACAGTTCTCCGGCACAACATCGCCGCCCCCCTGTCCCTTTATGCTCCAGCCCATGTGTGGCCGCTTCGCCCTCTACAGCACTCCGGCGCGCATCGCCGCCCGTTTCGGCGCCGATGCCGCGGAGCTGGCGTGGACGCCGCGCTACAACATCGGCCCGCAGCAAGTCGCCCCGGTGTTGCGCGGGCATGCGGGCGGCAGGCGGCTGGACCTGATGCACTGGGGGCTGGTTCCTTCGTGGGCGCAGCGACCCGACATCGGCGCGCGGCTGTTCAATGCGCGCAGCGAAAGCGTGGCGCTCAAGCCGGCCTTTCGCAGCGCCTTTCGCAGCCGGCGCTGCGTGGTCGCCGTCGACGGCTTCTACGAGTGGCAGCCACTGCCCGACGGCAGCCGCCAGCCCTACTTCATCAGCCGCAGCGACGGCGACCTGCTGGCGCTGGCGGGGCTGTGGGAAGCATGGGCGGCACCGACCGGGCCCTGGCTGAGCTTCACCATCCTGACCATGGCGGCCGACGCCTGGATGCTGCCGCTGCACCCGCGCATGCCGGTGATGCTGGACGATGCCGCGGTGCTCGCGTCGTGGCTGGATGCGGCGGCGCCGCAGTCCTCGCTGCTGCAGTCGCTGGCGGCGCCCGCGGCGGGCACGCTGCAGGCCTGGCCGGTCACGCGCGCGGTGGGTGCGGTGCGCAACGACTTCCCCCAACTGGTCCAGCCGCTTCAGCCGGCGCCGCGGGCGGGCTGAGGCAGCCGGGGAGATCGGGCGGGGTTCACAAGGGATAGTCGGTGCGCTTGACCGCCGTGCGCAAGACGAACACTGTCTTGAGCCGCATCACGTGCGGCAGGCGCGACAGTTCGCGCTTGTGCAGTCTTTCGTATTCCTGCGTGCCGGCCACCGCCACGCGCAACAGATAGTCGAAATCCCCCGCCACCAGGTGGCATTCCAGCACGTCGGGGCAGGCGCTGGCCGCCTGCTCGAAGGCAGCCAACTCCTCCTCGCCTTGCGACCGCAGGGTGACTTCGACAAACGCCGTGCTGTTGCGCCCCACGGCCTGCGGATCGAGCAGCGTCACGTAGCCGGCGATGATCCCGGTCTTTTCCAGTCGCTGCACCCGGCGCAGGCATGCCGAGGGAGAAAGCCCGACGCGTTCGGCCAGTTCGGTATTGGCCATGCGCGCATTGCCTTGCAGCAGGGAGAGGATGCTGCGGTCAAAACGGTCGAGTTCGGTCATGCCAGTGATCTCCGTTTGCATGACGACAATTCTGCGACGCATCCAAACAACAAAACGTTGATGAATTGCACAAACGAGTGATTTCCTCATGTGATTCTGCAATCCCACGCACCCGCCAAGACTTGACAATCTGTCACATGATTCGATCCGGACCCCACAGGAAGGAGTGCGCATCATGCTGGTCGGAGTTCCCAGGGAAATCAAGGTGCACGAATACCGCGTCGGCCTCACCCCCGAGGCGGTCGCGGAACTGGTGCACCACGGGCACCAGGTGCTGGTGCAAAGTGCGGCCGGCGCCGGCATCGGCGCCGACGACAGCGCCTACGAGGCCGTGGGCGCGCGCATCGCGGACGATGCGCGCGCGCTCTACGGCCAGGCCGAAATGGTCGTCAAGGTCAAGGAGCCGCAGCCGGCGGAATGCGCGATGCTGCGCGGCGGGCAGGTGTTGTTCACCTACCTGCACCTGGCCGCCGATCCGCGGCAGGCCGAGGGCCTGCTGCGCAGCGGCTGCACCGCGATCGCCTACGAGACCGTCACCGACGCGGGTGGCCGGCTGCCGCTGCTGGCGCCGATGAGCGAGGTCGCCGGTCGCATGGCCATCCAGGTCGGCGCGGTCGCGCTGCAAAAGGCCGGCGGCGGCCGCGGGGTGCTGCTGGGCGGGGTGCCCGGGGTCGCCCCGGGCCACGTGGTGGTGCTCGGCGGCGGCAGCGTCGGCACGCATGCCGCGCGCATGGCTGCCGGGCTGGGAGCGCGGGTCACCATCCTCGACCAGTCGCTGCCGCGGCTGCGCGAACTCGACGAGTTCCTCGGCGGGCGAGTGCAGACCCAGTACGCCACGCGGCATGCCCTCGAGTCCGCGG
The DNA here is from genome assembly GCA_021808405.1 of Pseudomonadota bacterium. GTDB lineage: Bacteria > Pseudomonadota > Gammaproteobacteria > Burkholderiales > Burkholderiaceae_C > Thiomonas_A. The sequence goes on along the minus strand of JAKBBQ010000063.1, from coordinate 7,131 downwards.
TGCTCGAGGCCGACCTGGTGGTCGGCGCGGTGCTGGTCCCCGGGGCCGCGGCGCCCAAGCTGGTCAGCCGCGCCACCGTGCGGCGCATGCGCGGCGGGGCGGTGGTGGTCGACGTGGCGATCGACCAGGGCGGCTGCTTCGAGACCTCGCGACCGACCACCCACGACCAGCCCACCTATGTCGACGAGGGGGTGGTGCACTACTGCGTGTCCAACATGCCCGGCGCGGTGGCGCGCACTTCGACCTATGCGCTGAGCCATGCCACCTTGCCGCTGGTCGTCGATCTGGCCGACAAGGGCTGGCGCCGCGCCTGCCGCGAGGACCCCCACCTGCTGGACGGGCTGAACGTGCACGGCGGGCACATCACCCACCCCGCGGTGGCCCGGGCGCTCGGGCTGGCCTGCACCCCGGCGCGGCAGGCAGTGGACAGGGCGGGCTGAGCAGGCGGGAAGGCCGCGCCAGGGCGCGGCTGCGGCACCGGCGACGGCTACAATGCCTGCCGGGCATCGCCGTGCAGGCTGTCGTCGCGCCTGCGCCGGGCGCCGTGCGGCGCCGGTGGTCCGCCGCGCCGCGGCTGCAGCGGACCCGTGCGGCCGAGCCCTGCCCGAGCCCTGCGCTGCGGCCCTCCCACCGGGTCGCGCACCCTGCCGTGACCGCACTAGCCGACGAAGACCTCCGAGACCCCCTGCCCTCGCGCCGCGCGCTGCTGCTGCTGGGCCTGCTGCTGGCCGTGATCTGGCTGGGGGTGCTGGGGCTGCGCGACCTGGTTCCCACCGACGAGGGCCGCTATGCCGAAATCCCGCGTGAAATGGTGGCCAGCGGCGACTGGGTGACCCCGCGGCTGGACGGCTTCAAGTATTTCGAAAAGCCCCCGCTGCAATACTGGGCCACCGCGCTGAGCTACGAATGCTTCGGCGTCGGCCAGTGGCAGGCCAGGCTGTGGACCGGGCTGACCGGGCTGTTCGGAATCGCCTTCACCGCCTTCGCCGGATGCCTGCTGTGGGGGCGGCGGGTCGGGCTGTACGCCGGCGCGGTGCTGGCCAGTTGCGTGTACTGGGTGGCCATGGGCCACATCAACACCCTGGACATGGGGGTGTCGGCCTGCCTGGGCGGCAGCCTGCTGAGTTTCCTGCTGGCGCAGCGCGAGGGCGCAAGCGCACGGGCGCAGCGCGGCTGGATGCTCGCCTGCTGGGCCTTCATGGGCCTGTCGCTGCTGTCCAAGGGGCTGATCGGGCTGGCCTTCCCCGGCATGACCCTGGTGCTCTACACCCTTTGGGCGCGCGACTGGGGGCTGTGGCGCAGGCTGCACATCGCGCCCGGGCTGCTCGTGCTGCTGGCCGTCGCGCTGCCCTGGCATGTGCTGGCCCAGTTGCGCAACCCCGAGTTCTTCCATTTCTATTTCATCTACCAGCAGTTCGATCGCTTCGCCACCCCCGACCTGTCGCGTCCCGGGCCCTGGTACTACTTCGTGCCCATCGTGCTGCTGGGCATCATGCCCTGGCTGGCCAGCCTGGCGCCGGCGCTCGCCCAGGCGGGCCGGCGCAGCCTGCGCGCCGCCCCCGCAGAGAGTCCGGCGTCGCTGCGCGCGCGCCGCGTGCTGTTGATATGGGCCGCCTTCATCCTGGTGTTCTTCAGCGCCTCGCACTCCAAGCTGCCGTCGTATGTGCTGCCGATGTTCCCCGCGCTGGCGCTGCTGCTGGGGGAATACCTGGCGCGGGCGCGCCAGCGCTCGCTGGGCTGGCAGTTCGGCTGCTGGGCCGTGCTCAGCCTGGTCGCTGCGGCCGGCTTCACCCAGCTGTGGCGCGCCGGCGATGCGGTGACCCCGGCGGCGCTGTACCAGCGCTACGGCTGGTGGCTGGAGATCACCGCCGCGCTGGGCCTGCTGGGGTCGTTGCTGGCCTGGCGCTGGGAGCGCCGCGGCCGCCGCAGCCTGGCGGTGCTGGGGCTGGCGGGCTGCATGCTCGTCGGCCTGACGGTGGCGACCCAGGCGTTCCAGATCCTCGGGCGCACCGCATCGACGCGCGACGTGGTGGCGGCGATCCGCCCGTGGCTGCACCCCGGGCAGCCCTTCTACGCGGTCGCCACCTACGACCAGACGCTGCCCTTTTACCTGCGGCGCAAGGTCACGGTGGTGCAATACCGCGGAGAACTCGACTTCGGCATCCGCCAGCAGCCGGGGCTGTGGGTGCCCACGCTGGGCGACTTCGCCTCGCGCTGGAAGCGCGACAGGCTGCCGCTGGCCTTCATGCCAGCGGCCGAACTGCCGGCGCTGCGCAGCCTCGGGCTGCCGCTGCTGGTGATCGAGCGCACCCCGCGCTACGTGGTGGTGGCACGCCCCGACCAGGACTATGGCGCGGCCGCGCGACAGGCCCAGGCGCACCTGCCTGCGCGCTGGAACCGGCCGCCGAGGAGAGTACGACAATGACCCCCGTGGCTTTTGCGCTGGTGCTGACCGGCGTGCTGCTCAACGCGGCTGCGCAACTGCTGATCAAGGCCGGCGCGGCCAGCGCCGGCAGATTTTCCTTCACCGTCGGGCAGATCCTGCGCGCCGGACTGCATTTCGCCACCCAGTGGCAGATCCTGGCCGGCCTGGGCTGCTATGCGGTGTCGGTGGTGGTGTGGATCCTCGCGCTCACCCGCGTGCAGGTGTCGCTGGCCTACCCGATGCTCTCGCTGGGCTACGTGGTCACCGCGTTCGCCGCCTGGTGGCTGTTCGGCGAAAGCCTGAACCCGCAGAAACTGCTGGGTATCGCGATCATCATCGCCGGCGTCGTGCTGCTGGCGCGCTCCTGACCCGTATCCGCCATGTCCACCACCTCCGTTGCCGACGCATCGAGCGTCGAGTTCCTGCCCTTCACCCGCCCCGACATCGACGAACAGACCATCGCCGGGGTCGCCGAGGTGCTGCGTTCGGGCTGGATCACCACCGGGCCGTGGAACGCCCGTTTCGAACAGGCCCTGTCGGAGTATTTCGGCGGCCGCGCGGTGCGCGCCTTCAACTCCGGCACCGTGACCATGGAGATCGCGCTGCGCATGATGGGGGTGGGGCCGGGCGACGAGGTCATCACCACTCCGCTGTCCTGGGTCGCGACGGCCAATGTGATCCTGGCCGTCGGCGCGCGCCCGGTGTTCGTCGACATCGACCCGGCGACGCGCAATCTCGACGTGGCGCGCATCGAGGCCGCGATCACCCCGCGCACCAGGGTGCTGCTGCCGGTGCACCTGGCGGGGCTGCCCTGCGACCTCGACGCGCTGTATGCGATCGCCGCGCGCCACCGGCTGCAGGTGCTGGAAGACGCCGCGCAGGCCATCGGCAGCACCAGCGGCGGCCGGCGCGTCGGCAGCTTCGGCGGCTTCGCCTCCTTCAGCTTCCATCCCAACAAGAACGTCACCAGCATCGAGGGCGGCTGCCTGGTGCTGCCGCCCGACGCCGACCCGGCGCTGGCCGAACGCTACCGGCTGCAGGGAGTCAGCCGCAGCGGGCCGGACGGCATGGATGTCGACCTGGTCGGCGGCAAGGCCAACCTGACCGACGTCGCGGCGCGCGTCGGCTGGGGCCAGTTGCAGCGACTGGCCGAGTTCAATGACCGCCGGCGCCAACTGGCGCAGGCGTACTTCGCCTGCTGCGACCGCGTGGAGCTGACGCAGCGCGGGGTGCAACTGCCGCTGCGCGAGCAGCCTGGGGGCAACTGGCACATGTTCCAGGTGGTGCTGCCGGAGCCGGTGCAACGCGCCGCGGTGATGCTCGCGCTCAAGCAGCGGGGAATCGGCAGCGGGGTGCACTATCCGCCCATCCATTTGTTCAGCCTGTACCGCAAGCTGGGCTTCGCCGTCGGGGACTTTCCCCATGCCGAGCGGGTCGGTGCCGCCATCCTCACGCTGCCGCTGTTCCCGGCGATGCGCGAATCCGACGTCGAACGGGTGGCGCAGGCGCTGTCCGCAGTGCTGCGAGAATTCGGGGTATGAACACAGTTTCCTCCAGTGCGATTGCGCTCTCGGTGGTCGTGCCGGTGTACAACGAGCAGGACGGCCTGGCTGCGCTGTTCGCCCGCCTCTACCCGGCGCTGGACGCGTTGGGCGAGCGTTACGAAATCCTCTTTGTCAACGACGGCAGCCGCGATCGCTCGGCCGCGCTGCTCGCCGAACAGCAGCGCGCGCGCCCGGACGTGACGAGGGTGATCCTGTTCAACGGCAACTACGGCCAGCACATGGCCATTCTGGCCGGTTTCGAGCACTGCCGCGGTCGCGTGGTGGTCACGCTGGACGCCGACCTGCAGAACCCGCCCGAGGAAATCGGCCGGCTGGTGGCCAAGATGGCCGAGGGCTACGACTACGTGGGCACCATCCGGCGCAAGCGCCAGGACAGCTGGTTCCGACGCCACGCCAGCCGCTGGATGAACCTGCTGCGGGAGAAGATCACCCACGTGCGGATGACCGACCAGGGCTGCATGCTGCGCGCCTACGGGCGCGACGTGGTCGACACCATCAACCGCTGCAGCGAGGTCAACACCTTCGTGCCGGCGCTGGCCTATACCTTCTCGCTGCGCCCGACCGAAATCGAGGTCGGGCACGAGGAGCGCGTCGCTGGCGAATCCAAGTATTCGCTGTTCAAGCTGGTGCGGCTGAACTTCGACCTGGTGACCGGTTTTTCGCTGATTCCCCTGCAGTTCATGTCGTTCCTGGGGATCGCGCTGGCGCTGGCTTCGGGCGCGCTGTTCGTGCTGCTGATGATCGACCGCCTGCTGTTCGGCTCGCAGGTACAGGGGGTGTTCACCCTGTTCGCCATCACCTTCTGCCTGCTCGGGGTGTTGCTGTTCAGCATGGGCCTGCTCGGCGAATACGTGGGGCGCATCTACGAGCAGGTGCGCGGGCGCCCTCGCTACGTGGTGCAGGCCGTGCTCGACGACACCGAGGCGTCCGCGCCGGCGCGGGCTGCCGACGGCGCCGGCGCGCGGTGAGGCCGGACATGCGCGCGGTGGTCTTCGCCTACCACAACGTGGGGGCACGCTGCCTGCGCGTGCTGCTGGCGCGCGGAATGCAGGTGGAACTGGTGCTCAGCCATCCCGACGACCCGGCCGAGAACCTGTGGTTCGAGCGCGTCGCCGACGTCGCCGCCGAGCACGCGATCCCGCTGCTGCTGGTCGAGCAGTCGTTGACCGAGGAACAGATCGAGCGGGTGCGCTCGCTGCGAGCGGACTACGTGTTTTCCTTCTATTTCCGCCGCATGCTGCCGCAGTCGGTGCTGGAGTCGGCCCGCGTGGCTGCGCTGAACATGCACGGCTCGCTGCTGCCCCGCTACCGCGGGCGCGCGCCGGTGAACTGGGCGGTGCTGCATGGCGAGGCCGAGACCGGCGCGACGCTGCACGAAATGCAGGCCAAGCCCGACGCCGGGGACATCGTCGCCCAGCAGGCCGTTCCGATCCTGCCCGACGACACCGCGCGCGAGGTGTTCGACAAGGTCACGGTCGCCGCCGAGATCGCCCTCTGGCAGGTGATGCCGCGACTGCTGCGCGGCGAAGTGCCCAGGCGCGCCAACCGCCTCGAGCAGGGAAGCTATTTCGGCGGCCGCAAGCCCGAGGACGGGCGCATCGACTGGGCGCTTGCGGCCGGCCAGGTCTACAACCTGATCCGCGCGGTCGCCCCACCCTACCCGGGAGCCTTTTTCGAAATCGGCGCGACGCGGCTGATCGTGGCCCGCGCGCGCCCGGCCGCCGCCGCGCTGGCGGCGTGCCTGCCACCCGGCGCGCCGGGCGTGCGGCTGTGCGCCGGCCAACTGCTGGCGCGCTGCGGCGACGGCGGGGTGCTGCACCTGCAGCAGGTGTGGGACAGTGCCCGCCCGGGACTTGCCTTGCAAACTGGAGAGCTGGAGCCATTGCTCGCGAATCGACCATGAAAAAAATCCTCATCCTCGGAGTCAACGGCTTCATCGGCCATCACCTGTCCAAGCGCATCCTCGGGACGACCGATTGGCAGGTCTACGGCATGGACATGAACACCGATCGCATCGAGGACCTGCTGGGCAACCCGCGGTTCCATTTTTTCGAGGGCGACATCACCATCAACAAGGAGTGGATCGAATACCACGTGCGCAAGTGCGACGTGCTGCTGCCGCTGGTGGCCATCGCGACTCCGGCGACCTATGTGAAGACGCCGCTGCGGGTGTTCGAGCTCGACTTCGAGGCCAACCTGCCGATCGTGCGGGCGGCGGTCAAGCACCGCAAGCGCCTGGTGTTCCCGTCGACCTCGGAGGTCTACGGCATGTGCCCGGACGGCGAGTTCGACCCCGAAGCCTCGCCGCTGGTGTACGGCCCGATCAACAAGCCGCGCTGGATCTACGCCTGCTCCAAGCAGTTGATGGACAGGGTGATCGCCGGCTACGGCCAGCAGGAGGGGCTGGACTACACGCTGTTCCGACCCTTCAACTGGATCGGCGCCGGCCTGGACACCATCTTCTCGGCCAAGGAAGGCAGCTCGCGGGTGGTCACCCAGTTCCTCGGCCACATCGTGCGCGGCGAGAACATCAGCCTGGTCGACGGCGGCCTGCAAAAGCGCGCCTTCACCGACATCGACGACGGCATCGACGCGCTGATGCGCATCATCGACAACCCGTCCGGAGTCGCCAGCGGTCGCATCTACAACATCGGCAACCCGGCGAACAACCATTCGGTGCGCGACCTGGCCGAGCGCATGCTGCGGCTGGCAGGCGAATTCCCCGAGTACGCCGAGACCGCGCACAAGGTGCGGCTGGTGGAAACCAGCGCGGGCGCCTACTACGGTGCCGGGTACCAGGACGTGTCCAACCGCGTGCCCAAGATCGCCAACACCATGCGCGACCTCGACTGGGCCCCGCGCACCGACATGGACACCGCGCTGCGCAAGATCTTCGAGGCCTATCGCGGGCAGATCGGGCAGGCGCGCGCGCTGATGGACGAAGGCGGGAATTGATGCGCCCCCTGCGCCGGGCGTTGCCCGGCCCCCCCGAGGGGGGGCAAGCCAGCTTGGGGCGGCCCGGCGCTTGCTTGCCGATGCGCCCCCTGCGCCGGGCGTTGCCCGGCCCCCCCGAGGGGGGCAAGCCAGCTTGGGGCGGCCCGGCGCTTGCTTGCCGATGCGCCCCCTGCGCCGGGCGTTGCC
>JAKBBQ010000368.1 GCA_021808405.1 Pseudomonadota bacterium | reverse complement strand
GGCGGAACTGCAGGTTCAGGCTGCGACCTTCGTCGGCGTCGACGAAGCGCAGGGTGATCTGCGCAGCGCCGGCCGGCGCGTCGTCGGCCGTCGCCGGCGGGCGCTGCGCGCGCGCCGGCCCCTGGCGCAACGCGGCGCGCACCCAGCGGGCGAGCAGGCTGCGCGGCAGCAGTTCGCGGTGCTCGCGCTCGGCGAACTGCAGGCTGAGCTGGAGTCGCGGGGCGCGCTGGCGCGCCGGCCCGGCCGGCGTGGCGCGTGTCATGCGCTGGCGCGCTTGCGCCTGCCGGCGCCGGGGCGCGGGGCCTGGGTGTCGGCCCCGGCCCGCTCGTAGGCCTCGACGATGCGCGCCACCAGCGGGTGGCGCACCACGTCGGCGCTGGTGAATTCGCTGACCGCCACGCCTCGCACGCCCAGCAGGATCTGCGCCGCCTCGGCCAGCCCGCTGGGCGTGCCGCGCGGCAGGTCGACCTGGCTGAGATCGCCGGTGATCACCGCGCGCGAGCCGAAGCCGATGCGCGTGAGGAACATTTTCATCTGCTCGGCGGTGGTGTTCTGCGCCTCGTCGAGGATGATGAAGGCCTTGTTCAGGGTGCGCCCGCGCATGAAGGCCAGCGGGGCGATCTCGATGGTGCCCCGCTCGAACAGGCGCTGCGTGCTCTCGAATCCCAGCAGGTCGTAGAGGGCGTCGTACAGCGGGCGCAGGTAGGGGTCGATCTTCTGCGCCAGGTCGCCCGGCAGGAAACCCAGGCGTTCGCCGGCCTCGACCGCCGGCCGCGTCAGCACCAGGCGCTCGACGACATTGCGCTCCAGCGCGTCGACCGCGCAGGCCACCGCGAGGAAGGTCTTGCCGGTGCCCGCCGGGCCGAGGCCCAGCGTCAGGTCGTGCCCGAGGATGTTGCGCAGGTATTCGCTTTGCCGCGGAGTGCGGCCGTGCAGCCCGCTGCGCCGGGTATGCAGCACCGGCTCGTCGGCGGCGACCCCCAGCTGGGGCTCCTGGCCGCGGGCGGCCTGGGTGAGTTCGAGCTGGATGTCGTCCAGGCTCAGCGCGGTGTCGGCTTTCTGCCACAAGGCGTCGAGCAACGCCAGCGCGGAGCGAGCGCGCGCTCCTTCCAGGCGGAAGTCGTGGTCGCGCCGCCGGATCGCCACGTCGAAGGCGATTTCGATCTGCCGCAGGTTTTCGTCCAACGGCCCGCAAAGGTGTCCGAGGCGGGCGTTGTCCGCCGGGGAGAATCGCTGCTTGACGATCAAGATGGAACGGGTGGCGGGCGCGCCGCGGCGCGCGATGATGCTGATACAGTCTGGACGCATTGTGCGCCAAGCGGGGCACCTGGGTGCGAGCCGGACCCCGGCGGTTGCGGGAGGCCCGGCGCGGCAGACTGGCCTACTCTATAAAATGCGCAGCCAGCGGCCGAAGATGTGGCGGTCGGTTCGGCAAGCAACCTTTCCTATGGCCAGCAAGCCTCGATGTACCTTGATTGTTGATCACTCGGCCGAGTCGCGTGCATCCATGGCCGCGCTGCTCTGCCGCGTGCAGCCGGCGCTTGCGGTCTGCGAGGCCGGCTCGCAGGCCCAGGCCGAGAGCGTGATGCGATCGCACGAGGTCGAGCTGGCGCTGATCGACTTCACGCTGCCCGACGGCAGCGGCCTCGACGTGCTGCGGCTGCTGCACGCGGCGCAGCCGCAGGCGCGGGCGGTGATGATCACCCTGTTCGACGACGACGAGCATGTGTTCCCGGCGCTGCAGGCCGGGGCCTTCGGCTACCTGCTGAAGGACCGTCCGGAGATCGAACTGATCGCCCAGTTGCGCCGCATCCGAGATGGCGAGCCGCCGCTGAGCTCCTCGGTGGCCCGACGCATGCTGGACCATTTCACCGCGGTGCGGCACAGCCCGGTCGCGGTGGAACTGCCGCCCAGCGAGGTCGTCGTCGCGCCACGCCCGCCGAGCCGCCTCGACGAGCCGGAGATCGCCCTCACCGAGCGCGAGACCGAAGTGCTGCAGCGCGTCGGCAAGGGCTACACCCTGCCGGAGATCGCCCAGCAACTGGGGCTGTCGCGCCACACCGTCGCCGACTACGTCAAGCAGATCTACCGCAAGCTGGACATCTCCTCGCGCGCCGAGGCCGCGCTGGAGGCGGCGCGGCGCGGCCTGGTGCGCTGACGCGCGGCCGGTGGCGCCGATGTCCGGGCCGTCCCCCGATGCCTTGCCGGCGCGCCCGGGAGCGGACGGGCCGTGGGTGTTTCCCTGCGACTTTGCGCTCAAGGTCATGGGGCGCCATGTCGAGGGCTTCGCCGAGGCCGTGGTCGCGGTGGTGCTGCGCCACGCCCCCGACTTCGATCCCGCGACGCTGCAGGCCCGCGCCTCGACGCGAGGCAACTACCTGAGTTGTACCTGCGTGGTGCGCGCGCGCAGCCGCGAGCAGCTCGATGCGCTGTACCGCGAGCTCAGCTCGCACCCCCTGGTGCGGGTCGTGCTGTAGCGCCGGTGTCGTGACTTTTGCGCCGAGGGGTGTTGACTGCCCCTGGGGCGTGTGCAACAATGCTTGTCTTCGCTGCCTGAGAGCAGTGAGCCGCAGACGGAAGGTCTTGCGAGCGTGGACGGGAAGGAAAGGTCGAAAGACCCGAGGTCGGAAGACCGGAAACCTGGAACGCGAGCGGGATGCGCCGGCAAGCGGATCGATCCTTAACAAGAAGCAGCCGATAAGTGTGGGCGTTTGGCTTTTCGAGGCGACGAGAGAAGTTGAATGCTCACGGAAGTACGGAGAAATCCGTGGTTCTGATGAGTTTTGATGGGATTGAACTGTAGAGTTTGATCCTGGCTCAGATTGAACGCTAGCGGCATGCCTTACACATGCAAGTCGAACGGCAGCGCGGGGGCAACCCTGGCGGCGAGTGGC
>JAKBBQ010000367.1 GCA_021808405.1 Pseudomonadota bacterium | reverse complement strand
GGCCGCGCCCGTAGGGGCTGCCGGTGTCCACCTCGATGCGTATGTCGTCCAGATAGGCCTGGGCGGGGCCGGCCTTGGCCAGCACCCGGAAGCGGCCGGTGTTGTCCGGGCGGCCGATCCAGGCCAGCGTGACTCCCTGCAGCCCGATCATGAGTTCGCAGAACTTCTGCAGGAATTCGGCGTCGTCGTGCGCACGCTCGATGATCCTGCCGATGGTCGACTGGATGCCTGCCAGCTCGGAGAAGCGCCGCAGCTGGCCGCGGAACTGGTCCTGCTGCTCGTCCATGTGCCGCGCCTGCTCGCGGGCCAGCGCGTCGAGCTGGGACGTCTGGCCCTGCAGGCGCAGCAGTGCGGCGTGGTGCGCGTGCTGCAGCGAGGAGGCGAACAGCACGGCGCCGCCCACCGCGAGCAGGAAGAACTCCAGGCCGACGATGGTCTGCGCCGACGAGGCCGCCTCGACGATCGGGACACCCACCGCGGCCGAGACCGTGAGCAGGCAGAAGGTGAAGGCCAGCAGTCCGGCGGTGACCAGCGCGTCCAGCGCGAACACCGACACGATCAGCGGAAACAGCAGCAGCCCGAGCAGCCCGGTGCGCTGCGCGTTCGCCAGCAAGGTGCCGCCCGCGGCGAGCGCCCAGATGGCCAGTACCAGCGCGAACACGCCGGCGATGCGCGCCGCGCGCCCGCCCGACAGCGGTGGCCTGGGTGCCGTGCGTCGCCGAAGTCCGATCTGCAGCAGCGGCGTGAGCATGACCACCGCGCTGGCGTCGGCGATCGCCCAGTCGACGATGCTGTCCATCGCCGATCCGTGCAGCCTGCCCAGCCAGACCATGCCCGCCACACCGATCAGGGCGGCCGCCACGGATTGCAGCAGCCCCATGGCCAGCAGGAACACGAGCACCGAGCGCGGGCTTTCCCACCAGGCCTGGGTCGAGGCGCCCAGGCGCCGCAGCAGCGCGCAGCCCAGCAAGGGCGCCAGCACGTTGCCGGCGGAGGCGATCAGTGCCGCCTCGAGTCCCAGGCGCGAGGCCAGCGCGTTCGCCAGCAGCGAGGCCAGGAAGATGCCGGGCATCGCCGGCGGCCCCCAGCGCAAGGCCACGAAGGCGGCCAGCGCGGCCGGCGGCCACAGCGGCGATGCCCCCGGAAACCAGGCCGCCGGGAAGGCCGCCAGGCCCAGGTAACCCAGCGCGACGGCGACGTTGAGCAGGATGCGCGCGGAGGCTCCCGGCGCCGCTGCGGCGGCAGGCCGTGCGGGGTCCATCGAAGGAGATGCCATGATTCGTTGCGTGCGCGGATGCTCGTCGGATGCTAGCGCCGTCCGCGCGCCCGGCTTCACTCGTAGGAGGGCTGCTGCGGGCGCGCCACCGGCAGGCCGGCGGCGGTCCAGGCGTCGAAGCCGCCGGCGATGGAGCGCACGCGGGAGTACCCCATGTCGTGCATCACCGCAGCGGCCAGCGCGGCGCGTCCGCTGGTCTTGCAGTACAGCACCACGTCGAGGTCGCGAGCGCCCAGTTCCGGGCTGCTGCTGAGCTTGAATTCGAGCAGGCCGCGCGGGGCCAGAACGGCGCCGGGCAGGTGGCCGGCGGCGAATTCGTCGGCCTCGCGCACGTCGAGCACCACATCGGCCTCGCGCACCGCCTGCGCGGCTTGTTCGACGGGGATTTCGGTGATGCGCGCCTTGGCGGCGGTGACCAGGTCGTGGGCGGTTTTCATGGCGGGGCTCCGGGGGCGGGGGGGGGGGTTCACTGCGCGCGATCGCGCGCACTCAGCCGCGAATATACGGCCTGGTGTATTTGCGGTCCCTGCGAAGCCGGACTTCGCCCGCATCGCGGCGCATCCGGCGGCGGCGCGCCCGGACTCAGTCCGGCTTGTTTTTCGCCATTTCCGTGAGATATTGCCAGATTACCTTGACTTTTTCATGGGTGTTTTTCCGGCATTCGCAATAGATGCGGATCTCCATTTGCATCGAATATTCGCGCCCGGCACAGGCCAGCAGTTTCTGGGCGATTTCACGCCGCACCGCGTTCTCGGGCAGGAAGGCCAATCCATGGCCTTCCAGCAGCATGGCCTTGAGCCCCTCGGCCATATCCGTCTCGCAGCGGGTCTCCAGCAGGGGTTTGGTCGCCATGCCGGCGAGGATGAAGTCCACCATGCGCTTCAGGTAGGCGTTGGGGGCGTAGGCCAGGAAGGGGATGGGCTGCCCCGGCGTGCCCGGCAATGCGTAGGCTGCCCGTCCCTGCTCGTCGCAGCGGGCATAGGGGTAGATCGACTCGACGCCGATGGGCAACATGTCGAAGCGCGAGGGATCGAGCTGCACCGGCTGGCTGGCGTGGTGGTAGACCATGGCCAGGTCGCAGCCGCCGTCGACCAGGCTCATCGCCGCATCGTGCACGTTCAGCGCCGTGACCTTGGTGCTCAGCCGGCCGATGCCTCGCTCCAGTTCCTTCACCCAGCGGGGGAACAGACCCAGCGAGAGCGTATGGGGCATGGCGATGCTCACCGCCTCGGCATCCACCTGCTCCTGCCCGCGCAGCAGCGTGCGGGTCTCCGACAGGTGGGACAGCATCGACAGCGCCTCGGCGCGGAACACGTCGCCGGCCGGCGTGAGCCGGGTGGGGTAGGTGGTGCGGTCGACCAGGGCCGAGCCCAGCCAGGCCTCCAGCGCCTGGATGCGTCGTGAGAAGGCCGGCTGCGTGACGTTGCGCAGTTCCGCGGCGCGGGAGAACGAGCGCGTCTCCGCCAGCGTGATGAAGTCCTCGAGCCACTTGGTGTCCATGATGCGATGGTCGCGCCGGGCGCGGCAGGGCGCGCAGGCATGCGCGCCCATTCTAGAAGCGAGGCGGGCGATAAATCCATGCAAAACTTGCATAACGTTATCAAAAAACGGCATTTGCCC
>JAKBBQ010000366.1 GCA_021808405.1 Pseudomonadota bacterium | reverse complement strand
GGAGTGCTCGGCGTGGCGCCGAACAACCTGAATTACCCCGGGGCCGTGAATGACTTCAGTTCGCGGCTGCAGGCGCAACTGCCCCTCTACACCGGCGGCAAGCTCGACGGCTATCTGCGCCAGGCGCACGCGATGCTGCTGGCCGCGCAGGCCGGCGACCGCGCGGCGCGGCAGGAGATCATCGACCACGTGTTGCAGGCCTACGACGGTGTGTACACGGCGCGCGCGTACCAGGAGGTCGCGGCCAAGGCCCTGCAGGCTGCGCAAAGCCAGTTGCGCATGGTGGACAACCTGTACCGCCAGGGCGTGGTGCTGAAAAGCGACTTGCTGGCGGCCAAGGTCAACCTGGAGAACGTGCGCATGCAGCAGCAGCAGGCCGCCGACCTGGAGGCGCAGGCGATGGACGGGCTGCACGTGGTGCTGGGCATGCCGCTGGAGCAGCCCATCGAGCTCGGCCCGCCGGTGCGGGTGTCGATGCCCGGAGGATCGCCCGGCGCGTGGATCGTTTCGGCGCAGGCCGACAACCCGCGGCTGGTGGCGCTGAGCGAGCAGGTTGCGGCGGCCGGCGGCAAGGTGGAGGTGGCGCGCTCGGATCTGTACCCGCAGGTCGGGGCCATGGCGCGGGTCGAGACCCATGATCCCAACCTGGGCTTTTCCGCGCACAGCTACACCGTCGGCGTGCAGCTGAACTGGGACATCTTCGACGGCGGCGTGACGCGCGACGCGATCGACGAGGCCGCCGCGGCGCGCGACGCGCTGCGGCTCAAGCTGCAGTCGGCGCGCGAGCAGTTGGGCATGCAGATCCAGGACGTCTACCGCAAGGCCCGGCTCGCCGCCGGCCAGATCGCCGGGCGCGAGCTTGCGGTGCAGCAGGCCGAGGAGGCCCAGCGCATCGTCGAGCAACGCTACGCCAACGGCGTGGGCACCTTGCTCGAGTTGCAGGGCGCGCAGGCCATGCTCGACAAGGCGCGTGCCGATCTCGTGCTGGCGCGCAGCCAGGCGACGACGCAGCGTGCGGCGCTGCGGCTGGCCCTGGGGCGGCTCGATGTCGACTCCGTGCAGGCCCGCTGATCCCTTCGATTCCGTCTTTCCGTCGAGACTGCCATGACCCATCATTCCCTGCCGGCCGCGCTGCGGCCGCTCGCGATCGCGCTTGCCGTCGTGCTGTTCGCCGGTTGCGCCCGCCACGAGACCCCGCCGCGCGCCGCCGCGCCGCGCGTGGTCGACGCACGCACCGCGAAGCTGTCGGCGCCGGACTCCACGCTGCGCACGCTGCTCAGCGGCGTCGTCGTGTCCAGCCACCAGGTGCAGGTGGCGTCGCGCCTGATGGGCTACATCCGCTCGGTCGACGTGCACGAGGGCCAGCATGTGAAGGCCGGTCAGCTGCTGCTGCAGATCGATCCCACCGACATCCAGGGCCAGGTCGCGCAGGCGCGCGCCGGGCTGGCGCAGGCGCAGGCCAATCTGGTCGACGCGCAGACCGACTACCAGCGATTCGGCAGGTTGTACCGCGCCGACGCGGTGACGCGCCAGCAGTGGGACGGCATCCAGCTTCGCTACAAGGTGGCGCAGCAGCAGGTGGCGGCGGCGCGAGCCGGCTACGACACCGCGGCGTCGCAGATGCGCTACGCGCGGGTGAGCTCGCCGATCGACGGCGTGGTGGTGCAGAAGATGGCCAGCGCCGGAGACCTCGCGGCGCCGGGACGCCCGTTGCTGGTGGTGGAGGGCGAGGGCCGCTTGCAGGTCCAGGTACAGGTGCCGGCCGAGGTGTTCCAGCGCCTGCGCGTGGGCGAGCCCGTGCCGGTGTACGCCGGGGCGCGCGAGTTGACCGGCACGCTCGCCGAGGCCGTGCCGGTGGCCGACCCGCTGAGCCACACGCATGCGGTGAAGATCGACCTGCCGGCGAGCGCCGGACTGGCCAGTGGAAGCTTCGTGCGAGCCGGCTTCGCGCTGGGCAGCGCGCCGCAGCTGCGGGTGCCGGCGGCCGCGCTGGTCGAGCGCGCGGGAATGCACGGAGTGTTCGTCGTCGATTCCGACGGCATCGCGCATTTCCGGCTGGTGCGTACCGGCGAGGCCGCGGGTGACATGGTCGACGTGCAGGCCGGCCTGGAGCCCGGCGATACCGTGGTCACCAGCGATCTCGATCGGATCAGCAACGGCGTGAAGGTCGGCGGAGACCATCGTGGCTGAACATGTTCGCATGAACAGCGCCGGGCGGCTGGCGCAGGCCTTCATCCGCTCCAAGATCACCGCGCTGGTGATGCTGGCGCTGACCCTGGCGGGGGTGCTGGCGCTGCTGGTCACGCCGCGCGAATACAACCCGCAGATCGTCGTTCCGGCCGCCAACATCATCGTCGCCAAGCCCGGCGCCGGACCGCGCGAGATCCACGACCTGGTCGTCAAGCCCCTTGAGGCCATCATGGCCTCGATGTCCGGGGTCGACCACACCTACGGCTACGCCACCAACGACTTCGGCGTGGTCACGGTGCAGTTCAAGGTCGGCGAGGATCAGCAGAAAAGCCTGGTCAAGATGTACAACCAGCTGATGCAGAACCTCGACCGCATCCCCCCGGGGGCGATGCAGCCGGTGGTCAAGCCGATCGACGTCGACGACGTCCCGATCCTGACCCTGACCCTGAGTTCGCGCAGCCTCGGCCAGGCCCAGCTGCGCGAGGTCGGCACGAAGATCCTGGCGCACCTGCGCGCCACTCCGGGGGTGTCGTTCAGCGAGGTCGTGGGCGGCGCGCCGCGCGCGGTCAATGTGTGGATCTCGCCGGCCAGGCTGGCCGCGGCCGGCATCCCGCTGCAGCAGGTCGACCAGATCCTGCGCGGCAGCAACGCGGCGGCTCCGCTGGGCAACGTGGTCGACGCCAACCGCGTGGTGCCGGTGCGTATCGACAGC
>JAKBBQ010000062.1 GCA_021808405.1 Pseudomonadota bacterium | reverse complement strand
CCACGGTGTGGACCGACCTGTTGACCGACCTCGACTACTACAAGGGCCGTGCCTACCGCATCGAGGACGTGCCCGGCGACGACACCTGCTTCTACGCCTTCGTCGCCTACCCGATCGACCTGTTCGAGGAGGGCTCGGTGGTCAACGTGTTCACCTCGCTGGTGGGCAATGTGTTCGGCTTCAAGGCCCTGCGCGCGCTGCGCCTGGAGGACGTGCGCTTTCCGCTGGCCTACGTGAAGACCTGCAACGGCCCGCCGCACGGCATCCAGGTCGAGCGCGACGTGATGAACAAGTACGGGCGACCGCTGCTGGGCTGCACCATCAAGCCCAAGCTCGGGCTGTCGGCGAAGAACTACGGACGCGCGGTCTACGAATGCCTGCGCGGCGGACTCGACTTCACCAAGGACGACGAGAACATCAACTCCCAGCCCTTCATGCGCTGGAAGCAGCGTTTCGATTTCGTCATGGAGGCCATCGACAAGGCCGAGCACGAGACCGGCGAGCGCAAGGGGCATTACCTCAACGTCACCGCGCCGACCCCCGACGAAATGTTCAAGCGCGCCGAGTACGCCAAGTCGATCGGCGCGCCGATCATCATGCACGACTACCTGACCGGGGGCTTTTGCGCCAACACCGGGCTGGCGCAGTGGTGCCGCGACAACGGGGTGCTGCTGCATATCCACCGCGCGATGCACGCCGTGCTCGACCGCAACCCCCACCACGGAATCCATTTCCGGGTGCTGGCCAAGGCGCTGCGGCTGTCGGGCGGCGACCACCTGCACTCGGGAACGGTGGTCGGCAAGCTCGAGGGCGACCGCGCGGCGACCCTCGGCTGGATCGACATCATGCGCCAGCGCTTCATCGCCGAGGATCGCTCGCGGGGCATTTTCTTCGACCAGGACTGGGGGTCGATGCCCGGCATCTTCCCGGTCGCATCGGGGGGAATCCACGTCTGGCACATGCCGGCGCTGGTGAGCATCTTCGGCGACGACTCGGTGCTGCAGTTCGGCGGCGGCACCCTGGGCCACCCCTGGGGCAACGCCGCCGGCGCGGCGGCCAACCGCGTCGCGCTGGAGGCCTGCGTGCAGGCGCGCAACGAGGGGCGCCAGCTGGAAAAGGAAGGCAAGGACATCCTGGCCGTCGCTGCGCAGGACTCGCCGGAGCTGAAGATCGCCATGGAGACCTGGAAGGAAATCAAGTTCGAGTTCGACACCGTCGACAAGCTCGACGTCGCCAACCGCTGAACCCGGCGCCGCCGCGGCGGCCACCCGTCCCACACGCACACCAGGAGCCACCCATCATGGCAGATGTCCAGGCCTACCAATCGTCCAAGAAGTACGAGACTTTCTCCTACCTGCCGCAGCTCGGCGCCGAGCAGGTGCGGCGCCAGATCGCCCACGCGCTGGCCAAGGGCTGGAACCCGGCTGTCGAGCACAGCGAAAAGGGCACGCTGGCCAAGGCCAGCTTCTGGTACATGTGGAAGCTGCCGATGTTCGGCGAGCAGTCGGTCGACGCGGTGCTGGAGGAAATCGAGGCCTGCCACCGCGAGTTTCCCGACCACATGGTGCGCTTCGTCGCCTACGACAACTACGCCCAGAGCCAGGGCGCGGCCTTCGTCGTCCACCGCTGAAGCCGCGCGCCCGGCGCAGCGCGCTGCGCCGTCACGAACCGCACAGGACCTGCCACGCCATGGTCGAAGACACCACCTCCTCCTCCCGCGTCCACGCCCTGCGCCAGCAGGGCGGCTCGCACGAAGCGCTGGCGGCCTGGCGCATCGCGCGCGAGCCCTACTACCGCAGCGTCGCCGACGAGGTGGCGCTGTTCGAGGCCGCCTACGCGGCGCGCATGCCGGTGATGCTCAAGGGGCCGACGGGCTGCGGCAAGACGCGTTTCGTCGAATACATGGCGTATCGCCTGGGCCGCCCGCTGGTGACCGTGGCCTGCAACGAGGACATGAGCGCAGGCGACCTCGTCGGGCGCTACCTGCTCGACGCCCAGGGCACGCGCTGGCAGGATGGCCCGCTGGCGCTGGCGGCTCGCCACGGCGCCATCTGCTACCTGGACGAGGTCGTCGAGGCGCGCCAGGACACGACGGTGGCGATCCACCCTCTGACCGATACGCGGCGCATGCTGCCGCTGGAGAAGAAGGGCGAGGTACTGCATGCCCACGAGGACTTCCAGCTGGTGATTTCCTACAACCCCGGCTACCAGAACCTGATGAAGGACCTCAAGCAGTCGACCCGGCAGCGCTTCGCCGGGCTGGACTTCGAGTATCCCCAGGCCGACATCGAGGCCGAGATCGTCGCCCACGAGTCGGGGGTGGGCCCGGAGATCGCCACCAGGCTGGTGCAGATCGGCGGGCGCTCGCGCAACCTCAAGGGCCACGGCCTCGACGAGGGCTTGTCCACCCGCATGCTGATCTACGCCGGCTCGCTGATCACCCGCGGCGTGGGTGCGATCGAGGCCTGCCGCATGGCGCTGGTGCGCCCGCTCACCGACGACCCCGACATGCGCGACGCGCTGGATGCGGCAGTGAGCACGTACTTCTGATACGAGGCGGAGCCCGGCGCGGCGGCACAGGCGATGGCCATCGATCTCGACGAATACCGGACGCTGCACGAGGCGCTGCCGGACGCGGCGCAGGAAACCCTGCGCGCGGCGTGGAACGAGGCGGCGCGCTGCCTGTCGCCACGCGGTCTGGACAACTACCTGCGGGGCGCGCTGGCGCTGCACCAGCTCGGGCGCGGCGAGCCGCTGGTGCTCGCCTACCTGGAGTCGGCGCCCGCGCTGGTGCGGGAGATCGGCGAGGACATCCTGCCCGATCTGGTCCATGGCCTGCTGGCGATGGCCTCCAAGACCTCGGGCGCGGTGCTGGCGCTGATCGCCGGCAGCACCCCGCTGGCGGCGCGGCGCCTGGGTGACGAGCAGCTGTTCCGCGAATACCTCGACGTGCTGTCGCTGATGCTCGCGCAGGTGCCGCGCGCGCTGCGGCCGATGCTCGAGCACCTCGAGCCGTTGCTGTCGCAGCTCAGCCTGGGCGGGTTGCGGCGCTGGGTGCAGTGGGGGGCTCAGGCCTACAAGGCGGACTTCGACGGCCAGGTCCGCTACTTCGCGCTGCAGGGCGCCGATTCCCTCGCGGTGCTGCAGCAGCAGCGCAAGGGCACGCTGCTGGTCAACGTCCAGCGCCGGTTGAGCATCTACCTGCGGGCGATCTGGGGACGCGACGTGCTGCTGCGCCCGACCTCGGGCGAGGCCGAGGGCGAGCCGTCGCTGCGGGCGTACATACAGGACCACGTGGTGCACCTGGCCGACGCCTGCGACGACTGGCAGCCTGCCGACGCGGACCCGGCGCGCGCGGTCGGCGGGGTCGAGCTGTACCGCGCGGCGCTGAACCACTGCGCGGCGCACCTGGTCTACACCCGCCGCCCGTTGTCCATGCAGGGCTTGAGCCAGCTGCAGGTCGCGCTGGCCGAGTTGATCGAGGACGCCCGCGTCGAGGCGCTGGCGATCGAGCGCTTCCCCAACATGCGCGAGTCCTGGCTGGCGCTGCATCCGCGGCTGACGCAGGGCCGTCCGCAGCGCGTCGGCGAGCTGCTCAACCGCCTCGCCCGCGCGCTGCTCGACCCGCGCGGCGACGATCCCCATCCCTGGGTTCGCGGCGCGGTGGAGTGTTTCGCCCGCGAAGCCGATCTGCAGCGCCGGGGGCTCGCCCGCGACCTGGCGGTGCAGCTCGCACGCGGGCTGGCCGAGCTGGAGCTTGCGGGCTACCAGCGGCGCCTGGACGGACTGCGCGCGCCGTATCGCGACGACAACCGCATCGTCTGGCAGGCCGAGGACCTGGACGAACAGCAGGCGCTGCAGGCCAGCTGGCGCACCCGGCAGCCGCTGCGACGCAAGGTTGCGCTGACCGAAATGGTCAACGAGCTCGACTGCGAGTTCGCCGGCGACGATGCGCAGGAGATCTGGGTCCTGCCCACCGAGTTCTACCTCGACCAGGAGGGGGTGAGCATCAACTCGCTGCAGGGCCGCCCGCCGCTGGCCGAGCCGGTGCACCATGCCGAATGGGACTACCGCATCCAGCTGCAGCGCCCGGGCTGGGTCACCGTGCTGGAGCGGCAGCCGCCGCTGGGGGATGCGCAAAGCATCGACGCGCTGCTGGCCGAGCACAAGCCGGTGAGCTCGCGCCTGAAGCGCCTGATCGAGGGCATGGTGCCGCGCGGCCTGCAGCGCCGGCGCCACCAGCTCGACGGAGACGACATCGACCTGGATGCCGCGGTTCGACTGCTGACCCAGTTGCGCATCGGCGAGCAGCCCGACCCGCGCTGCATGGTGCAGTTGCGCCAGGTGCGGCGCGACCTCGCGGTGCTGCTGCTGCTCGACCTGTCGGAGTCGTCCAACGACAAGGTGCGCGGTGGCGATTACAGCGTGCTCGACCTGGCGCGCTCGGCCAGCGTGCTGCTGGCCGAGGCGCTGCAGGCGCTGGGCGATCCGTTCGCCATCCACGGCTTCTGCTCCGACGGCCGCCACGACGTGCATTACTACCGGATGAAGGATTTCGCCCAGCCCTGGGGGGCGCTTGCGAAGGCGCGCCTGGCCGGCATGCGCGGCAGCTACTCCACCCGCATGGGAGCCGCGCTGCGGCATGCCGGGCGCACGCTGGCACGCCAACCCCAGCGCAGGAAGCTGTGCCTGGTGGTCACCGACGGCGAGCCGGCCGACAACGACGTGCGCGATCCCCAGTACCTGCGCCACGACGCCCGCAAGGCGGTGGAGGAGTTGGCGCGCGACGGGGTCACCACCCATGCGCTGTCGCTGGACCCCCACGCCGATGGGTATGTGTCGAGGATCTTCGGTCCGCGCCACTTCAGCGTCATCGACAAGGTCGAGCGCCTGCCGGAAAAGCTGCCGCTGCTGTACCTGAGCCTGACGCGCTGACCCGGCCGGCAGCCGCACGGCAGGCCGGCGGCCCCGATCGGTAAAAAAACCTTAGCATTCCCCATTTCGAGTTAAGGGGAACGAGGTGAAGAACATCACCCTGCGCCAGCTGCGGGTGTTCAGCTCGGCGGCGCGCCACCTGCATTTCGGCAAGGCGGCGCAGGAGATGCACCTGACCCCGCCGGCGGTGTCGATCCAGATCCGCGATCTCGAGTCGCAACTCGGGCTGCCGCTGTTCGAGCGCCAGGGCAAGTCGGTCAGCCTGACCCTCAGCGGGGAGTACTTCCTGGTCTACGCGCGCAAGATCCTCGCCACGCTGAAGGACGCCGAGGACGCGATGGCGCGCTTGCGCGGGGTCAAGGCAGGCAGGTTGACCATCGGCATGGTCAGCACCGCCCAGTACTTCGTGCCCCGCCTGCTGGCGCGCTTCCAGGAAAGCCATCCCAGTCTCGACCTGCGGCTGTTCGTGGGCAATCGCGAGCAACTGGTCAACCACCTCCACAACAGCGAACTCGACCTGGCGATCATGGGGCGTCCGCCCAAGGAGATCGACACCCGCGCCGAGGCCTTCGCGGTGCACCCGATGGGGGTGGTCGCGCCCGCCGGCCACCCGCTGCAGCAAGGCGGCCCGCATGCCCCGCAGCGCCTGGCCGAGTTCCATTTCATCATGCGCGAAGCCGGCTCGGGGACGCGCTCGACCCTCGAGGAATACCTGCTGCGCCACCGCGTCGAGTTGCCGCTGTTCACCGAAATGCAGAGCAACGAAAGCATCAAGCAGGCGGTGATGGCCGGCATGGGGATCAGCTTCCTGTCGCTGCACACCGTCGGCCTGGAACTGCACGACGGCCTGCTGGTGGTGCCGCGCATGCAGGGCATGCCGGTGCTGCGGCGCTGGTATGCGGTCAACAGCGCGTCCAAGCTGCTGTCGCCGGCCGCCGAGGCCTTCCGCTATTTCATCCTCGAGCACGCCGAGACCCTGCTGGCGCAAAGCTTCGGCCAGTCCGCCGCGCAGTGAGCCGCGGCGCGCCGGCGGCTTGACAGTCCGCTAGATGTCTGCCATTGTATGCATACAAACAAAGTCAATGCGCCGATGCGCGCAGGGTGTCAACGAGGAGATCCATCGATGCAACTCACCCCGGAAGAACAACGTATGCTCGCCGGAGAGCATGGTGAGGCGGTGCGCGAAGCCATCGCCTACCAGATCGAAGTGGGAAGGTTCTGGGGCGCCGAGCGCTTCGTGCCGATCACCAACGCCCACATGATGGGCGACATCGAGGTCATGGGCGACGCCGGGTTGCGCTACGTGGAGCAGGCCTGCGCCAACCACGCGCGCTGCTCGGTGCCGATCACCACCAACGCCCGTTGCATCGACTTCGCGCATGTCGAGCGCCTGGGGCAGCATGCCGAAGAGGCGGCCAAGGAACGCAAGATCATCGCGTCGCTGCGGCAGATGAACGTGTGCACGGCCGACACCTGCATCAACTACCAGACCATCTACCAGCCCCACCTGGGCGAGCATGTCGCGTGGGGCGACACCGGCACGGTCATCTATGCCAATTCGGTGTTCGGCGCGCGCAGCAATTTCGAGGGAGGGCCCTCGGCGCTGGCCGCCGCGGTGACCGGCCGCACGCCGGAGTACGGCTTCCACCTCGACGCCCACCGCCGCGGCACCCTGCATGTGCGGCTGGATTGCCGGCTCGACGACCTCGCCGATTGGGGAGCCATCGGCAAGATCGTCGGCGAGCGCAACCAGAACTACTACGCGGTGCCGGTGTTCGACGGCCTGCGCCGCGCCCCCACCGCGGACGAACTCAAGCACCTGGGCTGCGCGCTGGCCAGCTACGGCTCGATGGCGATGTTCCACATGGTCGGCGTGACCCCGGAGGCGCCCACGCTGCAGGCCGCCTTCGGCGCGCAGACGCCGCCGCCGGCCTGGACCATCACCGACGAGGACCTGCGCGGCGTCTACCGGGGCTACGGACTGGGCGACGGCAGCGCCAACCTGGTGGTGTTCTCCGGCCCGCAGCTGTCGCTGCTGGAGATGAAGGACCTGGCCGCGCGTTTCGCGGGCCGCAAGGTGCACCCGGGGACCCAGGTGTTCGTCACCACCGCGACCTCGGTGAAGGCCAGCGCGGCCAACCTGGGCTACCTGCAGGCCCTGGAAGACGCGGGGGTCACGGTGCTCGAGGGGGTGTGTTTCTACATCCTCGAGAACCTGTCGGAGATGAGGCGCCGCAACGGCTGGACCAACATGGTTTCCAACTCGGCGAAGATCGTCAACATCATCGGCGCGCACCGCTTCAACACCATCCTGCGCACCACCCAGGATTGCGTGGACATCGCCTGCAGCGGGCACCTGGCCTGAGACCTCCACCCACGGTACGCACCATGAGCGATTCGATCCAGACCATCACCGTCGAGCGAGCCTTCGGCCCCGTGGTCGAGGGCGAGGCCGTCGTTTCCCAGGAGGGTTTCTCCCCACGCTACGACCTCGACCGCTGGAGCGGCGAGATCACCAAGCCCGGGCACAAGCTCGAGGGAACCAACATCCGCGACAAGATCTGCTTCTTCCCGACGGCCAAGGGAGGCATCGCTGCCGGCTGGGCCTTCTACGACATCAAGCACAAGGGCATCGCGCCCAAGGCCTTCGTGTTCGGGGTCACCAACCCGGTCATGGTGCAGGGCGCGGTGTTCGCCGGCATCACCATCACCGAAGGCTGGTCGCGCGACCCCGCCGAGGTGGTGCGCACCGGAGACTGGGTGCGAGTCGATCCGCAGCGCAGGACCATCGAGGTGCTGCGGCGCGCCGCGACCTGAGCCCAGGCGCTCGGAAGGTTCACGCCTTCAGCCCTGGGTGACGCGGCGCACCAGCCACTCGCGCAGCCAGTGGGCCGCGGTGTCGACGTCGTCGCCCGCGTGCAACTGGGCGTGGCGTCGCGCGGCTTCGGGGTCGTGCGGGGCCGCCTCGTGCAGGAAACCGGTCAGCGGGCAGGTCGCCAACTGTTCGTGCAGCGTCGGCGCGCCGCGCCCGCGCATGTAGCGCCAGTGGTACGCCAGCGCCCCCAGCGCGCTGCGCACTCCGGCGGCCGGCGGAGCAGCCCGGTGGCCGTCCAGCCAGCCGTCGATGGCCGGCAGCGGCAGCGGGGTGCACAGCCCGAAGCCCTGGCCGTAGGCGGCGCCGAGCAGGCCCACCGCCTCGACCGCGTCGGCGTCCTCCAGGCCCTCGACCACGGCCTCGCGGTGCAGGTCGTGGGCCATCTGGATCAACGAGCCGACCAGGCTGAGCACCCGCACCGGATGGGTGCGCAGGTTGGCCAGCAGGCCCTGGTCGATCTTGATCACGTCGAAGGGCAGGCGCGACAGCCTCTCCAGGCTGCTGTAGCCCGAGCCGAGGTCGTCCATCGCCAGCCGCACGCCCAGGCGGGCCAGTCGGTCGATGTTCTGGCGTTGCGCCGGGGAGTGCAGCTCCTGGGTCTCCAGCAACTCGATCTGCAGCCGCCGCGCCGGCAGTCCGTGGGCGTCCAGCCCCTGCGCGACCCAGTCGAGGCAATCGGGGTTGAGCAGGGTCGACGGCGCCAGGTTCAGCGACGCCGTCAGGTGAGAGCGCTGCGCCGGCTGCCTGGCCAGCCACGCCAGCACCTGGCGCAGCCCGAGCCGGAACAACTGGTCGAGTTCGGTGTTGCCCAGCAGCGGCAGGAACTGTGACGGCCCGATGATCGAGCCGTCGGGCATGCGCAGCCGAGCGAGCGCCTCCAGCGAATGCACCTGGCCGCTGCGCAGGTCGACCACCGGCTGCAGGTACATCTCCAGTCCGCCGCCGAACATGCGCTTGCGGTACGTTTCCGCCAGTTCCTGCGGCAGCGCGTAGGCATTGCCGGCGCGGCAGCGTTGCCAGGTCTGTTCCCACCTGCGCTGCAGTCCGCGGCCGAACTCGCGCATCCAGTCGGCCTCGAACTGGTTGGGGTAGGCGCCGTACAGGTAGACGCAGGCCACCGCGTGGCCCTCGGCGTCGAGCACCGGCAGCGCGAAGCTCGACTGCACGCCCAGCCGCCTGGCGTGCTCGGCCCAGAAGGCCAGGCGCGGGTCGTTGGCGTAGCTGGCGGTGCTTTGCGGCAGCAGGCTGCGCCAGGCCAGCGCGACCAGGCCCTGGCCGCGCGGTGAGTCGGGGTCGATGAGCACGCTGGTGTGCGGCCCCTGCATGACTTCGGCGATGTCGCGCGCGTGGCCGCCGGCGCTGCGCTCCACCGTCAGCACGCCGTCCTGGCGCAGCCGCAGCAGCAGCGCGGCGCGGATCCCCGGCAGCGCGCCCAGCGCCTCGAGTTCCTCGGCCGACGCGTCGGGCCACGGCGCGCCGGTGGCAGCGTAAGGACGCGACAGGATGCTCCAGTAGCTGGCCTGCACCCGCTCGGCGGCCTCGGTCTGGCGCTGCACGTCGTCCTGCAGGCGCTGCTCGACGATGCGCGACAGGGCATAGCGCTGCTCGGAATCGAGGTCGCTGCCCGCGGTGACCGCGGCCAGCAGCGTGCGGTACAGCGAGTGCCCACGCACCAGCAGCGAGCTTCCGGCGCCGACCAGCGCGTGGATCCTGCCGACCATCTCGGCGCGCTGCAAAAGTTGCTCGCGGCTGGTGTCGGGGGCGACCAGGAAGCGCAGGTGCGCGGACTGCTGGTGCTTGAGCGAGCGCATTCCGGCTTCGCCGAGAACGCGAAGGATGTCGCCTGCCGGCTGGGCCTGCACCAGGCTGCCGTAGAAGGAGTCGACGAAGTCGTCCCCCACCCCCTGGAAATGCCCGGCCACGCGTCGCAGCAGATCCCTCGCCTGCGCACCATACGCAGCCTGGTCGCGCCCCTCGACGCCCGCCCGCGAGTCCTGGTCCATCACCGTCTCGGAAGTCGCGCGACCGCGCGCAGGGTAGGCGCCGCGAGGCCCTCGGCGCCAAGTCGTCTGGCTTTCGCGGGGGCAGCTGCAGGGTACCGCAGGGCGTCGGTGCGGCGCATCAACTGTTTGCCGAAGTTGCTTGCGACGACAGTATAGAAGGCCGATGACCGGGCCGGTGGGCGCCTGTTGCGTTCACGCCGCGACGCTCAGGGCCGCAGCCGGTAGCCGGTGCGGAAGATCCAGGCCACCACCGCCAGCGCGGCGGCGAGGAAGCCCGCGGTCATCGCCACGCTGAGGCCGACTCCGACGTCGGCTTGGCCGTAGAAGCTCCAGCGGAAGCCGCTGATCAGGTAGACCACCGGGTCGAACAGCGCGACCGTGCGCCACGGCGCCGGCAGCATGTCGATGGAGTAGAAGCTGCCTCCGAGGAAGGTCAGCGGGGTGATGATCAGCAGCGGAACCACCTGCAGCTTCTCGAAACCGTCGGCCCAGATGCCGATGATGAATCCCACCAGGCTGAAGGTCACCGCGGTCAGCAGCAGGAAGCCCACCATCCACACCGGGTGATCGATCCGCAGGGGAACGAACAGCCTTGCCGTGGCGAGGATGATCAGCCCCAGCGCCACCGACTTGGTCGCCGCGGCGCCGACGTAGCTCAGCACGATCTCCAGGTAGGAAACCGGGGCCGACAGCAGCTCGTAGATGGTGCCGGTGAACTTGGGGAAGTAGATGCCGAAGGACGCGTTGGAAATGCTCTGGGTCAGCAGCGACAGCATGATCAGCCCGGGGACGATGAAGGCGCCGTAGCTGACCCCGCCGACCGCGTGCATGCGCGAGCCGATCGCAGCGCCGAACACCACGAAGTACAGCGAGGTGGAGATCACCGGGGAGATCACGCTCTGCATGACCGTGCGCCGGGTGCGGGCCATTTCCTGGCGGTAGATCGAGCGCACTGCGTACAGGTTCATGGCTGTTCGTGGACCAGGCTGAGGAAGATGTCTTCCAGGGAGCTTTCGCTGGTGTGCAGGTCGCTGAAGGCCACGCCTGCCGCGTGCAGCCGCTCCAGCAGCTCGCCGATCCCGGCTCCCTGGTCCTGGGTGTCGTAGGTGTAGTGCAGCTCGGTGCCGTCGGCCGCCAGCTGCAGGCCGATCCCGGCCAGCGCGGCGGGCAGCTCGCGCAGCGGCCCGCGCAACTGCAGCCGCAGCTGCTTGCGGCCGAGCTCGCGCATCAGCTCGGCCTTGTCGCGCACCAGGATCAGCTCGCCGCGGTGGATGATGCCGATGCGATCGGCCATCTGCTCGGCTTCCTCGATGTAGTGGGTGGTCAGGATCACCGTGACCCCGGACTCGCGCAGCTGCTGCACCAGCTGCCACATGTCCCTGCGCAGGTCGACGTCGACCCCGGCGGTCGGCTCGTCGAGGAACAGGATGCGCGGCTGGTGCGCCAGCGCCTTGGCGATCAGCACCCGCCGTTTCATGCCTCCGGACAGCGTGCGCAGCCGGCTGTCCTTCTTGTCCCACAGCGAAAGGTCGCGCAGCACCTTTTCGATGTGCGACGGGTCCGGGCGCTTGCCGAACAGCCCGCGGCTGAAGCTGACGGTGTCCCACACCGTCTCGAAGGCGTCGGTGGTCAGCTCCTGCGGCACCAGTCCGATCAGCGAGCGGGTGACCCGGTAGTCGCGGCCGATGTCGTGGCCCTCGACGCTGACACGGCCGGAACTGGGGTTCACCAGGCCGCAGACTATGCTGATCAGCGTGGTCTTGCCGGCGCCGTTGGGGCCGAGCAGCGCGAAGATCTCGCCGCGGCGGATGTCCAGGCTGATCGACTTGAGCGCCTGGAATCCGGTGGCGTAGGTCTTGGTCAGTTGCGCGATGCGCAACGCGGGTTGCCCGGGGTCGGGCTGGGCAGCGGAAGGCATGGCGTGCAGGTTAGCAGGCCCTGGAAATGCCTGCGCCGGCCGCGGCGGTTTGCAGGACAATCGGACGCTCGCGCCGTCCGAGCCGCGGCGGCGCCGCAACAGCAGGAGGAATTGCAGACATGTCCATCGCAAGGCGGGTTGTCATCCACGAGGTCGGCGGGCCGGAGGTCATGCGGGTCGAGCAGGTCGAACTCGGCGCGCCGGGGCCCGGGCAGGCGCGCCTGCGCCAGACGGCGATCGGTTTCAACTACCTGGACATCTACCAGCGCCAGGGGCTGTACCCGCTGCCGCTGCCCAGCGGCCTGGGCCACGAGGCCGCCGGGGTGGTCGAGGCGCTGGGTCCGGGGGTGCAGGGCCTGCGCGTCGGCGACCGCGTGGCCTGCATCAACGCCGGCATCGGGGCCTATGCCGATGCCCGCAACGTGCCGGCCGACAAGCTGGTGGCGATTCCGCCGACGATCAGCGACGAGCAGGCGGCGGCGGTGCTGTTCAAGGGCCTGACCGCGCAGTACCTGGTGCGCATCACCCACCGCGTGCAGGCTGGCGATGTCGTGCTGGTGCACGCGGCCGCCGGCGGGGTGGGGCAGATCCTGTGCGGCTGGGCCAAGGCGCTGGGGGCGCGGGTGCTGGCCACCGCCGGCTCGCCGACGCGCTGCGATCTCGCCCGCGCGGCCGGCGCCGACGTCGCGGTCGACTACAGCCAGCCGGGGTGGGTCGAGCGCCTGCTCGAGGCCAACGACGGGCGCAAGGCCGACGTGGTCTACGACTCGGTGGGGCGCGCCACCTTCGAGCATTCGCTCGATTGCGCGGCGCCCTTCGGGCTGGTCGTGCTGTACGGCGCGGCGTCGGGTCCGGTGGCGCCCTTCGATCCCGAACTGCTGAGCCGCAAGGGCTGCCTGTTCCTCACCCGTCCGTCGGTGTTTCCCCACAACGCCGATCCGGCCGGGCTGCGTGCCCACGCCGCCGAGCTGTTCGAGGCCATCGAGCGCGGCTGGGTTCGCGCCGAGGTCAGCGCCAGGTACCGGCTGGACGACATCGCGGCGGTGCACCGCTCGGCGCAGGCGCGCGCCACCCATGGCTCGGTGGTGATCCTGCCTTGAGCGCAGGCGCGGGTGCGGGTGCGGCTGCGCGGCCCGGTCGCGCAGTCGACGAGCGCATCGCCGAGGTCGGGCGCGGCATCGACATCTGCTGGCGCAGCTGGGGCGATGCGGCCGCCGAGCCGGTGCTGCTGATCGCCGGGCTCGGGCTGCAGCTGATCGCCTGGCCCGACGCCTTCGTGCGCGGGCTGGTCGATGCCGGGTTGCGGGTGATCGCGGTCGACAACCGGGACAGCGGCTTGTCGTCGCATGCGACGGACGCGCCGCCGGGGCGGTTGCGCCAATTGCTGTGGCTGCCGCCGGCATCGGCCTATGCGCTGGAGGACATGGCCGACGACATGGCCGGGCTGCTCGAGCGGCTGCAACTGCGCAGCGCGCATGTGGTGGGAATGTCCATGGGCGGAATGATCGCCCAATGCCTGGCCGCGGGCCATGCCCAGCGGGTGCGCAGCCTGTGCTCGATTTTTTCCAGCACCGGATCCCGGCGCGTCGGGCAGCCGGCGCCGTCGACCATCGCCCGGCTGTTCCAGCCGCTGCCCGGCAGCGCCGACCAGGCGGTCGCGCAGTACCTGGCGATCATGCGCCACATCGGCAACGCCGACGAACCCGGGGCCGTCGAGGAATGGACCGACTACGCGCGCCGCGCCTGGCTGCGCGCGGGTGCCCGGGTCGACGCAGCGGGCACGGCGCGCCAGGTCGCAGCGATCCAGAAGTCCGGCGACCGCAGCGCGCAGCTGCGGCGCATCCGCGCGCCCACGCTGGTGCTGCACGGCGAGCGCGACCTGATGGTGCACCCCAGTGGAGGGCGCGCCACGGCCGAGCTGATTGCCGGCGCTCGCCTGCTGACCCTGCCCGGGCTGGCGCACCAGATCGTCGGCGCGCGCGCGGCCGAACTGGTGCGCCACATCGTCGACCATGTCCGCGCCGCCAGCGCAGGCCATGGCGGCTGAGCCCGCTGCCGCGCCTTCAGCCGCCAAGCAGCCCCACCCGCAGGCTGAGCGGCCAGCGGATCGAGCGCGGCCGCGTGCCGTCGCCCCAGGCGGCCCCCAGTCGATGCAGGACTTCGTCGGCCACGCCGGGCCCGTGTTCGGCCTGCGCGCGGCGCAGCGCCGACCAGGTGCGGATGTAGCCCAGCATCTGCGGCAGGGTCCATTGCGCGCGCATCTGCAGTTCAGGCGCGGCCAGTTCGTCGAAGGGAAAGTCCAGCAGCCGGTAGCCGGTTTCGACATGCCGACGCTCGGGCGGCCAGTACGGGCCCAGCAGCCGGTCGTGGAGTTCGCGCAGCACCTGGCCCGGCGCACCGTCGAGCCGGGCCACGCCGTAGCTGACCAGCGCCAGGCAGCCGCGCGGCTTGAGCACCCGGCGCGCCTCCGCGTAGAAGGCCGGCAGGTCGAACCAGTGGGCGGCCTGCGCCGCGCTCACCAGGTCGACGCTGCGGTCGTCCAGGCCGCTGTGCCCGGCCGCCGCGACGCGGTAGCTCACCCGCGGGTGAGCCTGGGCCTGCGCCAGCTGCTGCGCGCTGGCATCGGTGGCCACCACCCGCTCGAACTGCCCCGCCAGCAGGGTCGAGAACTGCCCGCTGCCGCAGCCGCAGTCCAGCGCCAGCGCGCGCGCCGGGGCCTGCCCGGCGAGCCAGCGCGTCAGCTGCGGCGGGTACTCGGCGGGGCGCCAGCGCGCATAGTCGGCGGCGCGGGAGGAAAAATGGTCCTTGAACGCGGCAGGGGGCATGGCGGCGGACTGCGGGGGTGGCGCGGCCGAGCCGGGGGGCGACCTCGCCAGCGGTCAATGCGACATCAGCACCGGCAGGGTCATCGAGCTCAACAGCGAGCGAGTCACCCCGCCGAGCAGCCACTCCTGCGCCCGCGAATGGCCGTACGCCCCCATCACCAGCAGGTCGGCGCCGAGCTCGGCGGCATCGCTGAGCAGCAGCTCGGCCACTCCGGCGTCGAGCAGGGTCGAAGCCATGGTAGCGCGCTGGCCGTAGTCGGCGTCACCCATGCGTTGCAGCGCATGCCGCGGCTCGACGCCGTGGCGGCGCAGGTAGCCGCAGGCCGCCTCCAGCGACTGCGCGCCGGCGCCCCGCGGGTCGCCGTAGGCGTACACCCAGACGCTGCGCGCGCGCTGCAGCAGCGGCAGCGCATCGCGCATCGCCCGCGCTCCTTCGCGCCCGCCGTCCCATGCCACCAGGACGGCCGAGCCGGCCTGCCTGCCCAGCTCCTGCGGCCGCGGCACGAACAGCAGCGGACAACTCGCGTCGACCAGCAACTGCGACACGAAGCCGACGTTCGGCGACTGCGAGGAGTCGAAATACGGCTGGCTGAGCAGCAGCAGGTCGCA
>JAKBBQ010000061.1 GCA_021808405.1 Pseudomonadota bacterium | reverse complement strand
GCGCCTGGCCGAACACCAGCGTGCCGTCGACCTGCAGCGCCGCGTCGCCCGCGGCATCCAGCGTGGGCACCTGCGCCGACTCCAGGTCATGCAGGTAGATGTCGCCGCCGGCGCTGGCGCTGAACTCCGGCAGCAGCAGCTGCAGCGGCTGCGCCGACGCACCGATGCTGCCGCCGGCGTCGAGCACGGCCTGCGCCGCCGAACTCCCGGCCGTCAGCTGCACGCCGGAGCTGCCGTCGGCGAGCATGTTGCCGCCCGCGTACAGCGCGAACGCGTCGCCTTGCTGCAGGCCGCTTTGCAGCTGGCCCAGCAGCAGGTCGCCGGCGGTCGTCAGCGCGATCCCGCCAGCGCTGGAGCGCAGGTTGGCCACGTCCAGCTTGCCCAGCGGATCGTCGATCACCACGGCCGACGAGGCGCTTCCCACCAGCACCCCGCTGCCCGCGTCGAGCAGCAGCGGCATGCCGGCCGCCCCCAGCGAGCCGGCGGCCTGCAGGGTGATGCCGTCGCCCTGGATGTGCAGGGCGTCGTTGCCGGCGGGGAAGTCCGACAGCAGGCTGCCCTGCGGCGTCGCCAGCACCATCGGGCCGCCGGAGTACAGGTTGCCCAGCAGCAGGTCGCCGGAGGTCTGCGTCAGGTACATGCCGGCGTAGGCGCTGGCCGAACCCAGCGGGCCGCCGATGGCCAGGCTCAGCGGGTCGGCGGAACTGCCCAGCGCGCCGTCGAGGGACTGCAGCTCGAGGCTGCCGCCGGCCTGGATCAACGGGGCTGCGGCGGCGCTCGCCGCGGCCTCGATCGAGCCTTGCGCGAGCAGTTGCGCGTCGCCCTGTGCGCTGACTGCGCGCAGGCTGAGACCCCCGTTGGACTGCAGGAAGGCCACGCCGCCGGACTGCGCCGACAGGCCTTGCGTGGGATCGACGACCAGCGGAGTGGTCTGGCGCACCTGCAGCGCGATGGCCTGTCCGCCGGCGTCGTAGACCACGCTGACGTCCCCCGGCGCCTGCGCCGAAGCCAGGGCATTGCGCTCGGCCGCGTCGAGCACCAGGGTCTGGCCGGGGGCCGGGAGCGTGATGGTCAGCGGCTGACTCAGACTGCCGATGCCCTGGCCGGCGCTGAGGTCGATGTTGGTCGCGCTGACGTTGGCCGACTGCGCCAGGAACTGGCCCGAACCGGCTGCCGGCTTGAGTGCGTCGGCATTGATCTGGTAGAGCAGTTCGCTGGGCGTCCACACCCCGCCGTAGCCGAGCTGGTCCACCACGCTTTGCGGAGCGCTGTACTGGTAGCCCTGCTGGTAGCTCTGCAGCGCCGGCAGTTGGGCCCAGCCGCTGCCCAGCGCCTGCGACAGGGTCTGCGCGACGGCGTCGTATTGCTGCTGCACATAGCCGGTCACCTGGGCCGCGCTGGGGCTGGAGATGCCCAGTGCCTGCAGCATCGGCGTGAAGAACTGCTGCTGCGCGGAATCCAGGCCGACACTGCCGTCGGCGCCGATCGCGGCGTGCGCGCGCAATTGCCAGTAGCTCTGGTAGGCGCGGTCCACCTGCTGCTCGTAGGGCTTGATGGTGTCGGCCTGGACCGCGGCCTGGCCGCCGTAGTCGACGTTGTCGTAGGTGCCCAGCAGCCCCAGCGTCTTCCAGGTGTTCTCGGCCTGGCTCAGCGAGGTGGTGTCGCTGCTGCCCTGCAGTCCGTCGACCAGCGCGCCGTTCGGCGCGGCCAGGCTGACGCTGCCTGCCGACGAGTCCACGCTGCCCACGCGCAGGTCGCCGGTCGGGGCTTCGAGCACGATGTCGCCGGGCGCGCTGGCGTTGACCAGCCCGCCCACCGTGGCGCCGTAGGCATCGACCGAGCTCAGACCCTGCACGGTCAACGGCTGGGCACTGCTGCCGATGCTCCCCGACTGGCTGTCCAGACTGATCTGCGAGCCCGTGAGCAAGGGACTCGCGGCAGCGCCGGCGGCGCTGATCGAGCCCTGCGCCGACAGATTGATCGCGCCGCCCGCAGCCACCCGCAGCAGCGGCAGGTCGCCGGTGGCGCTGACGTCGATGTCACCGGAAGCGCTGCCCGCCTGCAGCGCGCCGCCATTGAGACTGAGCTGCAGCGCCTGACCCGCGCTGCCGATGCCGGCAGCGGCCTGCAGGTCCAGGCTCTGGGTGTCGATCGAACCCTGCGCGGTCTGCGTGATGCCGCCCTGGGTCGACGTGATCGAGGTCGGACCGCCGGGGTTGTACAGGCGCCCGGCGACGCTCACCGCGGCGTCGGAAGCCACCGTGATGCTGCCCTGCGGGTTGCCGGTGAAATCGATGCCGATCGAGTTGGACGCGTCGATGCTGCTGGTCAGGGTCAGGCGCGCCCAGTCGACGATGTGGTAGATCCAGGGCTGCGGAGGCTCCGGGAAGCCCCAGTTGCCCTTGTGGTACTGGACGTTCTCGGTGTAGTAGCCGTATGCACCCGAGACGTCCTCGCGGAAGAACGGCAGGGTGCTGTTGTCCTGGCCCTGCAGCACGCTGCTGCTGGTGTACCAGATCGGCTGCCCGCCGGTGGGCTGGTTGGAGGCGTCGGCCCACGCCCAATTGCTCACCGCGGCCTGGAACCAGCTCGAGCTCGGCGGCGTGTAGGTGCGCGTCAGGTAGGTGGTCTCGGTCCACTGGTAGCGCTGCCCCGCCAGCGGGTCGTAGGTGGAGGTGGTGGCCGTGGGCGAGTACGACAACTGCTCCGGGCAGGCCCCCTGCTGCGCGCAGCCGCCGAGGCTGGCCGCGCCGTTGTTGGCGTTGTCGTAGGTGTACAGTCCGTCGCCCAGTCGGTAGACGTACCAGCTGGTCAGCGCGCGCCCCTGGTAGCCGGTCTTGGCGGTGTCGACGATCTTCACCTCGGCCGAATTGGCGTTGCCGGTGGAGATGTTGTTCACCACCACGGGCACCCCGGTGCTGTTGCCCACGTAGACATGGCCGTAGCCGTCGCTGACCGTGATGTTGCCGGTCTGCGTGGTGCTCAGGATGTCGCCCTCCAGCAGCACGTAGCCGCCGCCGCCGGAGTTCACCGAGTTCAGGATGATCTGCTTGTTGACCGCGTCGTACTGCGCGCCGATGACCTGCTGCTGGCAGCCCGCGCAGTTGGCCGCGTAGACCTGCAGGCCGCCGAGGGTGTAGAGCGACGGTCCGCCGTGGGCGTCGTAGGCGCTCTGGTCCGAGCTGATCTGCTGCGCGATGGTGCTGTCGAGGTTGACCGACCAGTCGTTGTAGCGCCCGCTGCGGATCTCGCCGTTGACGTCGACGTACTTCGCGTTGATCGCCACCTCGCCGCCGAAGGTCGCCGAGCTGGTGCTGCCCGCCGCCTGGTAGCTGGCGTTGCGGAACAGGGTCTCCACCGGCACCGGCTGGTAGTAGAAGCTGCCGTGGAAGGGGTAGGTGTACAGCCCGGGGTCGGGGTTCGAACCGGCCGAGTTGTTGCCCAGGTTGTAGAACAGCACGCTGGTGTAGGCGCCGCCGGCTCCGGCGTTCAGCAGGTAGCCGGTCAGGTCGATGGGCGCCCCGCTGGCGTCGAACACCGAGTTGGCCACGTAGGCGATCGCCTCGGTGGTGCTGGAGGGGAACCACTGCACCCCGCTCCACGCGGAGATCGGTGACGCCAGCTGGTAGAAGCCGCCGGGGTTGTTGACCACGTAGGTGCCGTTGGGGGCATACAGCGTGACCTGCGCGCCGCTGACGTCGCCGAACTGGAAGATGCTGCCCGTCTGGTTGGTGATCTGGATCTGCCCGCCCAGGTTCTCCACCGCGCCGTTGAGGAAGATGTTGGGCGCGGG
The DNA here is from genome assembly GCA_021808405.1 of Pseudomonadota bacterium. Classification (GTDB taxonomy): domain Bacteria; phylum Pseudomonadota; class Gammaproteobacteria; order Burkholderiales; family Burkholderiaceae_C; genus Thiomonas_A. The sequence goes on along the minus strand of JAKBBQ010000061.1, from coordinate 11,509 downwards.
CGCCCCGGACGCGGGCGCGCTGTCGTCGATGCGGATCACCCCGGGGGCGTTGGCGGTGGAGTCCTGCACCTGCATGCCGGTCGGCGCGGCCGCCGCCTGCCCGGTGTAGAACACATTGCCGCCGCTGTTGTCGGGAATGTTCAGCGCGTTGAAGTACAGGTCGTAGTGGCTGGCGTTGGAAATGCTGATGGTCGGCGAGCCGTAGGCGGAGAGGCTGCCCGAGCCCTGGAACTGCTCGGCGTGGACGGTGACATTGCCGCCGGCGGCGAAGATGTCGTTGAACTGCAGCGCCGGGGTCGGCGTGTCGCTGACCGCCTTGAGCTGCACGTCCAGCACGTTGATCTGATCCTGCAGGTTCTGGTAGGCGCTGCTCGACGGATCGAGCTGGCTTTGCTGCTGCTGCAGCTGCGCGATCTCCTGCTGCACCTGGGCGTAGGCGTTGACCTGGCCCGCCGTGTAGCCGATCTGGCTGTCGGGGTTCTGGGTGATGTTGCCGGCGGAGTCGATGCTCAGGGTCTGGTCGTGCAGGATCCCCGCGCTGACACTGCCGTCGAGCAGCAGGGTCGCGGTGGCATCGAGCTGGCTGTGGTCGTCGTGGCTGGTGGCGTTGACCACCTGCAGGTAGGGGTTGTGGCCCGAACCCTTGCCGCTGGGGGCGAGCTGGCCGCGGTAGGCGCCGAGGTAGGTGTCCAGCACCGAGCTCAGCACCGCGCCGGATCGGATGTTCAGCTGGGCGTCGGCGCTGACCGAGGCGCTGCCGGTGTTGGTCACGGTCACCGGAACCGCCGTCTCGTTGTAGACCTCGGTGGTGGCCACCGGCTGCAGCGTGGTGGTCCACAGGCCTTGCGGGCTCTGGCCGGCGTAGACGTCGAGGTTGCCGTCGGCGCTGAGCTTGTCGCCGCCGGCGATGTCCACCTGCTGCGCCACCGTGACCGAGTTGCTGCTGCGACCGCCGCCGGCGCCGACGCCGCCGTAGATGTGGACGTCGGTGGAGGTGGTGGCGGTGTCCAGGCTGTAGGTTCCCACCATCAGGTTGCCCGCGCTCGACGCCGCCACGCTGCTGCCGAACATCACCGAGTCGTCGAAGGTGGCGCTGAGGTCGGATTCGGCGTAGGCGCCCTCGATGGCCCCGCCGGTGCTGAGCACGGCCGTGTCCGCGCCGGTGGCGCTGTTGTAGGCGCGGATGGTCATGCGCCCGGGGTTGTCCAGCGGATTGCCGATGACCTGCAGGTTGGTGCTCTGCCCGTTCGTCGGGTTCAGTCCGATGTCGACCAGCGCGGAGTCGTTGATCACCGTGTCGCTGTACACCGCGGTGCCGTTGGCGATGCCCCCCGACGCGCCGTCCGCGTTGGCGCCGCCGTCGGGCGTGGGCAGCTCGTTGGTCAGATCGGCTGCGGTGACGTCGAGTCCGCTGCCGATCAGCGAGGCTCCGGCGGCGATGTCCAGCGTGGTCTGCGCGGCGATCTGGTTGCTCGACAAGGCCCCGCTGGCGCCGACCGCGCCGGCGTTCACGCTATTGCTCTGCGCGACGTAGTTGGTGGTGTGCTCGGCCTTCAGGCTGATCTGCCCGGCGGTGAACACGCTGGTGGCCGGAACCTGCACGCTGGTGCTGGACTGGTCCGCCGTGCCGGCACTGGCCGCGTCGCCGGCGACCACCCCGCCGCTGCCGGCGGTGGCCAGCGCGACGTTGGTGTCGTTGCCGATGGCGTCGAGCGAGAAGTCCGAGCCCTGCGGGATGGGCTGCTGTCCCACCAGATCGACAGGAAACACAAGGTTCTCGCCGATTCCCGCGCTGGTCACGGTGTTGGCGTCGGCCTCGGAGGTGGAGGCGCCCACGCCCAGCGCGCCGCCGACGGCCACGCCGCTGGCATCGGCCCATTGCGAGGTGTTGTCGAGCGCCTGCACCACCACCGCGCCCAGCGGCAAGGCCACGGCGTTGCCCAGGCTGGCGTTCACATGCGCGGTGTTGGTCGCGGTGGCGGTGGAGGCGTCGGCCCCCACCAGCAGCCCGCCCGATCCGGTGGTCGACGAGGCCTGGGCCTGCGGTGCGGCGCCCACCTGCAGTTCGGCGCTGAGCTGCAGCCCTCCGGCGCCGGCCAGTACCGCGCCGTCGCCCACGTTGGCGTGGACCTCGGGGTCGACGGTGGCCGTGGCCACCGAAGCACCCAGCGCGGCCCCGCCCACGGCGACCCCGGTGGCCGTGGCATCGGCCTGCGGGGTGTCGGTGGCCGACACCTGCACGCCGTCGCTGCCGATCCCGGTGAACACCGCGCCGCCCGCGAAACCCGCCGTCTCGCTGGACTGGTCCTGCGCGCTGGCCACCGCGGCCGCGCCGGAGAGGATCCCCGCGGTCGCACCCGTGGCCTCGCCCGACACCGCCCCGTCACCGATGGCCTGGATCGTCGCGCCCAGATAGTCGTTGGCCTGCGTGTCGAAGCTGGCGCTGACCGAACTCGTGCGCGAGGCATCGGCGACCACCACGCCGACGGCCGCCGCGCCGCCTGCCGCGCCGGTTCCGACGACATGCACCGACTCGTCGTCCTGCGCACCGATGCTCACGCTGCCCTGCGGCGGGGTGACGCTGCCGCCTCCCGACGGGTTCGACCCGCCGGTGCCGCCGGTGCCGCCGGTGCCGCCGGTGCCCCCCGTGCCCCCCGTGCCCCCCGTGCCGCCGGTGCCGCCGCTATCCGACAACATGCCGCCGCCGCCGGGCGCCGGGGCCCCCGGCAGTCCGCCGCTGGGCACGCTCACCGTGTTCGGCGCGCTGCCGCCGCCACCCGTGGTCGGCGGGGGCGGCGGGGGTTCACCCGTCAGCGAACCGCCGCTGATGCCGGCCTGCACCGTGTTGTCCACCGCGCCGTCGGCGATCGCCGCGCCCAGGCCGAAGGCCAGCCCGGCACCGCCGGCGTAGGCCTCGGTATCCACCGCGTGGTCGCCATAGGAGGTGCTGCCGTCCTGCGCCAGCGCCGACACCTGCACCGACGCTGCGGTCACCGCGGCGTTCTGGATCGAGGCCTCGACGGTGTCGTAGACACGCGTCACCGCGATCGCGCCGCCCAGCCCGATGCCGCCGCCGAGGCCGGCGGCTCCGGCGATGTTCTGCGTGACGGTGGTGTCGGTGGCCTCGACCTGCACGCTGTCGCCCTGCAGCGAGCCCCCGCTGACCGTGGCGGTGGTGGCGTCCTGCAGCGGCGCGTCGACCGCGCCGCCCAGGTCGAAGCTGGTGGCCGTGGAGATCTGCGACTGCTGCGAGGAACTCAGGCTCGAGTCCGCACTGGCGCTGTTGCCCGCGCTGCTGGTCTGGCTCTGGCTGGCCAGCGTTCCCGAGCCGTTGGAATCGAGCGCGCCCATCGCCTGGCCGGTGTCGCCGGATCCCAGCAGCAGCAGTCCGGCGGCACCGCCGATTCCGGCGCTGCCGCCGACTCCCGCGGTGGCGGTGACCAGTTGCGCCTGCTTGGTGGCGCTGGCCTCCACCAGGATGGTGCCGGTGGCGTCGACCTGGCTGTTGTCGATGGCCGCGGCCACGGTGTCGTGGAACACCGCCACGCTGGCGCCGGCACCGACCCCGGTGCCGACCAGCGACAGGGCCAGCGCGCCGGCGTAGGTCTGCACGCTGGTGTCGTCCTGCGCGTTGACGGTCACGCGCGAGGCCCCGCTCACTGCGGCGTCGGCCACCGTGGCCTGCGTGGTGTTGTCCAGCACCAGCGCGCTGGCCTGCCCGGCGACGGCCGCCGCGCCGGCGGCGGCGCCGCTGACCGCGAGGGTCCACAGGGTGTTGTTCGACTGCGCCTGCACCTGCAGCGCGCCGCCGCCCAGGCTCAGGCTGGTCGTCGTCTTCCCGGTGGCGTCGCCGAGCCAGGCCTGGGTCGTGTTGGTGCCGTCGACCATCAGGAAGGTGCCGGCCGCGCCGACGGCGCCGACCGCCGCCGAGCCGCTGAGCAGGTTCATCGACGTGCGCCCGTCGGCGTCGATCGACATCGACCCGGCCGACAGCGTGGCGCCCTGCGCCCAGGCCTGCGTGGTGGCGTCGAACACGTCGACCATCGCGGTGCCGGCGGCACCGGCCAGCGCCGCCGACAGTCCGGCTCCCAGGCCGAAACTGTCCTGCGAGGCGTGGGCCTCGATGTCCAGCGCACCCAGCGGCTGCACCTGGCCGCCCAGCACGTAGGCCTGGGTGGTGGCGTCGAAGGTGTCGACGCCCAGCGCGCCGCTGGCGGCCACGTCGGTGGCTCCTGCGGCGGCGCCGAACACCAGGTCGGCGGCGAAGTCGTGGCGCCCCGCGAGGATGCTCAGGGCCTGCTGCGTGGACGCACCGGAGGCGGTGTCCAGCGAGGCGCCGTCGCTGTAGGCGCTGGTGGTGCCGCCCAGCACGTTGGTCACGGCGCTGGCGTCGAGGGCTCCGGAGCCGAAGGGATCGAAGGCCATCGCCGCCGACGCGCTCAGCCCGGTCACGCTGTTGAGCGACTGCGCGTCGATGGCCAGCCCGTGGACCGTGACCTGGGTCTCCTGCAGGCTCGGCGCGACATACGCCGAGTACGACTCGATCCCTTGCACGTCCGGGCTGGAGGACAGGGATCCGCCGTCCACCTGCTGACCCTGGCTGCCCAGCGCCAGCGCATTCACCGAGGTGGCTCCGGAACCCGCTCCGACATAGGCCGAGGTGTCGTCCTGCAGCAGATCGACGGTGACCCCCAGGCCGGCGCCGACGCCGGTCAGGCCCACGCCCAGCGCTCCGGTGGACGCGGTGATGGTGTTGACATCTCCAGCCAGCACCCCCACGTCGTTCTGCGCGGTGACCTGCGCGCCGCCGACGATGTCGGCGGTGGTGGTGCCCTGAAGCACGTCGGTGGCCAGCGCCCCGGCGCCGCCGGCGACTCCCGAGATCGCCACCCCGCAGGCCAGCGTCGAGATGCCGCGATCCGAATTCGCCTGCACCGTGACGTCCTGCGCCTGCACGTTGCCGCCGTCCAGCGACGCGGTGGTGCTGTCGGTGATGTCGTTGACCGCCACGCCGAGCCCGCCCGCCACCGTGCCCGAGCCGGCCACGCCCACCGCCAGCGACTCGATCTGCGGGTTGTCGCTGGCGGAGACGTCGAGCTCCAGGCCGCTGCCGCCCAGCGTGTCGCCGCTGGCGGTGGCGCTGATGCCGTTGTCGATCAGGTCGACCGCCGCCGCTCCGGCCAGCGCGACGTCGCCGCTGCCGGCCACCGCACCGGCCAGCGAGCCCATCTGCCCGGTGGCCGAGGCGTTCACATCGAGCGCTCCGCCCACGTCCAGATCGGAGCTGTCGAGCGCGGCCGAGACGTTCTCCGCCAGCCAGCTCACGGTCACCGCACCGCCCAGCCCGACATTGCCGCTGAGCGCGGCCTCGCCGCCCAGCGCGTAGACCTGCGCCGAATCCTCGGCGCGCAGATCCAGGCTGCCCAGGCTCGCGGCCAGTTGCTGCCCCTGCGAGCCGGTGCCGCCGTCGACCCCGCTGAGCGTGGCCTGCACGTGGTCGTTCACCACGTTGGCCACCACCGCCAGTCCGGCGGCGATGTCGCCGCTGGCGCCGCCGCCGAGCGCGCCGGCGACGATGAAACCTTCGCGCGTGGCCTTCACCGTGACCGCCTGGCCGGCGGCCGACAGCGTGGAATCGGTGAGCGAGGCGTCCACCTGGTGGCTGGTCACGTTGACCGCCGCGGCGATTCCCACCGCGGCGTCGCCGGCGGCCGCCAGGCCGCCGGCGCCGTCCCAGATCTGGTCGCTGTCGTCGGCGGTGTCGAGCAGCGCGCCGCCCAGGTTCAACGCGGAGTCGGTGATCTGCGACTGCGTGCTGCCGCTGTCGATGCTCAGGTCGAGCGCGCCGCCGATGCCGGTGTTGCCCGACGCTCCCACCGCCATCGCGCCGGTGGCCAGCATCGATTGCGATTGCGCCTGCACCGCCAGCGAGCCGGCATCGACACGGGCGTGCGCCAGTTCGGCCTGCGTCTGCGCGCCGGTGAGGTTCAGCGACAGCGCCGCACCGATTCCGGCCTGGTCGCCATAGGCGAAGCCGCCGGCAGCCGACCACACGGTCTGGCTGTCGCCGGCCTGCACCGAAACCGACGGGGCGGCGGCGCCGCCCGTCGCCTGCACGACGGTGGTGTCGCCGAGCGCGCCGGAATCGCCCAGGCTGGCATCGGTGGTGCCGCCGAGGTTGTTGATGGCGAAGGCGCCGACCGCGGCGAAGTCGCCGGTGGTGCCGCCGGCCCCCACCGCCACCGAGATCACCCGCGCCGAATTGCTCGCGTCGACCTGCAGGCTGCCGGCCTGCGCCGCGCTGCCGAGCAGCACGGTGGCGTCGGACAGCGAGGAACTCACGTGGTCGTCGATTCCGCCGTAGACGGCCGACAGGCCGACGCTGGCCGAACCGCTGCCGCCCTGCACGCTTCCGGCCAGCGTGATCACGCTGGCCCCCGGGGTCGACGACGCGGTCGTGCCGGCGGTCTGGAACTGCGGCGTGCTGTTGCCCTGGCTGGAGCTTCCGCTGCCGCCCAGCGAGCCGGACAGCACGGGCAGCGCCGACGCCGAGAAATCGAAGGGCAGCGTATAGGCGCTGGGCAGCAAGGCGTCCAGCGACGGTGCGTCCTGCGTCGAGCCCTGCACCGTGACTTGCGTGCCCAGCGTGAGACTGGCGCCGCCGTCGACCATCGCCTGCGTGGTGTCGGCGATCTCGTCGACCGCCACCGAACCCGCCAGCGACAGCTTCTGCTGCGAACCGCCCCAGCCGCCGACCGCGGCGGCGGAGACGATCTGCGTCGGACTCAGCGCCTGCACGCCCAGCGTGGACAGCCCTCCGACACTGCCGCCGTCGATGTGCGCGGTGGTCTGGTCGGCGGTCATCGCCACCGTCACGGCGATGCCGATTCCGGCCTTGCCGCCGGCGTACAGCGCGCCGCCGCCGGTGCCGATGCTGGTGTTGTCGTAGGCCTGCACCAGCGCGCCGCCGGTGGAGGTGGCGCCCGAGCCGTCGACCTGGCTGCCCGACAGCAGCGCGGTGGTGGTGTCGCGGGCGATGCTGGCCGAGCCCGAGCCGGCGATCGAGGCCAGCGCGTTCTGCCCGCTGCTGGTGTTGACCGCCAGCCCCAGCCCCACCGCGACGTCCTGCCCGCCGGCCAGCGCCTGCAGCTGCAGCCCCGCCGCGGTGTCGTTCAACTGCACGGTGCTGGCGTCCTGCACCTCGGCCAGCGTGCTGCTGTCGAGCAGGTTCAGCCCCAGCGTGCCGGCGACGGCCACCGAATACTGCGATCCGCCGCCTCCGCTGCGGCTCAGCGCCGCACTTCCCGCCGCCGCGAAAATACTCGTGCTGCGCAGCGCCTGCACGCTGGCGCCGGAGCTTGCCGACAGGCTGACGCGGGCGCCGTCGAGCAGCGCCGTGGTGTCGATCTGCGCCAGGTTGACCGCCGCGCTGCCGGCGCCGGCCAGGCTGAGCTTGGGCTGCGAGCTCGACGAGCCGCCCGACGATCCCGCCGCCTGCGAGCCCACCTGCTGGTTGCCCTGGTAGTCGCTTTGCAGGGAGCTCTGCGCGCTGTCCTGGCTGCCGGTGTTGGTGTTGGCGTCGGACAGCTGCTGCTGCGCGTTGCCCAGCGCCGACGAGGTCTGGCCGACCCCGCCGTCGATGCTCTGGCCGCTCCCGCCGTTCTTGCCGGTGACGGTCTGCTGCAGCGTGGTGAAGGCATTGAGCACGCTGTCGAGCAGGCTGGTGCCGGAGCCGGAGGATCCCGAGGACCCGCCCGAGCCGCCCGAGCCGCCCGAGCCGCCCGAGCCGCCCGATCCCCCCGAGCCGCCGCTGCTGGAGCCGCTGCTGGTGGCGCCGGCCACCGCCAGCGTGCCGACCGCGCCCTGGGTCTGCGCCAGCACCTGCAGGCTGCCCGCGCTCAGGCAGGTGGAACTCGTGCAGTCGGCGGCATTGCCGGAGGTGTCGCCGACCGCGCTGCTCAGCGTCGAGGTGTCGGCGATCTCCGCGGTGGTCGACGGATCCACCATGTCCACCGCGACCCCGACCCCGAAACCCGCGGCCTGCGCGCTGACCAGCGCGCCGGCCAGGCTGAAGGACTCCAGGTTGCCCAGCGCGTCGATGCTCACCGCGCCGCTGCCGGCGTCGATGGTCGCCGCGCGGTCGACCGCCGCCAGGGTCTGGTCGCTGATGCGCGTGAACGCCACCGCGCCGTTGCCGGCATAGCCCGAGCCCTTGCCTCCGCTGGGCACGTAGCCGAAGGTGCGCGCCGCATCCTCCGCCTGCACCGCGATGTCGTTGGAGCGGCTTTGCAGCGTGGCGCCGTCGGCCACCCAGGCCTGGGTGGTGTTGGCGAAGTCCGTCCAGTCGAAGGCGCCGCCCACGCCGGTGCTGTTCGAGCCGCCGGAGCTCGACACCCCGAACGGACTGAAAAACCCGTTGCCGGCTCCCGCCAGCACGATCGCGCTGTGCTGCGCCTGCACCGTCAGCGGCGCGCTCCAGTCGAAGCTGCCACCGCCGACGTCGCTGCTCCACGCCTGCTGGCCCGCGCCCAGCGCGGCGTCCAGGGTCACCGTGGCGCCGGGGGCGATCCAGGCCTGCGTGGTGTCGGCCAGCGACAGGTAGTCGATGGCTCCGGCCACGCTGAGCTTGCTGGCGTCGCCCTGCGCGCGGGCGAAGGAGGTCATGCCGTTGGGGCCCAGGCCGTCCTTGATCTCGCCGTACAGGCTCTGCGCCTGGGTGTACTGGTCGTGCAGCGTGGAGATCGCGTCCAGCGCGCCCTGCGCCTGCGGCGCGATGTTCTGCAGCACGCCGCCGACGCCGCTCAGCAGCGACTGCGGATCCGACCAGATGGAATCGATCGACGACGAGCCGACGTTGCTGGCGACCTGGCCGAGCGCGGCCGACCCGGCCTGCATCAGGTTGTTGCCGTTCATCAGGCTCACGAAGGCCTGCACGGCATCCTGCTGCGCCTGGTCCAGTGTGCTCCATTCGCTGGAGCTGATCACCTGCTGCGCCAGCTGCCAGGCTTCCAGATAGGGCTTGAGGAAGGACAACGGCAGGTCGTTCTGCGCCCCCACCGCGACGCGCGCCGCGCTGACCGAGGCGCCGCTGCCGATGAAGGCCTGCGCGTCGTGCGCCTGCCAGCCCAGCGCCACCGCCAGGCTGACCCCGTAGTTGCTGCTGCCGCCGCTGGAGCCGTTGCCGGGCGCGGTGGACGAGACGTCCGAGGTCGCCACGTTGTGCAGCCCGGGATCGGTGGTGGCGGCGTCCACCACCACGTTGCCGCTGGAGGCGACATCGGCGCCCGCGGCGATCGAGGCCTGCGCGCCCTGCTTGCCCAGCGACAGCGCCAGGTCCGAGCCCAGGCTCAGCCCGGTGGTCGACGGGCTGCCGGAGGAGCCTCCGGTGCCGCCCGTGCCGCCCGACGTGGCGCCGGGCGCCGAGTTGTCGGTTCCCGAAGGGTCCGCCGCCTTGCCCTGCACGGCGCCGAGCACGGTGTTGAACAGGCTCGACAGGAAGCCTTCCTGCGAACCCGAAGTGTCGTTGCCGCCGCTGCCCGACGGCGTGCCGCCGGCGGTGGCCCCGGTGTCGGCGATGGTCTCGTTGGTGTCGGTGTTGGACAGCGCGGTGACGTTGACGTCGCCGATCCCGCTCAGGTTCGCACCCTCGGTGGCGGTGGCGCTGGTGTCCAGCCACGAGATCGCCGCCGCGACCCCGGCGTTGGCCGTGCTGTTGCCGTCGGTGGTGGCCGACGCCGAAGCCGTCACCTTGAAACTCTGCTCGTTGTCGGCCAGCAGCTGCAGGCTGCCCGCGCCGATGTTCGCCCCCGCATCGAGCAGCGCGCTGGTGTTCACGATCGCGCGCCCGTAGGCCACGGTGGCGCTGGCGCCGGAGCCCGTCAGCGAACTCGACGCCTCGATGTCCAGGCTGGGCTCGGACTTCGCCTCGACGCTCAGCAGCCCGCTGGTGCTGACCTGCGCGCCGGAGCGGATCTCCGCGGTGGAGGTGGCGTGGACCGTTCCCGCCAGCACGCTCAGGTACTGCCCCTGCGGCGCTCCGCTGAGGTCGATCACCGGCAGCGCATCGCTGTTCAGCGACAACGAATCGGCCTGCACCAGCGAGCCGCCGTGCAGGGTCACGGTGGCCGTGGCGCTGCTGTCGTAGACCTGCGCCTGCAGCGCGGTGGAGTCGCTGATCCCCAGCTTGGTCTTGAGCTCGCTGCCCACCGCGGTGGTCTGCGCGTTGCTGTTGAAGGTGGAGGTGGCCTGCGCGTCGGCCGACAGCTGCACCGCGCCGCCGACGATGCTGCCGTAGACGTCCACGCTGGCCGTCGCGCTGGGGTTGGCCACGTCGACCAGCACCGGGCTGACGCTGTTGAACAGGTTGCCGGGGTCCGACGGGCTGCTGGTGTTGCTCACCTGCTGCGCCGCGCTCAGGGTGATGGCGCCGGAGGCGCCCCCGTGCACCGAACTGTCCAGCGTGGTGCCCGCCGGCAGGTCGATCGAGCCGCCGGCGTTGACGGTGATCGAGCCGCCCGAGGTATGGATGCTGCCCAGCGTCACCTGGCCGCCGCCGCTGCCCGCCACCGCGCCCTGGAAACCGGCGCCGGCGTCGAGCTCGACCGATCCTCCGGCCGTCTCGATCGACGCCGCGCTGCCGAACACGATGTTGCCCAGGCCGCTGCCCTGACCGGCCTGCAGGGTCAGGGTGCCGGTGCTCAGCGACGACAGGTTGAGGTCGGTGCCGGCCGCCAGCGTGATGGTGTTCGAGGCCTGCAGCGTGATGTCGGTGTTGCCCAGCGACTGCAGCGTGGCCACGCTGATGCTGCTGGTGGAGTCGCCGAAACCCACCTGCGGTGCGCTGCCCTGCAGGCCGCCCGAGGTGCTGCCCCCGATGGTCAGGTCGGTCGGGTCGAGCAGCAGGCTGCCCAGGGCTCCGTGCGCCGCGCTCGTGTCCACCCGCCCGGCGAAGGCCAGCCGCCCGTGCGAGGACACTTCGACCTGCCCGCCGTTGCCCGCCGCGGAGCCGCCGCGGGCCGCGATGCTTCCCGCGAAGTCCGTGGCCTGCGAGCTCCACACCACGACCCGGCCGCCGTCGCCGGCGACACCGGCCGAGGCGTCGAGCTGCGCGCCTTGCGCCACGCTCGTCGTGCCTGCCTGCGGCAGCGGCCCCTGGCCGTGCTCCCCGCCCCCGATCTCGATGCTTCCGCCGCCCTGCGCGGCCGCGGTCGTCACCCGCGCCCGGCTGCCCAGCGCGAGCTGCGGCGCGCTGATGCGCACGCTGCCGCCGTGGGCGCCCGCGGCCTGCACGGTGCCGTCGATCGACACCGACGACGCGCCGAGAATGGACACCGCGCCGTCCTGCTCCACCGCGCGCGTGGCCACCTGCAGGCCCTGCGTGTTGACGGTGGCCCGGAACAGCGCCATGTGCAGCCGGGCCGCGTCGCCCGCGCTCATGCGTGCGCCGGCCGCCTCCAGCACCCCGGCCGCCTGCAGGCTGATGCCGCGCAGCGCGTGGATGCGCCCGGCG
>JAKBBQ010000365.1 GCA_021808405.1 Pseudomonadota bacterium | reverse complement strand
CGACGCTCAGCCACAACTCGCGGTCGATGAGCCCGGTGGTCGGCGGCGCGAAGACGCCCAACGTGTCGCTGTCGGCCGGCAGTTCCATCGTGCACCCGATGACCGGCGACAAGACGTGGGTGTTCATCACCCCGCAGACCACCGCGCTGATGGCGCAGACGGTGGTCGACAACATGGTGAAGAACAAGATCACCAGCGCCGGGTTCATCGGCTTCAACGACGCCTACGGCCAGGAATGGTGGAACAGCTTCCAGCAGGACGCCAAGGCCAAGGGAATCCGCATCGTCGCCGACGAGCGCTTCAATCGCACCGCGACTTCGGTGACCGGGCAGGTGCTGCACATCGTCGGGGCCAAGCCGCAGGCGGTGTTGATCGCGGCGGCCGGCACCCCGGCGGCGCTGCCCGAGCGCGAGCTCAAGAAGGTCGGCTACGGCGGGCAGATCTACCAGACCCACGGCGTGGCCAATCCGGACTTCCTGCGGGTGTGCGGAGCCGACTGCAACGGCACCCTGCTGCCCGTCGCGCCGGGCGTGGTCGCCTCGCAACTGCCTGCCGACAGCCCCCTGAAGGCATCGACCATGGCGTATGCCCAGGCCTATGAGAAGGCCTACGGCAAGGGCACGCTGTCGCAATTCAGCGCCAACGCCTGGGATGCCGGGGTGCTGCTGGAGCACGCGATTCCCATGGCGCTGCAAAAGGCCAAGCCGGGCGACCTGGTCGCGTTCCGCGCGGCGCTGCGCGACGCGCTGGAACAGGTCCGGGGCGCGGCGGGCGCCGACGGCATCTACAACATGAGCCCGACCGACCACAACGGACTGGACGCGCGCGCGGCCGTGATGGTGCGCATCGAGAACGGCCACTGGCAGTTGCTGAAGTAACCCGCCGCCGGAGGGGATGATGGACCTGGGCATCGCGCTGTACCTGGGCCAGAGCGGGCTGACGCTGGGGGCGATCTATGCGCTGCTGGCGCTGGCGCTGGTGCTGGTGTTCGCGGTGACCCGGGTGATTTTCATCCCCCAGGGCGAGCTGATGACCTTCAGCGCGTTGTCGCTGGTGGCCATCCATGCCGGGCGGGTGCCGCAGGCGGTGTGGCTGCTGGCGGTGCTGGGGGTGGCGGCGGCGCTGCTGGACTGGGCGGGCAGCTGGCGCCGGGGGCCGGCGGCGCTGGCGCGCATGCTGGGGACCAACCTGGGCTGGCCGCTGCTGGCGCTGGCGGCGCTGTACCTGCTGCCGCTGGGGCGGCTGGCCTATGCGGTGCAGGTGCTGCTGGCGCTGCTGGTGACGGTGCCGCTGGGGCCGCTGCTGTACCGGTTGGTGTACCAGCCGGCGGCGCAGGCTTCGGTGCTCACGCTGCTGCTGCTGTCGGTTGCGCTGCACCTGGCGCTGAGCAGCCTGGGGCTGTACTTTTTCGGCCCCGAGGGCTCGCGGCTGCCGGCGTTCACCCACGGCAGCTTCGAGCTGGCGGGCATGCCGGTGCAGCAGCAGGCGCTGTGGATCCTGGCGCTCTCGGGGGTGCTGGTGGTGCTGCTGTACGGGCTGTTCAACTTCACGCTGTGGGGCAAGGCGCTGCGCGCCACCGCGATCAACCGCACCGGGGCGCGGCTGATGGGCATCTCGCCGGCGTTCGCCGGCCGCAGCGCCTTCGCGCTGGCCGCGCTGATCGGCGCGCTGTCGGGGATTTTCATCGGCTCGACCACGATCCTGTACTACGACTCGGGCTTCGTCATCGGCCTCAAGGGCTTCGTGGCAGCGATCATCGGCGGGCTGTCGAGCTACCCGCTGGCGGCGCTGGGGTCGATTTTCGTCGGGCTGGTGGAGTCCTTTTCGTCGTTCTGGGCCAGCGCGTACAAGGACGTGATCGTGTTCTCGCTGATCATCCCCGTGCTGCTGTGGCGCTCGCTGGGCACGCGCGCGCACGCCGCCGAGGAGGAGCAGGAGTGAGCGCGCGGCGATTCGCGACCCTGGCCTTCGTGCTGCTGCTGGCTGCCGCGCCCTGGCTGGTGGGCAGCTACGGGCAGACGCTGCTGGACTACATCGGGCTGGCCACGATCGTGGTGCTGGGGCTGGTGCTGCTGACCGGGGTGGCCGGGCTGACCAGCTTCGGGCAGGCCGCCTTCGTCGGGCTGGGCGCCTACACCACGGCCTACCTGGGAGCGGCGGCCGGCTGGAGCCCATGGTGGGGGCTGCTGGCCGCCCTGGTGCTGGTGACCCTGGTGGCGCTGGTGCTGGCGTGGGTGACCCTGCGCATGAGCGGGCATTACCTGCCGCTGTCGACCCTGGCGTGGGGCCTGAGCATCGACCTGCTGTTCGGCAACGTGCAGGCCATCGGCGGGCAGACCGGCATGAGCGGGATCGCGCCGCTGCACCTGCTGGGCTGGTCGATCACCACGGCGCGCCAGTACCACTACCTGATCTGGTCGGTGGTGCTGCTGATCGTGTGGACGGTGCACAACATGCTCGATTCGCGCGAGGGGCGCGCGATGCGCGCGCTCAAGGGCGGCACGCTGATGGCCGAGGCCATGGGGGTGAACACCACGCGCTTCAAGACCATCCTGTTCGTGCTGGCCGCGCAGTACGCCTGCGTGTCGGGGTGGCTGTACGCGCACATGCAGGGTTTCGTGAACCCGACGCCCTTTTCGCTGGACCAGGGGATCGAGTACCTGTTCATGGGGGTGGTCGGGGGAATCGGCGAGCTGTGGGGGGCCGTGCTCGGCTCGTCGCTGTATTCGCTGCTGCGCCAGTGGCTGCAGGGGGTGCTGCCGCACCTGCTGGGGCGCAGCGGCAACTTCGAGGACCTGGTGTTCGGGGTGCTGATGATCGTGTTGCTGCAGCGCGCCCCGCAGGGGCTGTGGGCGCAGCTGCGGGCGCTGGGCGGGCGCTGGGCACGTGCGGGCGCGCCGGCCGCGCCGCGCCCGCACGCGCCGCTGCTGG
>JAKBBQ010000364.1 GCA_021808405.1 Pseudomonadota bacterium | reverse complement strand
CTCCTCGTTGGCGGTGAACACGTCGCGGCGCAGCTCGGCCAGGTGGGTGCCGCGATCGGTGATCGACTTGGTCTTGCCGTCGAAGGCGAGGTCGTCGTACTCGCCCGGATAGTCGCGCACGATCAGGCTCGACGGGTTGGGGTAGCTGGTGGTGCGCGATGCGCTGGTCGCCAGGTCGGCCTGCGGGCTCAGGTAGTCGTAGTCGGTGTGGGAGAACTGCAGCGAGCGCACGACGTGGTTGCGCCGCCAGCTGGTGATCACGTCGATGCGCACCGTCTCGTCGAGCGCTTCCTCGGCCCACAGCAATTCGCTGTCTGGCAGGGTGTCGCGCTTGGCGCTGGAGTCGCAGATCACCATGGTGTGGCGGGTCTTCTCGTGCTTGAAGTGGTAGGAAAGACCCTCGTCCTCCATCAACCGGCTGATGAAGGCGAAATCGCTCTCGCGGTACTGCACGCAGAACGCGCGCTTGGTGCACAGCCCGGCCTTGACGCGCTTTTGCACGGTGACCGAGTAGTCCTGCAGCACGCTGTCGATGATGTCGAGGGCGCTCTGGTTCTGGAATACCCGGCAGTCGGCGCCCAGACGCAGGTACCAGAGCTTGGGCCTGAGGTCGACGTGGTAGACGTCGAAACTGCCGTCGACTCCGGACTTCTCGAATCCGACCACGTAGCCGTGGAAATGGCGCTTCAGGCCGTTCGACAGATCCAGCCGCACGCAGGCCTGCGTGCCCAGCAGCTGCTCGGCGGTCACCGGCTTGGCGTCGCCCGTGCGGTCGCGGCGCAGTTCGACGCGGTAGGCGTAGGGAGCGCTGATGCGCTCGCGGCCGCTGACCTGGGCGACGAGGAAGGCATCGCTTCCCAGTTCGCAGTGGAACTCGACTTCCCTGATCACCGGCATTTTCTGTCTCCCACGTCGCGGGCTGTGCGCGACCACGCGGTGCGTGTCATGCGTAGCTGTAGGTGAACTCGCCGTCGGCCGCTCCCAGGGTGATGCGGGACAGCTCGTTGCCCTGCGCCAGCCGGCTGAGGAACTCGATGGAAATCCGCGGCAGCACGGTGTTGGTCAGGATGGAGTCGATGATGCGCCCGCCGGCCTCCGGGTTGTTGCAGCGCTTGACGATCAGCGCCACCGCGTCGTCGCCGTATTCGAAGGGGATGCGGTGGTTGGCTTCCACCCTCTTGCGGATGCGCTCGAGCTGCAGGCGCACGATGCGCCCGAGCATTTCCTCCGAAAGCGGGTAGTAGGGGATGGTCACGATACGCCCGAGCAGAGCCGGAGGGAAGACCTTCATCAGCGGTTCCTGCAGCGCGGCGGACAGGCCCTCGGGGTCGGGCAGCAGGTCCGGGTCGCGGCACATGTTCATGATCAGCTCCGAACCGACATTCGACGTCAGGAGGATGATCGTGTTCTTGAAGTCGATCAGCCGGCCCTCCCCATCTTCCATCCATCCCTTGTCGAACACCTGGAAGAACAGCTCGTGCACGTCGGAATGCGCCTTCTCCACCTCGTCGAGCAGCACCACGCTGTAGGGGCGGCGGCGCACCGCCTCGGTCAGCACGCCGCCCTCGCCGTAGCCCACGTAGCCCGGAGGCGCGCCCTTCAGCGTGGACACCGTGTGGGCCTCCTGGTATTCGCTCATGTTGATGGTGATCACGTTCTGCTCGCCGCCGTACAACGCCTCGGCCAGCGCCAGCGCGGTCTCGGTCTTGCCCACGCCCGAGGTGCCGCAGAGCATGAACACCCCGATCGGCTTGCCGGGGTTGTCCAGGCGAGCGCGCGAGGTCTGGATGCGGCGGGCGATCATGTCCAGGCCGTGCTGCTGGCCGATGACCCGCTCGCCCAGGGTCTGTCCGAGTCGCAGCACCGAGTCGAGCTCGTTCTTGACCATGCGGCCCACCGGTATGCCGGTCCAGTCGGCGACCACCGAGGCCACAGCCTGGGCGTCGACCGAGGGCATGATCAGCGGGGCGTCGCCCTGCAGCTCGGCCAGCTCGGCCTGCGCCGCGCCGAGTTGCTGCAGCGCCTGCGCGCGCTGCTCGTCGTCTCCGGCCGGGGCGTCGACCGCCGCGTCCTCGCCGCGCAGGCGCGCGCGCAGTGCCAGGATGCGCTCGACCACGGCCTTCTCGGCTTCCCATCGCTGCTCGAGCGCGCCCAGGCGCTCGCGCGCTCCGGCCAGCTGCGCGGCCACCTCGGTGCCGCGCTCGCCGACGTCGACCCCGACCTGGGCCTCGCGCTGGATGATCCCCTGTTCGATCTCCAGCGACTCGATGCGGCGGCGGCAGTCCTCGACCTCCGCCGGGGTCGCGTGCTGGCTGACCGCCACGCGCGCGCACGCGGTATCGAGCAGGCTGACCGCCTTGTCGGGCAGCTGCCGGGCCGGGATGTAGCGATGCGACAGCTTGACCGCGGCCTCGATGGCCTCGTCGAGCAGTTGCACCCGGTGGTGCTTCTCCAGCACGCTGGCCACCCCGCGCAGCATGACGATGGCCTTCGCCTCGTCGGGTTCGGGGACCTGCACCACCTGGAAGCGCCGGGTCAGCGCCGGATCCTTCTCGATGTACTTCTTGTACTCGGCCCAGGTGGTCGCGCCGACGGTGCGCAGGTCGCCGCGCGCCAGCGCCGGCTTGAGCAGGTTGGCGGCGTCGCCGGTGCCGGCCGCGCCACCTGCGCCGACCAGGGTGTGCACCTCGTCGATGAACAGGATGATGGGCTTGGGCGAGGCCTGCACCTCGTCGATGACCTGGCGCAGGCGCTGCTCGAATTCGCCCTTCATGCTGGCGCCGGCCTGCAGCAGGCCGATGTCCAGCGACAGCAGGGAGACTTCCCGGAGCTGCGGCGGAACGTCGCCGCGCGCCAGCCGCTGGGCGAAACCCTCGACCACCGCGGTCTTGCCCACCCCCGCCTCGCCGGTGAGGATGGGGTTGTTCTGCCGCCT
>JAKBBQ010000363.1 GCA_021808405.1 Pseudomonadota bacterium | reverse complement strand
GGCGCGCCAGGTCCTGGCGGTCGATACCAGGGCCCGCCACGCCTGTCATCGCCGTGGCGGCGCGCGCTGCACCACGCCCAGGTGCCCGAGGCCTTCGTGCTGCGCTGCTGCCAGCACGCGCACGAAGGCGGCGTAGGGTGCCCGGGGGCTGGGGTGCAGCCGCAGCCTGGGTTGCGGGCGCTGCGCCGCCGCGTCGTGCAGCAGGCTCAGCAGCACGGCCTGCGAGGCCACGGGCCGTGCGTTCCAGCGCAATTGGCCGTCGGCGCCGATCTGCACGTCGATCACGCGGCTGCGCTGCGCGTGGGCCGGCGAAGCCGGGGCGGAGCGCAGACTGGCGGGCAGCGCGTCCAGCCGCAGCGGCAGCGTGACGATGAGCATGATCAGCAGCACCAGCAGCACGTCGACCAGTGGCGTGGTGTTGATCTGCGGGCACGGCAGCTCCTGTGCCGCGGCCCGCCTGTGCCGCCAGCGGGTGCTCATCGCCCGGGCGGTCGCGTCAGGAAGCCCACGCGCGTGATGCCGGCCCGGTCGCAGGCCTGCACCACCCGCGCCACCGCGGCATAGGGCACGCTGCGGTCGGCGGCGATCAGCACCCGCGGGTGCCGCTGCAGCCTGGCCAGGTTGCGCAGGCGCCGCTGCAGCTGCCCCGGCTCGCCGAGCGCATCGCCTGCCCACTCGATGCGGCCGTCGCGCCGCACCGTGATCCATTGCGCCGCGGCGCCGCGAGCCGCGGGCGGCGCCGCGGCGCGCGGCAGGTCGACCCGCCCGGCCTGGCGCACCAGCGGAACGGTGATCAGGAACACGATCAGCAGCACCAGCATCACGTCCACCAGCGGCGTGGTGTTGATGCTCGACAGAGGCAGTTGCCGCGGCTCGTCGACGGGGCGGCGCAGGGAGCGCTTCATCGCGGGTCCTGGCGTGCCGCCTCGGCCTAGGGATGCTGGGGCAACTGGGGCAACTGGGCCAGCACCACCGCCTGCAGTTCGCTGGAGAAGTCGCGGATGTCGCCCACCAGCACGGTATGCCGGCGCAGCAGCCAGTTGTAGCCCAGCACCGCCGGAACCGCGGCAGCCAGCCCCATCGCGGTCATGATCAACGCCTCGCCGACCGGACCGGCGACGCGGTCGATTCCCACCTGGCCGGTGGCGCCGATGGTCGTCAGCGCGTGGTAGATCCCCCAGACGGTGCCGAACAGGCCGACGAAAGGGCTGGTCGAGCCGACCGTGGCGAGCAGGCCCAGGCCAGCCGACAGGCGTCGCTGCACCCGGTCGGTCGCGCGCAGCAGGCACAGATCCATCCAGTCCGCCAGGTCCACCCGTGCATGCAGTCCGCGGTGCCGCTGGCTGGCTTGCAGCGCCGCGTCGACCACGTGGCGGAACGGGCTGGCCGCGGGCAGCGCGACGGCCGCGCTGGCCAGGTCGGTCGCCTGCCAGAAGCTGTCGCCCAGCTTGCGCCCCTGGGCGGCGATGGCCGACTGCTCGAGCCATTTGGACACCATCACGTACCAGCTGGCCAAGCTCATCATCAGCAGCAGCAGCAACACCCCGCGGGCCACCGCATCGCCCTGTCGCCACATCGGCAACAGGCCGTAGGGGTCGCCGCCGGCCGACGGGACGAGCGCGGCGCCGGCCGCCAGCGGAAGCGCCGCCAGCAGCACGCCGATGAGCAGCGGCCGCGGGCGCGGGCGGAGGCGGGGAAGTGGGTGCAAGCGGTGCATCGTCGGGTCGGGGGGTGCCGGCGGCGGGCCGGCGGCAAGCGGGCGGTGCCGGCGTGTCCGGCACGCCGGCTGGCGGGGAAATTGTTCCACACCCGCGGGCCGGCCGACGCGCCGCAGCCTGACTAGCGGCCTCGGCATAGCCCGGGGCAATGGCCATGATCCCAAAAATCAATTGGATCGATCGAAAGCCGCGGGCTAGCATCCCGTCTCACTCTACTTTCTAAGGGATTACACCTATGTCTCTGATCAACACCGAAGTCAAGCCGTTCCAGGCGATGGCATACCACAATGGCCAGTTCGTCGAGGTCACCGAGCAGACCCTGAAGGGCCATTGGTCGGTGGTGGTGTTCTACCCGGCCGACTTCACCTTCGTCTGTCCGACCGAACTCGAGGACCTGGCCGAGCACTATCCGGAGTTCCAGAAGCTCGGCGTCGAGGTCTACAGCGTGTCGACCGACACCCACTTCTCGCACAAGGCCTGGCACGACACCTCGGAGGCCATCGGCAAGGTGCGGTACGTGATGGTCGGCGACCCGACCGGCCGCATCACCCGCCATTTCGACGTGATGATCGAAGAGGAGGGCCTGGCGTTGCGCGGCACCTTCCTGATCGACCCCGAGGGCCGGATCAAGCTGTGCGAAATCCATGACAACGGGATCGGGCGCGACGCCTCGGAACTGCTGCGCAAGGTCAAGGCCGCGCAGTACGTGGCCAGCCACCCCGGCGAGGTCTGCCCGGCCAAGTGGAAGGAGGGCGACAAGACCCTCAAGCCCTCGCTGGACCTGGTGGGCAAGATCTGAGGACCGACGGTCCGCAGCGGTGTGGGGCCGGGGCGCGCGATCGGCGCGCGGTCCCGGCAAACCGGAGCTGAGCATGCTGGAAGCCGAACTCAGGGACGCCTTGCGTTCCTATCTGGAAAGACTCGAACAGCCGGTCGAACTGGTGGCCTCGCTGGACGATGGCGCCAAGTCACGGGAATTGCGCGAACTGCTGCGCGAAATCGTCGCGCTGAGCCCGCGGCTGAGCCTGCGCGAGGACGGCCACGATGCGCGGCGGCCGTCGTTCCGCATCGTGCGCAGCGGAACCGACGTCGAGGTGGCCTTCGCCGGCATTCCGCTGGGGCACGAGTTCAGCTCGCTGGTGCTGGCGCTGCTGCAGGTGGGAGGGGTCGCGCCGAAGGTCGCGCCCGAACTGGCCGAGCAGGTGCGCGCGCTGCAGGGCGAGTGGAGCTTCGAGACC
>JAKBBQ010000362.1 GCA_021808405.1 Pseudomonadota bacterium | reverse complement strand
CTCGCTGGCCGCGCGTCGCGCCGCGAACCCGGCGACGTCGGCGAGCTGCTGGGCGCGGGTCATGCAGGCCAGGTAGTCGCCGGTGTCGTACTGCAGCGCCACCGGGGTCTGGTACGGCCACTTGTCGATGAAATTGCGCTTGCGGATCTCGTCCTGCGCCAGCCCCAGCTCCCAGCCGCAGCGCGACACCAGTCGCTCGAGCAGGTAGGTCGCCTCCGGGCGGCCGGCGCCGCGGTAGGCGTCCACCGGCGCGGTGTTGGTGAACCAGGCGTCGACCTCGACGTAGATCTGCGGGGTCTTGTACTGGCCCGCCAGCAGCGTGCCGTAGAGGATGGTCGGCACCGCGGTGGCGAAGGTCGACAGGTATGCCCCGAGCGCGGCATGGGTGTGCACCCGCATCGCCAGGAAATGCCCCTGCGCGTCCATCGCCATTTCGGCGTGGCTGACATGGTCGCGGCCGTGGGCGTCGCTGAGGAAGGCCTCGCTGCGATCGGCGGTCCATTTCACCGGGCGCCCGCCGAGCTTCTTCGACGCCCAGGTCAGCGCCACGTCCTCGGCGTAGAGGTAGATCTTGGAGCCGAAGCCCCCGCCCACGTCGGGTGCGATCACCCGCACCTTGTGCTCGGGCAGTCCCATCACGAAGGCCGTCATCAGCAGGCGCTCGACGTGGGGGTTCTGGTTGGCCACGTACAGCGTGTACTCGTCGGAGGCGCGGTTGTAGCTGCCGATGGCCGAGCGCGGCTCGATGGCATTGGGCACCAGCCGGTTGTTCACCAGGTCCAGCCGGGTCACGTGGGCGGCCGCGGCAAAGGCGGAGTCGACCGCCGCCTTGTCGCCCAGCGCCCATTTGTAGCAATGGTTGTCGGGGGCGGCGTCGTGCAGCGCCACGCCCTTGCCGGCAGCCGCGTCGTCGACCGCCGCCACCGCCGGCAGCACCTCGTAGTCGACCTCGACCATCTCGGCCGCGTTGCGCGCCTGCTCGAGGCTGTCGGCCACCACCATGGCGACATGATCGCCGACATAGCGCACCTTGCCCTGCGCCAGGATCGGGTGGGGCGGCTCCTTCATCGGCGTGCCGTCGGTGCTGGTGATCAGCCAGCCGCAGGGCAGGCCGGCGATCTTGTCGGCGGCCACGTCGGCGCCGGTGAACACCCCGCGCACCCCGGGCGCGCCCCGCGCGGCCTCGGTGCCGATCGAGCGCACCACCGCGTGGGCGTGGGGCGAACGCACGAACACCGCGTACAGCTGGCCGTCCAGCTTGATGTCGTCGGTGTACTGGCCGCCCCCGGTGAGGAAGCGGTAATCCTCCTTGCGGCGCACGGCCTCGCCGATGTGCGGCAGCTTGGCGAAATCGGATGCTCCCATTTCGACTCTCCTATGGTGTATGGACTTTGGCAGGCGACGGCCCGGCTCAGGCCTTGGGCATCGACTCGCGGCCCTGCTGCACGGCCTTGACAATGTTGTGGTAGCCGGTGCAGCGGCACAGGTTGCCTTCCAGCAGTTCGCGGATCTCCTGCTCGCTGGCGTGGGGGTGCTTGTTGCACAGGTCGATGGAGCTCATGACCATTCCGGGAGTGCAGAATCCGCATTGCAGGCCATGGCATTCCTTGAACGCGGCCTGCATCGGGTGCAAGCTGCCGTCGGCGGCCGCCAGGCCCTCGATGGTCGTGATCTGCGCGCCGTCGGCCTGGGCGGCCAGCATGTTGCAGGACTTGACGGCGTTGCCGTCGAGCAGCACCGTGCAGGCGCCGCACTGCGCGGTGTCGCACCCGACGTGGGTGCCGGTCAGGCGCAGGTGTTCGCGCAACGCCTGCACCAGCAGGGTGTTGGGGGCGACGTCGATGGTCTCGCGGCGGCCATTGACGGTCATGGTGACTTGCATCGCGGGTCTCCTGATGGATGCGGCGGGCGCCGGGCCCGCAGCCAGAGCGTGGATTCGCCGCCCATTGTTGGGGCCCGTGCCTGCGGCCTCAAGCCAAGCTCTTTAGGGAAAACACTGAATTTCGGCCAGCGCAGCAGGAAATTTCTCAAAATAGAACAATCGCCCCAGCACGATGCCGCAGCCAGGAGTCCCCGATGCCCGCCGCCCCCGCCGTTTTCGCCGACCGCCGCCTGCAGGAAATCGCCCAGGCGCGCCGCCTGGTGATGGCCGAAGGGCAGCCGTTGCCGGCGGCCGTGCTGGGGGCGCGGCGCGACTGGATCGAGCGCTCGTGGCTGCGCTGCCTGCAGCGCGGTCGCAGCCCCGAGGAGAAGGTCGAATTCGATTGTGTGCCGCGCTCCGCGCAGCGCGCCAGCCAGGAGCGCAACCAGCGCTTGCTGGAGGTGGCCTCGCCGCTGCTCGACGAACTGGCGCGGGCCATCGCCCGCACGCGCTACTTCGCGATCCTCACCGACGCCCAGGGCACGGTCATCGACGTGCGCGGCGCGCTCGACCATGCCGACCGCCGGGTGCACTGCATCGCCCGCGTGGGAGTCGACCTGTCGGAAGCCAGCATCGGCACCAGCGCGATCGGCGCCGCGCTGAGCGAGCACCGCAGCGTCTGGCTGCACCGCGGCGAGCATTTCTACCACGACACCTCGGTGTACAGCTGTGCCGGCGCGCCGCTGTTCGGCCCCGACGGGCGCTGCATCGGCATGCTCGACCTGACCGGCGTGGAGGCGCTCGAACGCCCCGAGCTCGCCGATCTCGCCGCCCAGGTGGCGCGGCGCATCGAGAACGCGCTGGTGCTGCAGCAGCCCCACGCGCTGGCGCTGCGCGTCAACTGGCCGGGACAGGATGCGGGCAGCCCGACCGACGCGCTGCTGTGCCTGGACGCCGACGGCTGGATCTGCGCGGCCAACCGCGCTGCGCGCGCGCTGGTGCCGCAACTGACCGGCATCGGCGCGCGGCTGCACGCAGGCGAGGTGTTCGCGCTGGCGCCGCAACGGCTGTTCGACCATGCCCGCGCCAGCGAGCTGCTGGACACCGGGCCGCTCGAAGC
>JAKBBQ010000361.1 GCA_021808405.1 Pseudomonadota bacterium | reverse complement strand
GAACAGGACCGTGAAACGCCTCAGCGCCGATGATAGTGCGCATGCGCGTGTGAAAGTAGGACATCGTCAGGCACCTACCCCAGCCCGGCCACGCGAGTGGCCGGGCTTTTGTTTTTGAAAAATGTCTTCGGAACATGCCGCAGCCGCCCCGCCGGCTTTCGTGCCGCGGGGGCAGGGCGTCGACGCCGGCCACTGGCGGCTGAGCGTGGCACCGATGCTCGACTGGACGGACCGCCACTGCCGGTATTTCCACCGGCTGCTCAGCCGGCGCGCCAGGCTGTACACCGAAATGGTGACCACCGGCGCGCTGCTGCACGGCGACCGGGGACGGCACCTGGACTTCGACCCCCGCGAGCACCCGCTGGCACTGCAGCTCGGCGGCAGCGAGCCCGCCGAGCTGGCCGCTTGCGCTCGGCTGGCGCGCGACTGGGGCTACGACGAGGTCAACCTCAATTGCGGATGCCCCAGCGAACGGGTGCAGCGCGGCGCTTTCGGCGCCTGCCTGATGGCCGAGCCGGCACTGGTGCGCGACTGCGTCGCGGCGATGCGCGACGCGGTGGGCTGTGACCTCGAGGTCACGGTCAAGCACCGCGTCGGCCTCGACCGGGTCGAAAGCTACGGCTTTGTCAGGGATTTTGTCGGACAGGTGGCCGAGGGCGGCTGCCGGGTGTTCATCGTGCATGCCCGCAACGCCTGGCTGCAGGGCCTGAGTCCGAAGGACAACCGGGAAATCCCCCCGCTGCGCCCTGAGTTCGTCTACCAGCTGAAGCGCGACTTCCCTGCGCTGTGCCTGGTGCTCAATGGCGGGGTCCGCGACGATACCGAGCTGCAGCGACATCTGGCCCGGGTCGACGGGGTGATGGTCGGGCGCGAGGCCTACCAGCGCCCGTGGTGGCTGAGTACCTGGGATGCGGCGTACTTGGGCGAGCCGGACGGGTCGGCTGCCCGCGAAACCGTGGAGTCCGAACTGCTGGAGTACCTGCTACGCCAGGCGGCTCTGGGGGTCCCGGCCGTCGCGGTGCTTCGCCACGCGCTGAACCTGTGGAAAGGCGAGCCCGGAGCGCGGCTGTGGCGGCAGGTGCTGTCCGACCCGCGGCAGCGCGACCAGGCGCCGCAAGCGCTGCTGGCCGCAGCGACCCGCGCCCGCGTGACCGGCGCTGCGGCGCACTGAGCCGGCGGCGAGCCGGCCCCGGCCTGCGCGGTTCAACCCTGCAGGGTTTCGTCCAGGCCCTCTCCGGGCTTCCACGGGCGCCCGATCCGCGCCTCGATGTACTCGCGGATCAGCCGCCGCACGACCTGCGACGGGGTCTGGTCCTCCAGCGCGCACACATGCTCGAACACGGCCTTCTTGCGCGGATCGATCAACACGGTCAGGCGGGTGGTGCGTTGTTCCATGGGGTGGTCGCACTCAGGCGTTTTGCATTAACATGGCATGTGCATACTATGCGATTTCCATGAGAACGCAAAACGCATGGACCCGAGGCAGCTGATCCTCCTGGCGCTGGCCATGGTGGGGACCTGGCTGGCTCTCGGGCTGGCGGGGCTGGCGCGGCCGCGAGCCACCCGCTGGATCGCCCATCGCCTGTTCCCTCTGGGGGCCTTGGCCAGCCTGGTGATCGCCGGCGTCGGCCTGGGTGCGCTGCTGCTGCCCGCCGGCGACCTGGTGCTGCCGCTCGGTCTGCCGGGCCTGCCGATGCACCTGCACATCGATGCGCTGAGCGGCTTCTTCCTGCTGCTGCTGGGGTCCAGCAGCGTCGGCACCTCGCTGTTCGCGGCCGGTTACTTCCGCGCCGGCGAAGGCACGGCCCCCGGGCTGCTGGGCATGCAGTACCACCTGTTCCTGGCCGCGATGGTCATGGTGATGCTGGCCGCCGACGCCTACACCTTCATGCTGGCCTGGGAGGTGATGGCGCTGTCGTCGTACTTCCTGGTGCTCAGCCAGCACCGCCTGGAGGAAATCCGCGCCGCCGGCTTCCTCTACCTGCTGCTGGCCCACCTCGGCGCGATCGCGCTGCTGCTGTGCTTCGGGGTGATGATGCAGGGCGGCGAACCCGGACTGACCTTCGCCGCGATGCGCGCGGCCCATTTCAGCGTGGCCTGGGCCAGCCTGGGGTTCGCGCTGGCCACCCTGGGCTTCGGCGCCAAGGCTGGTCTGGTTCCGCTGCACGTCTGGCTGCCCGAGGCCCACCCGGCCGCTCCGTCACCGGTTTCGGCGCTGATGAGCGGGGTGATGCTCAAGACCGCGCTGTACGGCATGCTGCGGGTCAGCCTGGACCTGCTGCATGCCCCGGCGTGGTGGTGGGGGCTGCCGCTGCTGGCGCTCGGGCTGTTCGGGGCGTTGTTCGGGGTGTTGTTCGCCGCGGTGCAGAACGACATGAAGCGCCTGCTGGCGTATTCGTCGATCGAGAACATCGGCATCGCCTTCGCCGCCCTCGGGCTGGCGCTGGTGTTCCACGGCACCGGGATGGCCGCGCTGGCCGCCCTGGCGCTTGCCGCCATGCTCTACCACGCGCTGAACCACGCGTTTTCCAAGAGCCTGCTGTTCTGCGCCACCGGCTCGGTGCTGCACGCCACCCGCAGCCGCAACCTGGGCAGCCTGGGCGGCTTGCTGCGGCGCATGCCCTGGGTCGGCTGGACCGCGCTGGTGGGCACGCTGGCCATCGCCGGGCTGCCTCCGCTCAACGGCTTCGTCTCCGAATGGCTGCTGCTGCAGGCCTTCCTGTTCAGCCCGCGGCTTCCCCATCCGTTCTTCAATCTGCTGATCCCCCTCGGCGCCGCGCTGCTGGTGCTGACCGCGGCGCTGGCCGGCTATGTGATGGTCAAGTTCTACGGCGTGATCTTCCTCGGCCGCCATCGCGAGCCGGGGCTGGAGCATGCGCACGACTGCGGCCGCTTCGAGCGGGTGGCGCTGAGCTGGTTCGCGCTGGCCTGCGTGCTGCTGGGGTTGCTGCCGGGGCTGGTGTTGCGGCTGATCGACCCGGTGGA
>JAKBBQ010000360.1 GCA_021808405.1 Pseudomonadota bacterium | reverse complement strand
CTGCGGCCGAACAGGCGGGCGAGATCCCATTGCGTGACCCAGCCCTTGATGTAGTGGCGCATGGTCCGCGAGCTGGTGCGCACCGGGGGCGGCAGCGGCGGCGCGGCCCAGTCATAGGCTTCGGAATACAGGCGTTGCAGCTTGTCGTGACAGGCGCGCAGGTCGCGCTCGGTAGGCGGGGCCAGGCGGTGCTCGCGCACGCTGCGTTCGATCGCGGCGATGCCGGCCAGGGCGAGGCGAGCTTCGTGGTCGCGGCCCTTGAGGCGCAGGCGTTCGGGCAAGCGCTCGCTGTCGAGCTTGGGATCGATGACGGCGGTCACGAAATCGTCGGTCACGGCGAAGACCGCGACCAAGCCTTGAGTATGCCGCGCCCCGGGCAAGCCAAGCCAGCCGGCGAGCTCGGCATAGGCGAGACCGCGTTGCAGGGGGGTGTAACGGCCGATCAGCTCGACCTCGTCCAGGAACAGGCACCACGGGCCGTAGCCGGCGGCGCGGAACAGGCGCGGCAGGAAGTCGATGCGCTGAACAAATAAATCCCGCGCCTCGATGCGCGCGAGCGGGAAGCTGGCACGCGCGCCCGCCTCGCGCAGCGCCCGGCGCACCGCCGTGGTGGGCAGCCGACTGCCCGCCAACATGCGCTCGATTCCCCGCATCAGTTCCGGCGTGGTGGCGGCACGGCGGAGCAGGAACAATGCGGCGGCGAAGATCGGCGCGAAGCCGGCTTCCTGCGCGCTGACCTCGTCCTCCAGCGCCTGCAACCGTTCCGGTTGCGCGCGCAAGGATGCAAGGCAGGCGCCGACCGCCTCGTCGGTGGAATCGGGCAGCACCGCGTTGCGCACCGCGGCAGCGAACACCGCGGCGGGACTGGCGAGCGAGGTCTCCTTGCTGATCGCCACCCGGCTGACCACGGCGTGGTGGGACCGCGCGACCTCGGCGAGGTAGCCGAGCAGATGCGACTTGCCGGACCCGAATCCGCCGGAGAGGCCGAATCCGGGCGGCCGGTCCTGGTCCCAGGCCGCTTCCAGCGCTGCGTCGAACCCGGCCTCGATCAGGCCGTTCTCGTTGCCCATGAGACGGATCGCGGTGCGGTTGGGCACCCCGGCCCGCAACGCCTCGATGGCGATGCGCGCTTCGAGGTTCATGCGCCGAGCCACACCAGCGGCGCGACCGGATTCTGCCCCTGCCCCGGTCGCACGTCCGGCCAGACCCGCATCTTGAGGGCGTCGTAATGATCGAGCGCGCGCCGCGGCTCCCCGCCGATCATTGCTTGCGTGGCCAGCACCACGACGAACAGGCCAGGCAGGTGCTCAGCGTCATCGATCAGTTCGCGCAACACCTCATACGTGTCCGTCACTGCCGCGGGGGAGTAGCGCAGTTCGCCCTGCGGCGGCGGGCCGGGCTGGTGCAGGCGGCGCGCGTCCAGGCACACGAGCAGCCCCCTCGCCCCGCAAGCCCGCACCCAGTGACAGAGCGAGATCAGCATCGCCCGCGCAGTGGCCCGCGTGATGCGCCCGCCGATGCCCGCGGCGCGCAGCAGGGCAGCCGGGGCTTTCTCGCCATGCAGCCACTGGCGGACCGGGGCGGCGGCCTCGGCGTCCGCATCGAGCGCGCTTGTACAGAGCGTGAGCAGGGCGGCACGGAAATCGAGCGCATAGGCGCGATCATGCCAGATCGCCCGGGTGAGCCAGGTGTTGATCTGGCTGCCAAGCAGCGGCGGCGCGACCCCCAGCGCCTCGGCCAGTGCGGCGCGGGAGAGCGGCTGGCCAGGCCGAGGCCATGTATAGCCGTTGTCGGCGAACAGCCGTTCGAGGAACGCCTGCGTCATCGCCGTCCAGGGCAGGGCCCGGGCCAGCGCGAAGAAGAGGTCCTGCGGCATGTGCAGCCGGGTCTGCGCGGCATCGATCGCGGCGGCGTGCAGCCCATGCCCGTGGGCAAGCCGGGCCAGGCGTGCGGTGACGAGGCCGATCAGCACATCGTCCACGACAGCGATCTTGAGCGCGCCGCCGCCGGCGGCGACAAAACCCGAGAAATACTCGGCCTCGATGATCCCGAGCCAGGCGTCGAGGCCGAGCAGATCGGGGGCGAGGTCTTGCATGTCTTACGAGTCCAGCACGAACCGGATCGCGAAATAATCGTGCTGCTCGCCTTGCTCGTCGAACAAAGAGAGGCGCTTGGCGCCCTTCTTGCCGGTGGAGCCGGCGAATTCAAACCGGTGAGCGCGCCCGGACCGCGCCGCCGGATCACGATCCAGGCGGAGCAAATCGCAGGCGAATTCCTCGATCGGGTAGTCGGCGGCGGCGGCGGGAGAGAAGGTCAGGATCTCGTAAAGGTCGGCGAGCGCGGCGAGCGGCCCGGCGCCCGGACGGTCCGCGCGCCAGTGCGGCGCCTCGGCGCGGGCGAGCAGGGCATAGGGCTTCAGCAGCCGGTCGAGAAAGGCGCGGGCGTTGAAGCGATTGGGCCGCGATTGCAGCTTTTTGAGTTCCGCGACCAGGAAGGAGGGGCGAATGCGGCGGTCGAGCTTCTTGCCGACGCGCACGGCCCCGGCCTTGGCATCGAGCCGCAGCACCACCGGATAGGCGGTGATTCTTCCGTCCCGCCGCACCAGGGCCAGATCCGCCCGTCGCGCCGCCGCGGCCAGCTCGTCCAGATAGCTGCCGTCGGCGAAGGCCGCCGCTGTATCGTACGTGAAGTCACCGGCCGTTGCGCGCAGCGGCGCAGCGGCCCGCTCCATCGCCTCCGCCGCCTCGGTCATCCGGGATGGAAGGCCGGCGAGATCACCCTCCCGCGCGGCACGCCGCAGGCGGCGCAGGGCCTTCTGTGCCGCGCCAATCTGGCGTTCCACCGCCGCCAGTTCCGCGTCCGTACGTTCCAGCAGCGGCTCCAGCGTCGCGGCGTCGTGGCTTGAGTCGGGCTTTCGCAGGTCCATTCAGGGAGGCTAGCGAGCAGGGGGGGCAACGACAAGGCCCGCGGTGGGCGGCGGGGGCGGCAGCGCAGCC
>JAKBBQ010000359.1 GCA_021808405.1 Pseudomonadota bacterium | reverse complement strand
CCCATAGGTCCGCCGACCGGGCTGGCGTTGGCGGAACAGTCGCGGTCGGTAGCGTCGGGGCCGCGGCCCTCTGCCTTCAAAACCTGTTGCGATGTCCGCTCTCTGGGATATTCGGGGTGGGTCATGCTGCCCTCCTGATTGCCAGCTCGCCCAGGTTCACGCGCACCAGCGCGGCCGCCAGCGGCGGACAGACGCTGTTTCCGCACATGCGCACCTGGGCGGTCTTGGTCAGCTCGAGGCGCTGGCCGCGCTCGTCGATGCCGTGCTCGATGATGTAGCTGGCCGGGAAGCCCTGGGCCGCGAATAGCTCACGCGGCGCCAGCATGCGCAGCCCGATGTCCGCGATGGCGTACTGCTGGCCGGCGACGGTCACCAGGGCGTAGCGGTCGCGCGTGGTGACGGTGTGCATCGGGTCGCGCAGGTCCGGGTCCTGGTCGGTGCCGTAGTAAGCATGAAGGAAAGCCATCACTTCGCGCGCGCGGCTCGAAACGCCGTCGTCTGCGAAATCCCCAACCTCGCCGCGATCTCGGCGTACGGAAGGCCCTGGCGGCGTAACGCTATGGCTTGATCCCGGACCAAGTCCAAAACGGGGCACGGAATCTGAGGCGGTGCGGTGCGCCCCAGCATGCGGTAGGCATGCTTGTTGTTGTCGCTCTGCGTCACAACCTCCAGGTTCTCGGGGTGGTTGTTCGTCTTGCATCCATCCAGATGGTTGACCGTCATGCCGGCCGGTATAGGGCCGCGCAAAGCCTCCCACACCAGTCGATGAGCAAGTAGCAAATAGGCGCTCCCGCGGTGATTGATTCGAACTGCCAGGTAACCGCTCTTGATCCTGGTCTCCAGGCGTCTCGGGCCTGCAAGCGGCATCCTGTTCAGGTTTCTGAGTTTCCAGATCGTGCCGTCGCTCCTGACCTCGATCACTTTGTCGCTTATGAGCCGTTTGGCCACTTCGATCGCTTGCATAGACTTTTTCCAGTTGCGCAGTGACTAAGCTGTTGTGGTCGACGCTGGTGACCGTCGGCGCCGGCGCGCGCAGGTCGGAGCCGACGACGCCTCCGTAGTGCTTCGCCAGGAAGGCCGAAACCAGCGCGCCCTGCGAGCCCTGCGCGGTGACGGTCCACAGCGGCTCGTGCACGCCGCGGGTGCGCGGCTGCTGGGCGGCGCGCTCGCCATTGCGGGTGTTCACGATGAACGGCTCGGCGGCGTTGACCACGTACCGCATGATCCCCTTGGCCACGCGCCGCAGCGTCGCGTCGGCCAGCGGCCTGGCGCGCTCGAAGATGCTCGGGCACGGGAGCGACCAGTCGATGCACTCCGCGGCGGTGCGCCAGGGCTTGAGCTGGCGGCGCTTCACCGCGTCGGACGCCGGATCGCCGTGCGTCGGCTCGGGCCAGCGGATCGGCTGGCCGTCGCAGCGCGCGACCAGAAACAGTCGCTTGCGGATCGTCGGCGCGCCGTAGTCGCAGGCCCGCAGCTCGCGCCACTCGACCGCGTAGCCGTGACGGCGCAGCGCGTTGACGAAGGCCCGGAACTCCCGGCCCTTCCGCTTCGGGCATGGCCGGCAGGTTCCATCCTCGCCGCAGACCACCGGGCCCCATGTGGTGAATTCCTCCACGTTTTCGAGCATCAGCACGCGCGGCCGGCGGATCGCCACCCAGCGCAGCGCCACCCAGGCCAACGCCCGGATGCGCTTCTCGACCGGCTTGCCGCCCTTGGCTTTGGAGAAGTGCTTGCAGTCCGGCGACAGCCACAGCAGCCCGATGGGCCGGCCCGGGTGCACGGCGCGCGGGTCCACGTCCCACACGCTCTCGCAGTGGTGCTCCGTCTGCGGGTGGTTGGCGCGGTGCATGGCCACGGCCTGCGGGTCGTGGTTGATGGCGACGTCGACGTGGCGCCCCAGCGCCAGCTCAATGCCGGTGCTGGCGCCGCCGCCGCCGGCGAAGTTGTCGATCACGAGCTCGTCGTGCACGTCGAGGATCAGCTGCTGGTCGATCATGCGATCAGCTCCTGTTGCGCGGTGCGTCGCGCCAGCGCGGCGCTGCACGCGGGGTTGAGCCAGACGACCTCCGTTCGCTCGCGGGCTCCGTCGGCCAGCGCGGTGCGCTCGTGGCGCTCCCAGCCGGCGAAAAGCTCGTGGTCGTACAGGTCGCAGGGATAGCCGCTCAGCACCACCATGCCCTGCAGGTCCTGCAGCACGCCGGCGAGGCGCCGGTGGTCGTCGTCGGACAGCTCTTGGGCGTATTTCCGGCGCACGCCGCGCGCATTGCCGCGCGTCGCGTGGGGATAAGGCGGATCCACATAGAACAGCGTGCCGGGCCCGTCTGTGCGGGCCATCAGGTAGAGCGCGTCCCGCGACTCGATCGTTACGCCGCGCAATCGCTCGACGAACGCCGGAACCTCGGCTGGCCAGCTGAGCAGGTCGTGAGCCGCGCTTTTGGTTCGATCCCCGCGCGCGCCTGTGCGGAATCCGGTGACGTGCCACGGATTGACCGCGGCGCTCCCGAACCCCATGAAGGACCTGGCGATGGTCCGGCGCGCTCGCTCCACCGGATCCTCGGCAGGCTCGTAGCTGGCGTCGAACTCTACGCGCGCGAAAGGCGTGAGCTCAACCAGGCGCGCCAGGCGGCTCGCCTGCGCTGGGTCACGCAGCACGCGGAACACGTTGACCACGTCGTCGGCGATGTCGTTGTAGACCTCGCAGTGCGCGCGCGGCTTCTGGAGCAGTACCGATCCAGCACCTCCGAACGGCTCGCAATACGTGCGGTGCGAGGGGAAGAAGCTGATGATCCACGGCGCGAGGCGGAACTTGCCGCCGTGGTAGCGCAGCGCGGGGCGGCTGATCGTCATGCCGTGACCTCCCGCGCCTGCAGCACCTCCAACCCGACCCGGTGCGCGACGTGCAGCTCAAGGTGCGCACCCTGCGACGCCTGCCAGCCGTCCAGCAGCACGATGGCGTCGCAGTCCAGCAAGGCCTTGAGGTCGGCCCGCATGCAGGCGTGCCA
>JAKBBQ010000358.1 GCA_021808405.1 Pseudomonadota bacterium | reverse complement strand
CACCGCATGGGTATGACTCATCGGGTCCGCCACCGGCACCGCCTCGGCGATGCTGCCGACGACCTCGCGCGCGCCGGCGTACACCGGCACCTGCTCGCCCACGTGCACGCGGCTCCACACCTCGGCAGGCACCTGCACCTGCACCTGCAGCCGTCCCTGGCCCTCGACCACCAGCAGCGGGCGCCCGGGCGCGGCGAGGTCGCCGGCGCTGGCCATCTTCTGCACCACCACGCCGTCGATCGGCGAGGTCACGCGGGCGTATCGCATCTGCGCGGCGGCGGTGTCGTATCCCGCGCGCGCGGCGGCCACCTGTTGCTGCGCGACCTTGTAGCGCAGCTCGATTCCCTGCCATTGCTGGCGGGTGACCGCCTCGGCGCGATACAGGTTGCCGAAGCGCCGGTAATCGGCCTGGGCGTCGACCAGATTGGCCTGCGCCTGCGCCAGCCCGGCGCGCGCCTGCGCCACCTGGCCCTCGATATCGGTCGGATCCACCTGCAGCAGCAACTGCCCGGCCTTCACGGCCTGACCCTCGTGCACGTCGACCTCGCGGATGTAGCCCATCAGCCGCGAGGCCACTTGCACCTGGTGGCTGGAGACCACGACTGCGCTGAGCAGCGTGCGGCTGGTGGCGTCGCTCGCCGCCAGCGTCAAGGTCGTCGCGTCGACCACGCGCGGCGCGGCTTCCTGCGGCGGACTGGCCTGGCGGCCGCAACCGCCGAGCAGCGCCACCGCGGCGGCGAAGGCAAGCGGCCGCGCAAGGGCCGGCAGGGTGGGATGGGTCATGATGGCCTCGGCGATCGGTGGGGGGCTACGGGCAATCGGGTACGCGGCGATGCACGGCAACGGCCGCTGGCTCAGCGCGCCTGCACGCTGCGCAGGTCGAGGCGGCCCAGCGCCAGGCGCAGCGCCGCGCGCTGCGTGGTGGCCTGGCTGCGCGCCAGCACGAGGTCGGCGCGCGCCTTGTCGAGCAGGGCCTGGGCACCTTGCAGCTCGAGCAGCGTGCCCACGCCGTTGGCGTAGCGCCGGGCGACGATGCGCTCGGCCTCCGCGGCTTGTTGCACCGCCAGCTCGCGCCCGGCGAGCTGGCGGGTGGCCAGCCGCGCCTTGCGGTAGGCGTCCTGGATCTGCATGGCCAGCTGGTCGCGTGCCGACTGCAGCTTGAGCTGCATGGCCTCACGCGCGGCGGCGGCCTCGTCGATGGCCTGGCGCGTGACCCCGCCGTCGAAGATGTCCCAGCTCAGCTGCACGCCGACCGTATAGCTGTGGGCGGCGAAGCCCAGGTTGGGATCATGGGTCTCGTAGCGCGCCATCGCGCCGACCTGCGGGTACAACTGCGAACGAGCCACTTCGACCTTGCCGCCGGCCGCCGCGACCTGCTCGCGCAGGGCCTCGATGCGGGGGTTGTGTTGCTGCGCACCGGCGATCCAGCCGTCGGGAGTGCCGCCCGGCATGCCCACGTCGACCGGCGGCCCCAGACGCAGCGGGGTATCCAGGGTCATACCCAGCACCACGTGCAGGCCGTCCATCGCCTGCTCCTCCAGGTCGGCCGCTTGCTGCTGCTCCACCTGGACGTTCTCCAGGTTGACACGGGCCGCGAGCAGGTCGCTCTTCAGCACCACGCCCTGGCGATACAGGTTTTCGACCATCCGCAACTGGCTTTGCGCAGCCTGCAGGGCCTTGGCGGCCACATCCCGGTATGCGCGCGCGGTGTAGACCCCGTCGTAGGCCTGCAGCACATGGTCGATGATGCTCTGGCGCGCCGCGCGGTCGCCGGCCTGCGCGGCCAGCAGCATGGCATGCGCCTGACGCAGGTAGCCCTGCAGCTTGCCCGCGGTGTACAGCGGCAGTTGCGCCTGCAGGTGGGAACTGAAGTCGTTGACCGGTGCCGGTTCGTTCAGGTTGGTCGGCGCCACCGCGAGCACCCCGGGCAAGGCCGGGTTGAACTGCCCGGCGCCGAAATCGTTGAAGGTCGCGCCGCGCTGCGCGAGCTTCAGTCCGAAGGCGTTGAGGGCATCGTTGGTGCGCGTGGCCCCGATGCCGGCGCTGATCCGCGGCCAGCGCGCGCCGCGCGCCTGCGCGACCCCGGCACGCGCCTGGGCCACCTGCGCCTGCACCGCGCGCAGGTCCGGGTTCTGGTGCAGCGCCACCTCCACCGCCTGCGCGAAATCCAGCGTGCGCACCGGCTGGCTCCACGCCGGCCAGGCGGCAGCCAGCGCCAGCGCCAAGCCCGCCATCCCTCGTACCGTGCCGACCCTCATGTCTCGACCCCCGTGGCGTGCGGGCGGACCTTGCCCCGCCTGCATTTCCATATACTGCCAGTAGTATAGGAGCAAAAAAGGCCGCGTGCATGACGCCAAGCGCAATGCTGTTGCTCCTGCGCGCGGTCGGTCGCTGCCATCGGCGTGACCTCGAAGCCCTGCGGCGCGGTCCGCGCGGGCTGCCCGGTGCTCGCCCGCGCCGCGCATCCAGCGTGCGTCAGCCGCGCTGGGATAATGCGTTTCATGCTAAGTGCACCCCCCGCCCGACGAACTTGCGCGCGATCAACCCGCATGGCTGGCGCCGTGCGCGGCCTGCCCGGGCTGGCCGCCGTGGTGCTCGGCCTGCTGCTCGGCGGCTGCTCGCCGGCGCTGAACTGGCGCGAGGCCGGGCCGCCCGGCGTCGACATCCTGCTGTCGTTTCCGTGCCGACCGCAGACCCTGACCCAGCCGGTGCAACTCGCCGGGCGCCGCATGACGATGAGCATGACCGGTTGCGTGGCCGCCGGCATGACCTTTGCGTTGGCGCATGTCGACGCGGGCCGGGCCGCCGACGTCGAGCCGGTGCTGGCCGCCTTGCGGCAGGCGGCTCTGGCCAACCTGTCGGCGCGCGTGCTCGCCGCGCGACCGTCGGCGGTCGCCCACGCCGATCGCGGGCTGCCCGACGCGGTCGAACTCGATCTCGCCGGAAATGCTCCTGGGGGTATAAAGATGCGCGAGCACCTGCTGCTGTTCGCCCAGCAAGGCCAG
>JAKBBQ010000357.1 GCA_021808405.1 Pseudomonadota bacterium | reverse complement strand
CCTTCGCGGCCGCCGGCGGACACGCCAACCCGCGTGTCGGCCTGCTCAACGTCGGCGAGGAGGCGATCAAGGGCAGCGAGATGATCAAGCAGGCGGGCGAGCTGCTGCGCCAGGCGCACGCCGAGGGCCGGCTGAACTTCGTAGGCAACGTCGAGGGCGATGACATCTTCCGGGGCGGCGTCGACATCGTGGTCTGCGACGGCTTCGTCGGCAACGTGGCGCTCAAGACCACCGAGGGCGTGGCGCGCATGCTGACCGGGATGATGCGCGAGGAGTTCATGCGCACCCTGGGGACACGGCTGCTGGCGCTGGCGGTCAGGCCGCTGCTGCTGCGCTTTCGCCGCCGCGTCGACCCGCAGCGCTACAACGGCGCGGCGTTGCTCGGCTTGCGCGGGCTGGTCTTCAAGAGCCATGGCGCGGCCGACGCCTTCGGCTTCGAGCAGGCGCTGGAGCGGGCCTACGAGGCCGCGCAAGGCCAGGTGGTGCAGGAGATCGAGCGCATACTGGCCACGCTGCACCCGCAGCCGGCGGCAGCGGCCACGCCGCCACCGGGCGCACAGGCGTCGGGACTGCACTGAACAGGCGCGACGCCGTCCGCAGCAGGCACGCGGCGGGCGGCACCGGATCCTTCCGCATATTGCAATCTGAAACGCCCTTTCCATGCCGATCTACTCCCGCATCCTCGGTACCGGCAGCTTCCTTCCACCGAAGACGGTTCGCAACGACGAACTCGCGGCACGGCTCGCGCGCGACGGAGTCGACACCAGCGACGCCTGGATCGTCGAACGCACCGGGATCCGCGAGCGCCACTTCGCGCAGGACGACGTGGGCAGCGTGGACCTGGGGGAGCAGGCGGGCTTGCGCGCGCTGCAGGCGGCCGGGGTCGCGGCCGGCGAGATCGACCTGATCGTCGTCGCCACCTCCACGCCCGACATGATCTTCCCGTCCAATGCCTCGCTGATCCAGGCGCGGCTGGGGTGCCCGGGCGGCGCCGCCTTCGACGTGCAGGCGGTGTGCGCGGGGTTCATCTATGCCTTGAGCGTGGCCGACCAGTTCGTGCGCTCGGGCAGCGCGCGCAGGGCGCTGGTCATCGGCACCGAGGTGTTCTCGCAGATCCTGGATTTTTCCGACCGCGCGACCTGCGTGCTGTTCGGCGACGGTGCGGGCGCCGTGGTGCTCGGGCCCGGCGATTCGCCGGGGATCCTGGCCAGCGCGCTGCATGCCGACGGCCGCCAGGCGGGCATCCTGCGCACGCCAGGGCGCATCCACAGCGGGCGCGTCAGCGGCCACCCGTTCCTGCAGATGGACGGGCAGGCGGTGTTCAAGCAGGCCGTGCACGTGCTCGAGGCGGTCGCGCGCGAGGTGCTGGACAAGGCCGGTCGCAAGCCCGGCGACGTCGACTGGATGGTTCCCCACCAGGCCAACATCCGCATCATGCTGCATACCGCGAAAAAGCTCGGCATACCGCCCGAGCGGGTGGTGCAGACGGTGGCCTGGCATGGCAATACCTCGGCGGCTTCGATCCCGCTGGCGCTGGACGCCGCGGTGCAGGCCGGGGACATCCAGCGCGGCCACACCTTGCTCATGGAGGCGGTCGGCGGCGGCCTGACCTGGGGCGCGGCGCTGGTGCAATACTGAACAGCCCGCTCGGGTCGCGGCGCGCCTGGCGCGCCCGGCCGGGGACGGGCATCGCGAAGGGGGAATGGCATTCGATGAAAGACTTTGCCTTTGTGTTTCCCGGCCAGGGCTCGCAGGCGGTGGGCATGCTCGACGCGGTGGCCGACCACCCCGCGGTGCGGCAGACCCTGCTCGAGGCCTCGCAGGTGCTCGGCCAGGATCTGCGGCAACTCATCCGCGAGGGGCCGGCCGAGGCGTTGAACCTGACGACCAACACCCAGCCGGTGATGCTGGCGGCCGGCATCGCGCTGTGGCGCCTGTGGCTGGCCGAGGGCGGCGCGCAACCGGCGCGGATGGCCGGCCACAGCCTGGGCGAATACACCGCGCTGGTGGCTGCCGGGGCGATCGAGTTCGCCGATGCGCTGCCGCTGGTGCGCTTTCGCGCCGAAGCCATGCAGCAGGCGGTTCCCGTCGGGGCCGGCGGCATGGCCGCCGTGCTCGGCCTGGACGACGCCGCGGTGAGCGGGGTCTGCGCGCAGGCGGCGCGCGAGTGCGGCGAGGCGGTCGAGGCAGTGAACTTCAACGCCCCGGGGCAGGTGGTGATCGCCGGCACGCGCGCCGCGGTCGAGCACGCCTGCGCGCTGCTCAAGGCGCACGGCGCCAAGCGTGCGCTGCCGCTGCCGGTGTCGGCGCCGTTCCACAGCAGCCTGCTCGCGCCGGCGGCGGCGCGGCTGGCGGATTACCTGGCGGGCGTCGCGGTGACGCCGCCTCGCGTGCCGGTGATCCACAACGTCGATGTCCTGCGCCACGACGACCCGGCGTCCATCCGCGCCGCGCTGGCGGCGCAGGCGGCGGGCGCCGTGCGCTGGGTCGAGTGCGTGCAGGCGCTGCGCGACGCGGGTTGCGTCGACATCGTGGAGTGCGGCCCGGGCAAGGTGCTGTCCGGGCTGAGCCGGCGCATCGACCCGCAGTTGCGCAGCCATGCGCTGGTCGACCTGACCAGCGCGCAAGCCATACGGGAGGCATTGCAATGAACGACACGCCAGGGGTGCTGGCCGGCCAGGTCGCGCTGGTCACCGGGGCCACGCGGGGCATCGGCCAGGCCATCGCGGCCGAACTGCGCGGGCTCGGCGCCTTCGTCGTCGGCACGGCCACCAGCGAGGGCGGGGCCGCGGCGATCCAGCAGGCACTGGGAGAGCGCGGCCGCGGCTGCGTGCTGGACGTCAACGACGCAGCGGCGATCGAAGCGCTGGTCGACGGCCTGGTGCGCGAGCGCGGCGGGCTCCACGTGCTGGTCAACAACGCCGGGATCACACGCGATACCCTGGCGCTGCGCATGCGCGACAGCGACTGGCAGAGCGTGCTCGACACCGACCTCAGCTCGGTATT
>JAKBBQ010000356.1 GCA_021808405.1 Pseudomonadota bacterium | reverse complement strand
TTCCCGGCGGCACCGGCCTGGCGCTGGTGTCGGCCGCGGCGCTGCTGGCCACGCAGGGGCATCTGCTGCCGGGGCTGGCGGTGCTGGCCCTGGGACACGTGATCACGCTGTCCGGCGACGTGCTGGTCAAGCCCAAGCTGATCGGCGCAGCGAGCCACGCCCCGTTCCTGCTGGTGCTGCTGGCGATCTTCGGCGGCCTGGC
This sequence comes from Pseudomonadota bacterium, assembly GCA_021808405.1. Taxonomy (GTDB): domain Bacteria; phylum Pseudomonadota; class Gammaproteobacteria; order Burkholderiales; family Burkholderiaceae_C; genus Thiomonas_A. The sequence goes on along the minus strand of JAKBBQ010000356.1, from coordinate 2,805 downwards.
GATGTTCGGCATGGTGGGGCTGATCCTCGGGCCGGTGCTGGTGCTGACCGCGCGCGCGGTCGTCTTCGAGGATTGAGGTCGGGAGGAGGACGACCCCCGCTCACTGCGTTCGCCGCCCCCCGCTGACGGCGTTCGCCGTCCCCGGCGGGGCTCGTGCCTTCAAGGTCCGTGGGGAATTGGCTCACGATGGCGGTGCGTGGAGCCACAATCCACGTCCCGTGCCGCGCCGACCCCGTCATGCCGCGTTCCTCCCCGCCCGCCTCGCTCCGCAGCCCGCGCGGCACCAGCCTGCTCGACGCGCTGCTGGCGTGCCTGGTGCTGGGCCTCGGCGTGCTCGCGGCCCTGCGCCTACCGGCGCTCACCGAGCGCGAGCTCGCCGCCGCCGCGCAACGTCTACAGGCCGCGCATGCCGCCGCCAATCTGGCCGCCGCGCTGCACGCGCAGCGTGGCTACGCCGCCGAGGCGCCCTGCTCGCTGAACCCCTGCACCTTGCTGCCGGCGCCCGGGCCCGCCGGCGACGACTGCCGCGCGCGGGACTGCACGCCACAGCGCATGACCGCCCAGGATCTGCGGGAATGGTCGGCGCTGACGCAGCCGCTGCTGCCCGGCGCGCGCGCCGACCTGCGCTGCCGCCCCGCGCGCGACGAGGTGGAGCCGGCTCCGGCACCGTTGCCGCCACGCACGGCGGGCAGCGCCGGCTCCGACCGCCGCCGCGACTCCGTCGTCGAATCCGTCGTCGACTCCGTCTGCACGCTGCAGCTGCGCCTGGCGCAGGGCGAGGTGCTGCGCTGGCGCATCCGGCCGTGAAGCGCAGCGCCTCGACTCCACCGGGACAAGGTCGATGAAGCCCCAGCGCGGCAGCACTCTGGCGTCCTGCCTGCTCGGGCTGGCCCTCGGTCTGCTGGTGCTGCAGGCCCTGTTCGACACCCTCGCCTGCGTGCGCCAGACGCTGCTGCGGCAACGCGCGCAGCTCGATGCGCTGCAGGCGCAGGACATCGCGCAGGCGCTGCTGCGCGCCGTCGCGCAGGCTCCGGCCCGCGGGTACGCGGCGGAGGCCGACGCGAGCCCGGCGCACCAGCCCGCGCTGCAGGCGTGGGTGTCGCACGAGGCTGCCGACGACGTGCTGCACGCGGACTTCGTCGCCGACGGCACTGCGGGCGCCTGCGGCGAGGCGCAACCCGCGGACGGCAGGCGCCATGCCTACCACTTGCGCATCGACGCCTCGGGAACCCTGCAGTGCGGAGTCGACGGTCGGTCACCGCAGCCGGTGACCGACGCCCTGGCCGGCTGGCGCCTGGACTTCATCGAGCAGCGCGGCTGCGCCGCCGCGCCACGCCTGCGCCGCGTCGACTCCGCGCAGGTACGCGACTGGCGCCACGTGCGGCTGCTGCGCGCGTGTCTTGCCGCACCGGCCGATGCGCCGGATCGGCCCGCCTGCCATTGGGTGCAGCTGGACGCTCCAGGCTCGCCCGTCGGATCCTGAGGCCTCGCGCATGTGCCGGCGCGCTCACCGCGGGATCTCGATGCACGAGGGGCGCGGGCTCGCGCTGCCTGCCGCGCTGCTGCTGCTGGGCATGCTCGGGTTGCTGCTCGCCGCGGCGCAGCGTGCGGCGCTGCTGGAGTGGCGCAGCGCCGCCATGCGCCAGTCGCAGGTGCAGGCGCGCGAGGATGCGCTCGCGGCGCTTTCGGCCGCTCGGCACTGGCTGCTCGCGCGGGGTGCGCTGCAGGCGGTGCAGGACTGCGAGGCGGCGCCGCGGCCGGCCGCGCCGAGGCTGTGCCGACAGGCGCTGCGCGATGCCGCGCGCCCGCCGTGGGATCAGGGCGTGCACGGCGGAATCGATGGTTGCGTGCACGAATGCGGCTTCCACATCCAGGTGCTGGACGACCCGCGCGACGCCGCGGCGCCGGCATCGCAAGGACAGGCGCTGCGCCTCAGCGCCTACGCGCGCGGCCCGGCCACCACCGTGCTGCAGCTCGACCTGTGGCTGCAGCGGCGCGACGACGCCCCGCCGCGCCTGCTGCGCCGGGCCTCGAGGGTCTTGCGGTGAGCCTGCGCAGCGCGCGCCCCGCAGCCCCGCGCGGCTGGACGCTGCCGGAGCTGCTGCTGGCAACCCTGGTGGCGGCGATCATCGCCAGCTGCGCGCTGGCCCCGCTGCGCCACGCCGTGCAGCATGCACGCCGCGTCGCCGCCGGCGCGGCGCTGCTGCAGCTGAGCCTGCAGCAGGAGCATCATCGCGCCGTGCATGGCCGCTACGCTGCCGATCTGATCGAACTGGGGTGGAGGCATGCCCGCGCGGCCTGCGCGGCACCCGCCGCCTGCGCCTACGAGCTGCGCCTGCACGGCGCGCACGCCGATGGCGACGACTACGAGCTGCTGGCCCTGCCGCTGGGGGGCCAGGCCGACGACCGCTGCGGCGTGCTGCGGGTCGACCACCTCGGTCGCCGCGGGGCGGCTGCGCCCGACTGCTGGTAGCTGCCGCGGGTGCGACAATCGGCCCCACCATGCAAGCCTCGCCGCATCGCCCGCCGAGCCCGCCCCGCGCCTGGCCGCTGCTGGCCGCCGTGCTGTTCGGCATGCTGGCGTGGCTCCCCGCGAGCGCCGCCATCCCGGGGGGCTGGGTGGCCGCCTGGATGACGGCGCCGCAACCGGTCCCGCAAGGGCCAGGCGTTCCCGCGTTCCGCCGGCCGCCGCCGCTGCGGCAACAGACCCTGCGCGAGATCGTGGTGCCGCAGTTGTCGGGCGAGCGCCTGCGCGTGCGCATCAGCAACCGCTATGGCGAGCGGCCGCTGCGCATCGGCGCGGCC
>JAKBBQ010000355.1 GCA_021808405.1 Pseudomonadota bacterium | reverse complement strand
CATCATGTGCAAGGCGATGAACCGCTCGTTCTTCAGCGTCATCCTCGGCGGCTTCGGCGGCGAATCGGCGGTCGCCGGCGAGGCGACGCAGCAGCGCAGCGTGCGCTCGGGCAGCGCAGACGACGCGGCGTTCATCCTGGCCAATGCGGAAAGCGTGATCATCGTTCCCGGCTACGGGCTCGCGGTGGCGCGCGCACAGCATGCGCTGAAGGAACTCGCGCAAAAGCTCACCGAGCATGGCGTGAGCGTCAAGTACGCGATCCATCCAGTGGCCGGGCGCATGCCCGGGCACATGAATGTGCTGCTGGCCGAGGCCGAGGTGCCATATGACCAGGTTTTCGAGATGGACGACATCAACCCGGAGTTTGCACAGGCCGATGTCGCGGTGGTGCTCGGGGCCAATGACGTGGTCAATCCGGCGGCGCGCAACGATCCGAAGTCGCCGATAGCCGGTATGCCGATCCTCGATGCCTACAAGGCCAAGACGGTCATCGTGAACAAACGATCGATGGCCACCGGGTATGCCGGGCTGGATAATGAACTGTTCTACCTCGATAAAACCATGATGGTGTTCGGGGATGCCAAAAAGGTGATCGAGGACATCGCCAAGGCCGTCGAATAAGCCCTGCGCGCGCTGCGCCGGGCGCGTCGCGCCAGTCCGGGAAAAGGCCGCGCCAGGCGCGGCCTTTTTCATTCGGCGATTCTTGGCTTACCATGCGCCTATTTGCAGCGGGTGCTGCCGCGCGGAACCGCGCGCCGGCACCCGGTCCCTGGTTCCGTGTCCGCTCACTGGAGGTTTCGATGTCCTCATACAAGGAATTGTTGTCGCAGATTGAAGTGCTCAAGCAGCAGGCCGAATCCCAGCGCAAGACCGAGATCGCCGGCGTCATTGCGGATATTCGGGCGAAAATGCACGAATACGGCATCAGCATCGGCGACCTGGGCGCCGCCGGGCGCGGCTCGCGCAGCAAGGGCATGACGGTGGCGGCCAAATACCGCCATCCCCGCACCGGGGAAACCTGGACCGGGCGCGGCAAGATGCCCAAGTGGCTGCAGGCCGAGGTCAACACCGGCAAGCGCAAGGAAGACTTCCTGATCGCCTGAGCGGGCGCATCGGCGGTCCGGCACGAGTCCGGTTCGCACGCAGCGACCGCGGGCAGTGCCGGTACGCGGCGCCGCCTCCCCGAGAGGGAGCGGCGCCGCTTGTTTTTTGTTGGTTGGATGCCACGCGACGCGGCGCCGCGTTCCCTGCCCGTTTGCGGCTCGCGCACAGGCCCGCCGCGCAAGCGCTTGCAAGGTGCAACAATCGTCGGCAGCCCTGGGAACGGCGGCCGTCCGGAAAGTTTTGATATAGGTCCTTACACGATGTAACACTGTTTGTGCACCTTCTTGTCGCATATTCCTCGAAGAATTGCACAAGAAGCCCCATGAAAGCCAAAGACCTTCTCAATCTGCCCAGGTGCTGCCCGTGGCTCTCCGGGCTCGATGACACCGAGTCGCAACGCGTACAGCGTGACCTCCAGGTGCGCAGTTTCGGGGCCGGCAGCCTGGTCTGCCGCAGGGGCGAGCCGAGTGCGTACTGGGTCGGGGTGTTCAGCGGCTTGTTGCTGGTGGTGCGCGACGACGAGCGTTCGCTGCCCGGACTGCCTGCCATCGCGCCCGGCGGCTGGCTGGGCGACGACAGCCTGGTGGATGGCGAACGCTGCGCGGAGGACGTGGTCGCGCTGCGCAACAGCCATCTGGCGCTGCTGCCCGCCGACACCTACCTGTGGCTGCGCGAGCGCAGCCTGGGCTTCAACCAGATGCTGCTGTCGCGCCTGGAGCAGCGCATGCGCCAATGCCTGCAACAGGCGCAACTGGGGCGCCCCGCGGGCGCCGACGAACGGGTCGCGCAGACTCTGCTGGGTTTGTTCGACCCGGTGCTGCATCCTGCGGTCGGCCAGACCCTGCGCATCACCCAGGAGGAACTCGCCGAGATCTGCAGCTTGTCGCGCCAGCGTGTCAACCAGGCGTTGCAGCGCCTGGCCGCGCTCGGCCTGCTGCGGCTGCGCTACGGCGGCATCGAGCTGGCGCAGTTGCAGGCCTTGCGCCAGTTCACCGGTCGGGCCGAACCGGCGGCCAGGGTCATGCCGCGCGGCGCCGACGGCGCCGTGCCCGCGGACGGCGCCTCCCCGCCCGCTGGCGCCGACAGCCAGCACTGGGCCTGAGCGCGTCGGCGGCCGCCTGCGGCCGGCGTCAGCCGCGGCAGGCCGGCTGCATCCCCCCTAGAATGCAAAGTCTTTTGGCCGGGTGCGCCTGACCGCCCGCGGCATGCGCGCCCAGCCGCGCGGCCGCGTCGGCAGCGCCCCTTCCTCTTGCATGGCCCCGACCCCTGCCCAGCCGTTGATCGAGTTCGACCGCGTCGACTTCGCGTACGACGCGCGCCAGGTGCTGGGTGGCATCACCCTGCAGGTCCAGGCCGGCGAGGTGGTGGCGATCATGGGCGCCTCGGGCGGCGGCAAGACCACGCTGCTGCGGCTGATCGGCGGCCAGTTGCGGCCCGCCGCGGGCCAGGTGCGCTTCGACGGCGAATCGGTGTCGGACATGTCGCATGCCAGGTTGTACGCCGCGCGCCGTCGCATGGGCATGCTGTTCCAGATGGGAGCGCTGTTCACCGACCAGACGGTGTTCGAGAACGTGGCCTTCGCGCTGCGCGAGCACACCCGGCTGCCCGAGGCGATGATCCGCGACCTGGTGCTGATGAAACTGCACGCGGTGGGCCTGCGCGGTGCGCGCGACCTGTACCCGGCGCAACTGTCCGGCGGCATGGCGCGCCGGGTCGCCATGGCCCGCGCGGTCGCGCTGGACCCGGCGCTGGTGATGTACGACGAACCCTTCGCCGGACTGGATCCGATCTCCCTGGGCATTTCGGCGCGCCTGATCCGCACCCTGAACGACGCGCTCGGGCTGACCAGCCTGATCGTGTCCCACGACGTCGACGAGACCTTCGCGATCGCCGACCGGGTGTTCA
>JAKBBQ010000060.1 GCA_021808405.1 Pseudomonadota bacterium | reverse complement strand
TGGGTCGCCGCCAGCGCGATGTCCATGCCCTCGGCCAGGCGCGCCGCGGCCGCCACGTGGCGCTCGCAGTCGGCGTGGCCGCTGCGCTGCACTTCCAGGTAGAAACGGTCGCCGAACACCTCGCGGTACTGCTGCGCCAGCTGCCGCGCCCGCGGCTCGTCGCCGGCCAGCAGCGCGCGCCCGATCGCCCCCTGGCGCGCCCCGCACAGCGCGATCAGCCCCTGGTGCAGGCCGTCTTCGGCCAGCCACGACCATTGCAGCTGCGCCTGGCCGCCGCGCTGGCCGTGCAGCCAGCCGCGGCTGAGCAGTTCGCACAGGTTGAGGTAGCCCTGGCGGTCCGTCGCCAGCAGCAACAGCGAGGTCGGCGCGTCCTGGTTGCCCTCGGCGGGCGCCAGCCGCGCGTCGCAGCCCAGGATCGGCTTGACCCCGGCCTCGCGCGCGGCCTGGTAGAAGCGCACCCCGGCGAACAGGTTGTTGAGGTCGCTGATGGCCAGCGCGCCCTGCGCGTCGGCGCGCGCCGCGGCCACCGCGGCATCCACCCGCAGGCTGCCGTCGACGATCGAGTACTCGGTATGGATGCGCAGGTGGACGTACGACATCGGCCCGATTGTAGAAAGCCCCCGGGCCGGCGTGGCAGTCGCCCGCGGCCGCCGGGGGCTCCCTATAATCGGCCGCACCCCTGCCCGACGCGACCGGCGCTGCAGCCGGCGCCCGACGCGCCCGCTGCCGGCGCGCCTTTCCGCGCGGGACACCGCGGCCCCTGTCGGCCGCACCCGCGATTCTCCGTTGCCGGCCGCGCCGCTGCGCGCGGCCCCTGCGAGATTGTGAGCGACCGATGCCCGACCTGCACGCCCTGCCCCACCTTTCGCTGCACGCCGACGGCGTGCTGTGGGTGGGCCTCGCGCTGGTGCTGGCGACGTTGATGGGCGAGTCGGTGCTGCGGCTGCTGCGCTGGCCGCGGCTCATCGGATTCATGGTCGCCGGGCTGCTGATCGCCCTCGGCGGCGGCGGCATCGAGGCGCTGGCGCTGCAGCCCGGCGCACGCGCGGTGGTCGATGCCGCGCTGGCGATGCTGCTGTTCGAAATCGGCCACCGCGTCAACCTGCGCTGGCTGCGCGCCAACCCCTGGCTGCTGTTCATGGGCCTGGGAGAATGGGGGCTGAGCCTGCTCGTCGGCTGGGCCGCGCTGGCCGCCTTCGGCCTGGGCGGCATGCCCGGGCTGGCGGTCGCCGCGGCGCTGGCCTGCACCTCCCCTGCCGTGGCCTTGCGGCTGAGCGGGGAATTCAACGCCCGCGGCCAGGTCACCGAGCGCATGCTGCTGCTGGCCGCGCTGGGCACGGCCCTGTCCATCCTGAGCGTCGGCCTGCTCACCGGATGGATCGGCGCGCAGACCGCGCTGCACTGGTGGAACGCCGCGCTGCGCCAGGTCTACGCCATCGGCGGCGCGGTGCTCGCCGCCGCGGTCCTCGCCTGGTCGGTGAACTGGGTCGAGCGGCATTTCGACTTCGCCGACGAAGGTGCCGCTCTGCTGCTGGTCGGCCTGATCCTGCTGGTGCTGTCGCTGACCCGCGCGCTGCACTGGTCGAGCCTGCTGACGCCGCTGCTCGGCGGCATGATGCTGCGCTACTACAGCCAGCGGCCGCGCGTGTGGCCCAGGCATTTCGGCACCGCCGGCGGGGTGCTGGTGGTGCTGCTGTTCCTGATCCTCGGCCTGAGCCTCGATGCCCACATGCTGGTCGAGGGCCTGTCGGCCGGCTGCGCGCTGGCGCTGCTGCGGGTGCTGGCCAAGCTGGCCGCGCCGCTGGCGCTGGGCCGCCCGTCGGGGCTGAGCTGGCGGCAGTCGCTGACCCTGGGGCTGGCGCTGAGCCCGGCCGCCGCGGTCAGCTTCGTGCTGCTGCTCGATCTCGGCGCCTCCCACCTGGTGCTGCCGCCGGCGCTGCTCGACGCCGGCTTCGCCGCGGTGACCGTGCTGCTGCTGGCCGGCACCCTGGCCGCCCGCTGGGCGCTGGGCCGCGCCGGCGACATCAAGGACCGCTCGGCAGGGCGTTGAACCACCATGAGCCTGGAAACCTTCGCCCGCTCCGAGGGCCTGTCGCTGGGAATCGAACTCGAACTGCAGATCGTCAGCCGCCACAACTACGACCTGATGCCCTGTGCCCCGGACCTGCTGCGCCTGCTGGCCGGGCGCAAGCTGCCCGGCGCGGTCACCCCGGAGATGACCGAGAGCATGATCGAGCTGTCGACCGGCATCTGCACCGGCTATGCCGACGCGCTGACGCAACTGGGAGAGATCCACGCCGCGCTGGTCGAGGCGGCCAACAAGCTCGACATCGGCCTCGCCGGCGGCGGCACCCACCCGTTCCAGCACTGGGCCCAGCAGAGGATCTTCGACAAGCCGCGGTTCCTGCAACTCTCCGAGCTCTACGGCTATCTGAGCAAGCAGTTCACGGTGTTCGGCCAGCATGTGCACCTGGGGTGCCCCGACGCCGACACCGCCCTCTACACCCTGCACTGCATTTCCCGCTACATCCCCCATTTCATCGCGCTGTCGGCTTCGAGCCCCTTCGTCCAGGGCGAGGACACCGGCTTCCACTCGGCCAGGCTGAACTCGGTGTTCGCGTTCCCGCTGTCCGGACGCGCGCCCTTCGTCGCCACCTGGGAGGAGTTCCGCAAGTATTTCGACAAGATGACCGCCACCGGGGTGGTGCAGAGCATGAAGGACTTCTATTGGGACATTCGCCCCAAGCCCGAATACGGCACCATCGAGGTACGGGTGATGGACACCCCGCTGACCATCGCCAAGGCGGCGCGCATCGCCGCCTACATCCAGACGCTGGGACGCTGGATCCAGCTCGAGAGGCCCTTCGAGCCGGCCGAAGACGACTATCTGGTCTACACCTTCAACCGCTTCCAGGCCTGCCGCTTCGGCTTCGACGGCAATGTCGTCGACCCGGCGACCCGCGAGCACCGCACGCTGCGCGAGGACATCCTGCGCACCCTGATGCGCCTGGAGCCCCACGCCATCGAACTGAAGGCCGACGCGGCGTTGCGCGAACTGCTGGCCGACGTCGGCGGGCGGGGCAACGATACCCAGTGGCTGCGCGAGACCTACGCCCGCGAGCATCACCTGCCCGAGGTGGTGCGCCAGCAAAGCGCGCGCTGGATGGCTGCGCCCGCCGCCTGAGCAGCCGCGGGCTCAGGCCTGTGCGCCCGCCGCGCTGGCAAACTGCATGCGGTGAAGCTGGGCGTACAGCCCGCCGCGAGCCAGCAGCTCGGCCTGGCTGCCGAGTTCGACCAGGCGCCCATGGTCGAGCACCGCGATGCGCTGGCAATGGGCGATGGTCGCCAGACGGTGTGCGATGACGATGGTCGTGCGCCCGGCCATCAGGCGGTCGACCGCCTGCTGCACCAGGCGTTCGCTTTCGGCGTCCAGCGCGCTGGTGGCTTCGTCGAGGATGAGCACCGGGGCATCGCGGTACAGCGCGCGGGCGATCGACAGCCGCTGGCGCTGGCCTCCGGAGAGCTGCGAGCCGTTGTGGCCGACCGCCGCCTGCAGCCCGCCCGGCAATTGGCGCACGAAGTCGGCCAGCGCAGCGGCCTCCAGCGCGGCCCAGGCGCGCGCCGGGTCGACCGGCTCGCCGAAGCTGACGTTGGCGCCCACGCTGTCGTTGAGCAGCACCACGTCCTGGCTGACCAGCGCGATCTGCTCGCGCAGGCTGCGCAGGCTCCAGTCGCGCAACGCCACCCCGTCGAGCAGCAACTGGCCGGCGCTCGGCTCGATCAGCCGCGGCACCATGCGCATCAGCGTGGTCTTGCCGGCCCCCGACGGGCCCACCAGCGCCAGGCTCTCGCCGGCATGCACCTGCAGCACCACGTCGTCGAGCACCGGGCGCTCGACCCCGGGCAACCGCAGTCCGACCTGATCGAACGCCAGTTCGCCGCGCGCCCGCTGCACGGCGTGGCGGCCCGGATCGGCCTCGCGCGGCGCCTGCACGATGCCGTGCAGGCGCTCGAGCGAACTCAGCGCGCGCATCATCGGCTGCACGATGTCCGACACCCTGCGCAGCGGCGACAGGGTCATCAGCATCGAGGTGATGAAGGACACGAAACTGCCGACGCTGTGCTGCCCCGACACGTCGCTCTGGTGCAGCGCGTAGACGATGACCAGCGACACCGCCAGCGCCGAGAGCCACTGCGCCACCGGGGTGGTCGACGAGCCCGACACCAGAGCCTTGACGGTCAGGCGGCGCAGATGCTGGTTCAGCGAATCGAAGCGCGCCGCGAAGGTCTGCTGGGCGTTGTGCACCCGGATCACCGGCGCGGCCAGCATGCCTTCCTCCAGCGCGTAGGAGGTGGTCTCGGCGGCGCGCTGCATCTGCGCGTTCAACCGCTTGGCGCGCCGACTGATGATGCGCATGGCCACGAGCAGCGGCAGCAGGATGGCCAGGCTGAGCAGGGTCAGGCTCCAGTTCAGCCACAGCAGGTAGCCGAACAGCGCGACCAGCGTCAGGGTGTCGCGCAACAGGGTCAGCAGCCCGGGGAAGATCGTCCCCAGCGCCAGCTGCGCCTCGTAGACCGCGGCGCCGATCAGGCTGCTGGCGCTCTCCTTGCGCAGCGCGCCGAGCTCGGCGTGCAGGATCTGCTCGTACACCAGCCCGCGCACCCGCGCCAGCACGTTCTGGGTCGTCCACTGGGTGAGGAACTGCGACGCCAGCCACGCCACGCCGCGCACCGTGAACAGCCCCAGCAGCACCGCCGGAACCATCCACAACGCGAAACCGCGGTGGGCGGTGAAGCCGACGTCGAGCACGTGGCGGATCAGCGCCGGCAGCGCCGGCTCGGTGGCGGCGATGATGGCCGCGCACACCACCACCAGCAGCGCCGACAGCGGGTTGCGGCGATCCGCCCCGAACACCGCGCGCAGCAAGGCCAGGCCGTCGCGCGCAGCGGCCGGCGACGGCGCGGCGCGCGCAGCGGCCTGCGCGGGCTGGGCCCCGGCAGCGGCCGGACCAGGCGTTGGGCCAGCGGGGCCGGGTTGGGTCGGCTCGTTCAAGGTGCAGTGGATAATGCAGGGTGCCGCGCTCGGCCGGCAATCCACCTTTCTACCATAGGCGCCCGCCGCGAGTCGCGGCGCGGGTCCGGCGACGGACCCGGCGGCAGCGCTGTCCAAGCAGGTCTGGGCCCATGTCCGATCTCAGTGTGATCATTGTCGCGATGAACGAGGCGCACGACATCGCCGACTGCCTGCAGTCGGTGCAGGGCCTGGCGTCGGAGATCATCGTCTTCGACTCCGGCAGCACCGACGGCACGCAGGACATCTGCCGCGCCCACGGAGCGCGGCTGTTCGAGACCGACTGGCCGGGCGACGGCGCGCAGAAGAACCGCGCGCTCGACCAGGCGCGGGGCGACTGGGTGCTGTGCCTCGACGCCGACGAGCGCGTCAGCCCCGAATTGCGCGGCCAGATCGCCCAGGTGCTGCGCGCCGACACCCCGCACGCGGCCTTCTCGATGCCCCGCAGCTCGAGCTTTTGCGGGCAGTTCATGCGCCACGGCGGCTGGTGGCCGGACCGCATCACCCGGCTGTTCCGGCGCGGCCGCGCCCGCTTCACCGAACCGCGCACCCACGCCGCGCTGGTCATCGACGGCAGCACCGGCTCGCTCGACGCCCCGCTGGTCCACCTGTCGGTGGGCGACCTGCACGAAGTGCTGGACAAGCTCAACGTCTACTCGACCGAGGGCGCGCGCGCGATGCACGCCCAGGGTCGGCGCGCGGGGCTCGCGTTGGCGCTGGGCAAGGGCTTGTGGGCCTTCGTGCGCACCTACCTGCTGCGCGCCGGCTTTCTCGACGGCCGGCTCGGGCTGGTTCTCGCGCTGGCCAACGCCCACGGCACCTACTACCGCTACCTCAAGCTGTGGCTGCTGCAGCGCGGCATCGACGCCCGCTGCTGAGCCGCCCCAGCCGCCATGCCCCCTCCCAGCCTGCTCAGCGTGGTGGTCACCACCTACAACCGCAGCGATGCGCTGCTGGCGGTGCTGCGCGCGCTGGCGCTGCAGCGCGACCGCGGCTTCGAGGTCATCGTCGCCGACGACGGCTCGAGCGCCGAGCATGTGCAGCGCGTGCACGCCGGCGCCGCCGGGCTCGGCCTGGACCTGACCCACACCTGGCAGGCCGACGTCGGCTTCACCGCCGCGGCGGCGCGCAACATGGGGGTGCGCCAGGCGCGCGGCGACTACCTGGTGTTTCTCGACGGCGACTGCGTCCCGCTGCCCGACTTCATCGCCAGCCACCGCCGGCTGGCGCGCCCCGGCTGCCTGGTCAACGGCAGCCGCGTGCTGCTCGGCCCGGCGCTCACCGAACGCGCGCTGCGCGGCGAGGTCGATCTGCCGCGCGCTTCCCCGGCGTGGTGGCTGGGGCGCCGGCTGGCCGGCGAATGCAACAAATGGGCCGGGCTGGCACTGCGCTGGCCGGCATCGCTGCGGCGCGCGCGCGCGGGTTTTCGATGGAAGGGAATCCGCAGTTGCAACCTGGGGGTGTGGCGCGCCGACTGCGAGGCGGTCGACGGCTTCGACGAGGACTTCGACGGCTGGGGCCACGAGGACGCCGACTTCGTGCTCAGGCTGCACCATCACGGCTGCCGCCGGGTGGACGGCTTCTGGGCCACCGAGGTGCTGCACCTGTGGCATCGCGAGGCCGCGCGCGACCAGGCGCAGCGCAACCTGGACAAGGTGCGCCAGCGACTGCACGACCGCATCCAGCGCGCGGCGCACGGCCTGCGCAATCCCCGCCTGCCCGCGCTCGAGCGCCGCGTGCTGCGCCTGGGACCGGCCACGGCGGGGGCCGCCCCGGCAGCCGGCACCGCTGCCGCGTCCAGGGCATAGAATTTCGCGCTGCCGCTTGATCTGCAGGTCCCCGACTGCCAGGAGCCCCATGCAACGACGACGCTTTGTACTCGGCACCGCCCTTCCGGTCGCCGCCCGCGGACTTCGACTCGCCGGCGCGCTCGGCCTGGCCGCGCAGCCCCTGCTCGCCCGCGCCCAGTTCCGGGTCGACGTCTCGGGGATCGGAGCGCGCCAGATCCCGGTGCTGATCGACACCTTCACCGGCCAGTCCGGCTGCCCGCAGCCGCTGGCCGACATCATCCGCGCCGACCTGCTGCGCAGCGGGCAGTTCCGGGTCACCCCGGCGAGTGCGTCGCCCACCCTCGGCGACGCCGGACCGCCGGCGTATTCCCAGTGGCAGTCGCAGCAACTCGAGGCCGCGGGCGGCGGCAGCGTGGTGTCGGCGGGGCCGCAGACCTGGATGATCCGCTTCAGGCTGTGGGACGCGGTCGGGCAGCGCGACCTCGGCGGAGTCGCGCTGCGGGTGGTCGGCGGCGACCTGCGGCTGGCCGCGCACCGCATCGCCGATTTCATCTACCAGAAGCTCACCGGCCAGAGAGGGGTGTTCGCGACCCGCATCGCCTTCATCGGCAAGGGCGGACGCAACAGCTTCTCGCTGCTGGTGTCCGACAGCGACGGCTACAACCCGCTGGCCGCGCTGCGCAGTCGCGAACCGCTGATGTCCCCGGCCTGGTCGCCCGACGGCGGCAGCCTGGCCTATGTGTCCTTCGAGACGGGCAAGCCGGTGGTGTTCGTGCAGAACGTGCGCACCGGCGCGCGGCGGCCGGTGGCGAATTTCCGCGGCAGCAACAGCGCCCCCGCGTTCTCCCCCGACGGCCGCACCCTCGCCGTGGTGCTGACCATGGGAGCGGCGTCGCAGATCTACACGGTGCCGGCGAGCGGCGGCCCGGCGCGGGCAGTCATCCGGGCCAGCAGCATTGCCACCGAACCGGTTTTCGCTCCGGACGGGAAAACCCTCTATTTCGTCAGTGACCGAGACGGCTCGCCACAGATCTACCAGTCCGGGATCGACGGTTCGGGAATCCGTCGCATCACCTTTACCGGCGAGTACAACGTCAGCCCGGCGATCAGCCCCGACGGCAAGTCGCTGGCCTACATTTCCCAGCAAGGCGGCAACTACCAGTTGTGGCTGCAGGACCTGGGCAGCGGCACCACGCGGGTGCTGGGCCACGGCCCCGACGACGGCCACCCGAGTTTCGCGCCCAACGGCCAGATCCTGGTGTACGCGGCGCACGAGGGTGGCGCGCAGGTGCTGCGCACGGTGTCGCTGGACGGCAGCGTGCGCACCACCCTGGCCGCGCGCGGCGAACAGGTGCGCGAGCCTTCGTGGGGACCGTGGACCACCCCCGCCTGACACCCCGGCGCGGCGACGCCGGCATCGCGCACCCGCGCGCACCGGTGCGTCCGCGCCGCGCTGCGCGGGCCGCCGCGCCCGGCGATCGCCTTGCGACCCTGCCACTCCGACCCTTTTCCCGCACCTGCGAGCACGCGCCATGACCCTGAGTTCCCGCATCTCTCCGCTGGCCCGGCTGGCCCCCTTCGCCCCGCTGCTCGCCGCGCTGGCCGCGGCGGCACTGCTCGGCGGCTGCGCCTCCGGCGTCAGCCTGGCCCAGAAGGCGCCCGTGCAGGCCAGCCGCGCGACCCCGGTGGGACAGCTCGGAGCCGGCGCGGGCGCCAACTCCCAGGGCGCGGCGCAAAGCTCGGTCGCCGCGGTGCAGACCCCTGCCGCCGGCGGCGCCGGCAGCGCGGGCGGCGGCGCCGGCGGGCCGACCGCCGATGTCGGGCGCAGCGTGTATTTCGCCTTCGACAGCTACAGCGTCGACCCGCGCTACCAGCCGACGCTGCAGGGCAACGCCCAGTACCTGGACAACCACCCGTCCGCGCATGTGCAACTGCAAGGCAACACCGACGCGCGCGGCAGCCGGGAATACAACCTGGCGCTGGGCCAGAAGCGCGCCGACGCGGTGCGCAAGAGCCTGGAGCTGCTGGGTGTCAGGCCTTCGCAACTGGAAGCCATCAGCTACGGCAAGGAAAAGCCCAAGGCCCTGGGCAACACCCCGCAGGACTACGCCGAGAACCGCCGCGTGGACATCGTCTACCAACCCTGACCCACGGCTCCCTGGAGGACACGTGCGATGAACCCGCAGACCCCCCTTGCTCCCGCGGCGCAGCTGCGCCGCCTCGGCGCCGCGCTGGCGCTGGGCCTCGGCATGCTGGCGTGGAGCGGCGCAGCCCGCGCCGACCTGTTCGCCGACAACGAGGCCAGGCGCGCCATCCTGCAACTGCGCACCCAGGTGGCGCAGCTGCAGCAGGCGCAGCAGGCACAGCAGACCCAGCTGCAGCAGGTACGCAACTCCATGCTCGACCTGTCCAACCAGATCGACGACCTGAAGAACCAGATCGCCCAGCTGCGCGGCCGCCAGGACACCAGCGCGCAGCAACTCACCGGCGAACTGGCCAAGGTGCAGGCCAGCCAGCAGCAACTGCAGCAACGCCTCAAGCCGCTGGAGCCGGTGCAGGTGCAGATCGGCGGCCAGACCGTCACCGTGCAGCCCGCCGAGAAGGCCGCCTTCGACCAGGCCTTGAGCGACTTCCGCAACGGCCAGTTCGCCAGCGCGGCGACCGGCTTCCAGGCCTTCATCGCCCAGTACCCGAGCAGCGCCTACCTGGACGAAGCGAGCTACTGGCTGGCCAACTCGTATTACGGCCAGCAGCGCTACCGCGACGCGGTCGCGACGTTCCAGAAACTGCTGCACGCCGACCCCCACGGCCAGCGTGCCCCCGAGGCGATGCTCGGGCTGGCCAACTGCCAGGTGCAGCTGCGCGAAATCGGCGCGGCCCGCGTGACCCTGAACCGCCTGCTGCACGACTATCCGCACACCGAGGCGGCGTCGGCCGCGCGCGACCGCCTGGCCCGCCTGCACTGATGAGCGTGCCCAGCGGTCGCATGCCGGCGCGCGGTGCCCCGGCGGTGGTGCTGCTGTCCGGGGGGCTGGACTCGGCGACGGTGCTGGCGCTGGCCGCCGAAGCCGGCTACCGCTGCCACGCGCTGTCGCTGGACTACGGCCAGCGCCACCGCGCCGAGCTGCTGGCCGCGCAACGCGTCGCCCAGGCGCTGGGAGCGGTGCGCCATGAAGTCGTGCAGCTGGACCTGGCGCGCTTCGGCGGCTCGTCGCTGACCGACCCCAGCCTGAGCGTTCCCACCGACGGCTTGCAGCCGGGAATCCCCAGCACCTACGTGCCGGCGCGCAACACCGTGATGCTGTCGCTGGCGCTGTCGTGGGCCGAGGCGCTGGGGGGCGGCGACCTGTTCTACGGGGCCAATGCGGTCGACTACTCGGGCTACCCCGACTGCCGCCCCGAGTACGTCGAGGCCTTCGAGCGCATGGCCAACCTGGCCACCCGCGCCGGAGTCGAGGGCCACGCGATTCGGCTGCATGCTCCGATCATCCGCATGAGCAAGGCCGAGATCATCCGCGAGGGCCTGCGACTGGGGGTGGACTTTTCGCTGACGGTCAGCTGCTACCAGGCCGATGCCCAGGGCCGGGCTTGCGGGCAGTGCGCATCGTGCCGCATCCGCGCCGCCGGCTTCGCCAGCGCCCAGGTGGCCGACCCCACCCGCTACCGCCCCGCCTGAAGCGGCGTGCGCGCACCCGGCCCGCCGCCGCGCCACCCGTGGCCCGGCGCAGCGTGGAACAATAAGGCTTGCGCCGCCAACCGCGGCAGCTCCGCGCCGGCGGCCGCCTGCCGGCGGACCGCAACTTCCTCCATGCCCCTGCTCAGCACCGCATCGATGCACACCCTGGACCATGTGGTCCTGGGCAGCACTTTTTTGATCAGCCTGCTGTTCGGGGTCGTGATGCACCGCACCCAGTTCTGCACCATGGGTTCGGTGGCGGACATTGTCAACTTTGGCGACTGGACGCGCATGCGCATGTGGCTGCTGGCCATCGCGACCGCGACGCTGGGAACGACCTGGCTGGCCGCGTCCGGGCAGATCGACCTGGCGCGCAGCATCTACACCAGCCCGGACATCACGTGGCTGGCCGCTCTGGTCGGCGGAGTGCTGTTCGGAATCGGCATGGTGCTGGCCTCGGGCTGCGGCAGCAAGACCCTGGTGCGCCTGGGGGGCGGCAGCCTGAAGGCGCTGGTGGTGTTCGTGATGCTCGGCCTCGGCGCCTATGCCACGCTGCGGGGGATCACCGCCGAGCCGCGGGTGTACCTGCTCGACCCGGTGGCGCTGCACCTGGCCGGCACCCAGGACCTGCCTTCGCTGCTCGCCCGCCACACCTCGTGGTCGGCGCGCGCCTGGCTGCTGCTGCTGGGCGACGGCGCCGGGTGGGGCCTGGCCGCGTGGGCGTTGTGGGCACGCGAGGGGCGCGACTCCCGGCTGCTGCTCGGCGGACTGGGGATCGGCGCGCTGGTGGTGGCGCTGTGGTGGATCTCCGGCCACCTGGGCTACGTGGCCGAGGATCCGCGGACCCTGCAATCGACCTTCGTCGGCACCGAAGGCAATCACCTGGAATCCTTCACCTTCGTCGCGCCGCTGGCGTCGACCCTGAACTGGCTGCTGCTGTACAGCGACTCCAGCAATGTGCTGAACATCGGCATCGTCTCGGTGTTCGGGGTGGTCGCCGGCGCTGCGCTGCACGCGCTGGCGACGCGACGCTTCCGCTGGGAAGGCCTGTCCGGGGTCGAGGACACCGCCAACCACATGGTCGGCGGGCTGCTGATGGGCATCGGCGGGGTCACCGCGCTGGGCTGCACCATCGGCCAGGGAATCACCGGGGTATCGACCCTGTCGCCGACCAGCTGGCTGGCACTGGCGTCGATCATCGCCGGCGGGGTGATCGGGGTGCGCTACCAGGCCTGGCGCGTCGAGCGCAGCGCCTGAGGCAGCGAGCCGACCGCGATGGACCTGCTGCCCGGCACCGTCCAGCCCGACCCGCAGCGCCGCTTCGGCGCACTCGCGCGGCTGTACGGCCAGGCCGCGCTGCAGCGCCTGCAGGCCGCGCACATGGTGGTCGTCGGAGTCGGCGGGGTCGGCTCGTGGGCCGCCGAGGCGCTGGCGCGCAGCGGAGTCGGCGAGATCACGCTGATCGACCTCGACCATGTCGCCGAATCCAACATCAACCGCCAGTCGCAGGCGCTGGAGTCGACGCTGGGCGAGGCCAAGGTGCGCGCGCTGGCGCGCCGCCTGCTGGACATCAACCCGCTGTGCGCGGTGCACGAGGTGGAGGAGTTCCTCGACGCCGACAACCTCGAGCGACTGCTGCCGGCCGACGCCGCCGTGGTGCTCGACTGCTGCGACCAGGTGCGCGCCAAGGCCGCGCTGGCCGCGCACGCGCTGCGCCGCGGACTGCCGCTGCTGTTGTCGGGCGCGGCCGGCGGCAGGCGGCTGGCGCAGCACGTGCGGGTGATGGAACTGGCCGACGTGCGCGGCGACGCGCTGCTGTCCAAGGTGCGCTACCGGCTGCGCCGCGAGCACCAGGCGCCGCGCCAGGGCCCGATCGGCCTGCGTTGCGTGTGCTCCGACGAGCCGCGCGCGGCGCTGCTGCAGCAGCCCTGCGGCCTGGCGGTGGTCGACCCCGGAGCCGGGCTGAACTGCGCCGGCTACGGCTCCAGCGTGATGGTCACCGCCAGCTTCGGGATGGCCGCGGCCGGCGAGGCGGTGGAGATCGTGGCGCGCCAGGCGCCGCGCGCCAGCTCGCCCGGGGCGCGCGACGCCCTTTGCTATGATTGACGGTTTCCACCTGGGTCGTTAGCTCAGCCGGTAGAGCAGCGGACTTTTAATCCGTTGGTCGGGCGTTCGAGTCGCCCACGACCCACCAATGAAAACAACGGCTTGGGCGCTTCGGTCCCTAGGCCGTTTTGCTTTTCGGCGTCCTCGCGTCGTCCATGTCGGCACTGTGCAGGTTTTCGCCGAAGCTGCCTATGCCGCCACATGACGGGGCGCCGTTGTTGATTGCGATGACCGCGCGATGACCGCGCGATGACCGCGCCATGACGGACGTGCGATGGCCCCACCCGGGCCGGGGCCTACTGCTCAGGCTGCCCGTTGCATGGGCTGGATGTTCGGCAAACGCACCTTGCGGGCCTGCTGCCACAGGTCGTAGGCCGCCTGCATCTTCACCCACATGTCGGGCGACGTGCCAAGCCATGCGGCAAGGCGCCGGGCCCTGACGGCAGACACGCCGGCTTGCCCGTTCAGCACCTTCGACAGCGTCGGGCGGGCCATGTGCAGTTCCTCGGCGGCCTGCGTGACCGTGATGCCCTCGGGCAGCCATTCCCGCAGCACCTCGCCGGGGCGCGCGCCGGTCAACAGCATGACTTGCAGCGCGGCGGGTCTTGGCCGGGTTGCGCGCCGGCACGATGGCCGAAGACTGCGGGTGTTCAGCGCACCCGTTCAGGAAGGCAGCCAGCATGCGCCGGGACCGCCGGGCCGATGTGCGCCACGTGTTCCCCGACAAGAAGGCGCACCTGCGGTACACGACCACCAGCCCCAAGCTGCACAAGGTGCTCGGCGCCGACACCCCGGTGTTCGACCGGAGCCGCCCGCGGCCGGTTTCGTGCGCCGGCGCAATTCCCGGGGTAGCCGCGTGTTGCCGGTGTGACACCGCATTTCGGCGGGGCGCGGGCGAAATCGCGCCAAGCTGTCGAATCGAAAGGCCCCGCGCTCGTCCGCGGGTGCCACACCGGCTACACCCCGGTACAGTCAGGGGTATGTGAAGGACCGGCAACGCTGGAGAATGCTCCGTGTCCTCGCCTGGAAGGAACAGGCCAGCAAGCCAGCGGCGAGATCTTCCCGCGCATCCTGAAGGTTGGACATTCAACGGGCGGCAGTCCCCCGGACTCGCCGCGGGTCTTCAACCTGGATCGAAAGGATGGCATCCATGAAGTTCTTCCCAACCGTCGCGTCGTCGGTCGTCGCCGTCAGTCTCAGCGCAGTCACGGGAACCGCCTTCGCCGCCTCCCCGATGGCTCTGGCGAAGGCGCACATCCGCGACATCGCGGCCGCCGACGTGCCAGCGATCACCTCGCAGTATGCGAGCGGCGCGTTGTTCGAGTGGATCGGCGGCCCGTTGAACGGCCGCTACGTCGGCGCGGCGCGCATCAAGGGGGTCTGGACCAGGTTCGCCAAGGCCAACGGCAAGCTCGGGGTCGCGATCACGCAGGTCGACGAGGCGTCGAATCCGGCGGGCGCGACGGTCACCGCCGACGTCGTGTTCAGCGGCAAGATGCACATCCCGGTGCGCTACGTCATGACCTACCGCGCCGGCAAGCTGGTCGACGAGATCTGGCAGATCGATCCGAAGATCGCCAAGGCGATGAAGTAGGGTCTGGGCAACGCTGGCCGCTCCCCTCCGGGCCCGCCGGCCGCGACGGAGCCCGCGATGGCGCGTTCTCGGTGACGGGATCGTCGAGGGGCGTCGGATTCGCGCCGGCCCCCGACCGGCGTCTTCCCCCGCAGGGAAAGCCCATGCTTCGTGATCCACGAGGTGGATCCGACATGAGCCCGTCGTCGACCCCTATCGTGCAGCCACGACACGATCGAAATCAGTGACCTGCCACGGTCCTGCCCGCCAGTCTGCGCGGCGCCGATTCCGCAGCTGTGTTCGCGGCCTCGCGGCGGTGGCTGCGCGCCAGCCCTTTCAGACCTTGCGGAACAGCGGGCTGCGCACGCGCTGGGAATCGGCGGCGCTGAGGAATTGCTCGGTATGGATGTCGCGCTCGAACAGCCGGCCCTGCATCAGGGTGCTCAGGCAGGCGTCGATCATCGCCGGCGGGCCGCACAGGTAGGCCTTGCGCCCGCTGAAGTCGTTGCCGAAATGTTCCCTGGCCGCTTCGTGGGCGTAGCCCCGCGCGCCCGCCCAGGCGCTTGACGGCGGCTCGTCGGACAACACCGGCAGGTAGGTGAAATGGGGGTGCCGCGCAGCCAGCGCGGCGAGCTTGGCATGGTGGTAGAGCTCGGCCTGGTTGCGCTGTCCATAGACCAGGGTGATCGGCAGCCCGCAGCCGCGATCGAACAGATCCTGGATCATGCTCAGCGGACTCGACAGTCCCGACCCCCCGGCGATGAACAGCAGCGGCAGCTTGTCGCGGGTGTGCGCACCGTGGTGAACGTGGAAACGCCCGTAAGGCGCGGCCAGCACCAGGGTATCCCCGAGCGCCAGTTGCTGGTGCAGGTAGCCGGTGGCGGCGCCTCCGGGGACATGGCGCACGTGCAGTTCGACCTCGTCGGGGCGCGACGGCGGGTTGGCGATGGAAAAGGCCCGCGGCTGGGCGACGCCGGGAACCCGCAGGTTGACATACTGCCCGGCCTGGAAGCGCAACGCACGATCGAGTTGCAGCCTCAGGATGCGAATCGTCGGCGAGGCCTGTTCGACGGCGCATACCGTCGCCTGGTAGTCCTGCACCGGGATCCGGTCGGCGTCTGGATCGTCGTCGATGTCGGCGACGATGCTCGCATCGGACTGCAGGGTTGCGCAACACGCCAGCGCGTGGCCCTCGTCGCGCTCGAAATCCATCAACGCAAAGGGCGAGGCCTCGCCGTGGTCGACCTCGCCTTCGCGCACCTGCACCTTGCAGGTGGCGCACAGGCCGTGGCAACAGGCGTGCGGCAGCCAGACTCCCGCGCGCAGGCAGGCGTCGAGGATGGTCTGGTCGTCTTCGACTTCGACGGTCTGCGCGATGGGCTCGATGTGCAGAGTATGGCTCATGGATCGTCTTGCTGGTGCATGCGTCGCCGCCGTGCCCGCTGGCACGGCGGCGACCGGGCCCTTGCGGCCGCTAGAACGCCGCGCCCGCCAGGCCGTCGAGCCCGGGGGTGCGCAGCCTCAGGCTGGCCTTGTGGCCCAGCCCGTTGTCGGCCAGGCTGCGATCCATCTGCGGCCTGAATGCCTCGCCCGAACGCAGCCATTGCACGGCCGACCAGTCGATGCG
>JAKBBQ010000354.1 GCA_021808405.1 Pseudomonadota bacterium | reverse complement strand
CGGAGAGCTGCGACGGCGCCGCCGCGGCGCGGTGATCGACCTGCAGGTAACGCAGCAGCTCGTGCGTGCGCTCGCGCGCAGCCTTGCTGGTGCCCCCGGCCAGCTCGATCACTTCCATCACGTTCTCGGTTGCGGTGAGGAAGGGCAGCAGGTTGTGCGTCTGGAAAATGAAGCCGATGTTGTCCAGGCGCAGCCGGCGCAGGTCGCGGCTTTGCCAGCGGCCGTCGAACACCCAGTCGCCGTCGAGCCGGATGCGCCCCTCGTCCGGCTCGGTGATGCAACCGACGACGTTGAGCAGCGTCGTCTTGCCCGAACCGCTCGGGCCGACGAGCCCGACGACTTCCCCTGCGGCCACGGACATCGAGACGTCGAGCAGCGCGTTGACGCGTGTCTCACCGTCCCCGAAGTGCTTGGAGACCTCGTGCAGTTCCACCAGGGTTCGAGGCACGTCCGCCATGGCGCTATCCGGACAGTGCCTTGGCCGGGTCGACCTTCACCGCCGTGCGCACGCTCAAGGCCGAGCCCAGCAGGCACACGACGACGACGACGAGCAGCAGGATGGCCAGGTCGCGAGGCAGCATCTCCACGCGGCGCGGGAAGCGGCTCCTGAACGCCGCGACGAGGACGATGCCCAGCGCGTATCCGCCGACGCCCAACACCAGCGCCTCCTGCACCACCAGCCCGACGATGGTGCGGTCCGGCGCCCCCACGAGCTTGAGGGTCGCGATGGATCGCATCTTGTCCATGGTCAGGGTGTAGATGATGAGGGCGATGATCACCGCCGCGACCACGATCAGGATCCCCATGAACATGCCCAGCTGCTTTTGCATCTTGGAGATCACGAACACCGTGAGGTAGTTCTCCTGCTGCGTTTCGGTCACCGCCGACAGGTGCTTCCAGCGGTCGATCTCGGCGGCCACCGCCGAGGCGGACGCTCCGGGCTCGAGTTGCACCAGCACGGCGTTCACGTCGTTCGTCTGCTGGGGGCTGCGGCCCTGCGCCTTCTCGCGCCGCTGCAGCGGCGGCGCCACGGCGAACTGGATCGCCTGGGCGTCGAGCAGCGTGACCCAGGCCGCGGGATCGCCGGCCGAGTTGACCATGCCGCGCGTGATGCCCACCACCGTGTAGGGGTCGCGGTACGGGCCGATGACCACGCTCTCGCCAAGGCGCAGTCCCGACGAAGCATCGACCACCATCTGGTAGTGGCTCTTGGTGAGGTCGTGGCCGGCCACGAGGTGGCCGGGGCCGCCCGGACGGCCCGGCTCGAAGCCTTGGACGTAAAGGCGCAACGGCCGTCCGTTCGCGGTGACTTGCACCGTCTCGAAGGTCACGGCGCCGGCCTCGGCCACACCGGGCAGCCGGCGCACCAGCTCGCGGGTATCGCGCGGCAGACGTGACGCCTCGGCGAACGGTCCCTTGGTCGCGGGTTCGACCACCCACAGGGCCGGATGGGAGGCCCGCGGCAGGCGCACGGCGTCGGCCAGCGCGCCTTCGTAGATGCCCATCATGGTCACCACGATGCCCAGCAGCCCGCCCAGCCCGAGGCCGGTGAGCACGAAGCGCAGCCAGTTGTGGCGGATGTCGCGCAGCGCCAGGTTCATGACCGTGCCCGTCCGCCGATGCGAGCGGCGCGCCCCACGCGCAGGCCGGCCACCGGCCGCGCCACCACCGCCACGCCAGCGGGCAGACCGCCGACGACGGGCATCGCACCGTCCAGGAGCTGCGGACCGAAGTCCACGGTGCGTCGCGCGATCCGCCCCTGTTCGACGGTCCACACGGTGCCGCGCCCGCCCTGCAGCCCGGAGATCGCGGCTTGGGGCACCAGCACCGCCCGCGGCAGCATCGCGGTGGTGATCTCCACCTGCGCCTGCTCGGCGAGGTGGATGTCGGGCGGGACGTGGTCGAAGGCCACGTCGACGACGCGCTCCTCGTTGACCGAGTCGCTCTGGATCTCGATGCGGGCCACGTGTCCGGCAAGCGGCCGGCCCGGGTCGGAGCGCAGGACGATCTGCGCCGGCTGGCCCACCTGCAACCTGCCGGCCAGGCGTTCGTCCACGTAGCCCACGGCCCAGACCGAGCCCGCTTGCACCAGCGTGAACACCGGCTGGCCGGGATTGGGCATGCTGCCCAGTTCCAGGTTGCGTGCGACCACCCACCCGTCGTAGGGTGCGCGCAGGGTGTACTGCGCCAGCGTGGCCTCCTCGAAGGTCTGCTGGGCCTCGGCCGAGCGCAGCGCCGCCCGCGCCACGGCCACCTCGCTTTGCGCCACCGCTCGGTTGGCGGACGCGACGCGTACCGCGGCCTCGTCGGTCTGCGCCTGCTCCCGCGACACCACCCCGGTGTCGAGCAGGGTGGCGTCGCGCTGCGCGATGCGCCGCACGTTGATCAGGCTGGCCGAAGTGCTGAGCACGTCGGCTTGCGCCTTGACGATGTTCTCGCGCGCCTGCAGCACCGCGGCCTGGGCCACGGCGACCTGGGCCTGCACATCGCGCGACTGCAGCCGCGCGAGCACCTGCCCGGAACGGATGGGGTCGCCCTCGTCGGCGGCGAGCTCCGCCAGCACCCCTGCCACCTTGAAACCCACGGCCGACTGCACTCGCGCCGCGGTCACCCCCAGGCCGAAGACCTGCTCGCGCACCCCGCTGCGCAGCGGCGCGGCCTCGACCGTCAGCGGCCGCAGCAAGGCGCGCCAGCCGAGAAAGGCGCCCGCCGCGACGATGACGACGGCCGCCCCGACCAGCAGGTAGATCCGCCTGCGCGCCTTCGGCCTCGGTTCCAGGGACGTGTTCATGCGCACCTCGTATCAGGGAGTCTTGCCGCCGGAGTCCTGGCAGCCGGCGCACAGCGCGCGATCCTCGGTCCAGCCTCCGCCCATGGCCACCAGCAGCTGGGCCGAATCCAGGTCGCGCTGCGCCAGCGCGCGGGTGTAGCCCATGCGCGCCTGCTGGTCGGCGCGCTGCGCATCCAGCAGGTGCAGCACGTCGGTCCTGCCCGCGGCGTAGCCTGCGCGCTGCAGTTCGAGCGA
>JAKBBQ010000353.1 GCA_021808405.1 Pseudomonadota bacterium | reverse complement strand
AGCGTGTAGCGGCAGATGTTGTCGACGAAGAACAGGATGTCGCGGCCTTCGTCGCGGAACTTCTCGGCCATGGTCAGGCCGGTCAGCGCCACGCGCAGGCGGTTGCCGGGCGGCTCGTTCATCTGGCCGAACACCATCGCCACCTTGTCCAGCACCTTGGACTCCTCCATCTCGTGGTAGAAGTCGTTGCCTTCGCGGGTGCGCTCGCCGACTCCGGCGAATACCGACAGGCCGCTGTGCTGCTTGGCGATGTTGTTGATGAGTTCCATCATGTTGACGGTCTTGCCGACGCCGGCACCGCCGAACAGCCCGACCTTGCCGCCCTTGGCGAAGGGGCAGACCAGGTCGATGACCTTGATCCCGGTCTCCAGCAGGTCGACCGACGGCGACAGTTCGTCGAAGGCGGGCGCCTTGGCGTGGATCGAGCGCATTTCGTCGGACTGGATCGGCCCGGCCTCGTCGATCGGCCGCCCCAGCACGTCCATGATCCGCCCCAGCGTGCCCTGGCCCACCGGGATGGAGATCGGCGCCCCGGTCGCGTCGACGACCATGCCGCGGCGCAGGCCATCGGTCGAACCCAGCGCGATGGTGCGCACCACGCCGTCGCCGATCTGCTGCTGCACCTCGAAGGTCACCGCGCGTTCGGCCAGTCCCAGGTCCTGGTCATCGGAAAGCCGCAGCGCCTCGTAGATCGCGGGCATGTGCTCGCGCGGGAACTCGATGTCGATCACAGCGCCGATGCACTGGACGATCCTGCCTTGAATTTGGGCCGTGCTCATGGGGGGTTTCTCCGGAATGCTGGGGGTGCGCAATAGGGGGCCGATGTCGGGCGCGGGCTCAGACGGCCGCTGCGCCGCCGACGATTTCGGACAGTTCCTTGGTGATCGCCGCCTGGCGGCTCTTGTTGTAGACCAGCTGCAGCTCGTTGATGACCGTCTTGGCGTTGTCGGAGGCCGACTTCATCGCCACCATGCGCGCCGACTGCTCGCTGGCCATGTTCTCGGCCACCGCCTGGTAGACCAGCGCCTCGACGTAGCGCACCAGCAGCGCGTCGATCACCGGCTTGGCGTCGGGCTCGTAGATGTAGTCCCAACCGTACTGCTTGCGCTCGGCCTCGCTGGTTCGCATGGCCTCGCCGGTCAGCGGGATCAGCTGCTCGATCTGCGGCTCCTGCCGCATGGTGTTGACAAAGCGGTTGTAGGCCAGGTGGATCGCGTCGAGCTCGCCGCGCTCGTAGGCATCGAGCAGCACCTTCACCGGGCCGACCAGCTTGTCCAGGTGCGGCCGGTCGCCGATCTGCACCCAGTGCGAGGCCACGTCGATCCCGATACGGTTGAGGAACTGCAGGCCCTTGTTGCCGATCGCGCAGCCGCTGAGCTGCACGCCGTCGGCCTGCCATTGGCGGATGTTCTGGGTCACCGCGCGCAGCAGATTGGTGTTGAGGCCGCCGCACAGCCCCTTGTCGGTGCTGACCAGGATCAGCCCGATCCTGCGCACCGGCGAGCGCGCGACCAGGAACGGGTGGCTGTACTCGGGGTTGGCTTGGGCGAGGTTGGCGCTGATCGCGCGCACCTTCTCCGCGTAGGGTCGCGCCGCGCGCATGCGGTCCTGCGCCTTGCGCATCTTCGAGGCGGCCACCATTTCCATCGCCTTGGTGATCTTGCGCGTGTTCTGCACGCTCTTGATCTTCAGGCGGACTTCTTTCATTCCAGGCATGCGGGATCTCCGGTCCGGGCGGCCGCCGCCTCGTGCCGCCGCGCTGGCGCGGCGGCCCCGGCTGGCGGCGCCGGGTTGGGGTGCGAGGGCTGGCGACTCAATACGCCCCGCTCTTCTTGAACTCGGCGATGGCCTCCTTGAGCGCCGCCTCGTCTTCCTTGCCCAGGTCCTTCTTCGACTCGATGCTGTCGACCAGCGCCGAGTGGCGGGTGCGCAGTTGCTCGTGCAGGCCCTTCTCGAAGCCGAGGATCTGCTTGACGTCGACGTCGTCGAGGTAGCCGTTGTTCACCGCGTACAGCGAGGTCGCCAGCTGCCACACCTGCACCGGCTGGTACTGCGGCTGCTTGAGCAGTTCGACCACGCGGCGGCCGCGCTCGAGCTGGCGCCGCGTCGAGTCGTCGAGGTCGGAGGCGAACTGGGCGAAGGCCGCCAGCTCGCGGTATTGCGCCAGGTCGGTACGGATGCCGCCGGAGAGCTTCTTGATGACCTTGGTCTGCGCGGCACCGCCGACGCGCGACACCGACACGCCGGCGTTGATCGCGGGGCGCACGCCCGAGTTGAACAGGTCGGTCTCGAGGAAGATCTGGCCGTCGGTGATGGAGATCACGTTGGTCGGCACGAAGGCCGAGACGTCGCCGGCCTGGGTCTCGATGATCGGCAGCGCGGTCAGCGAACCGGTCCTGCCCTTGACCTCGCCCTTGGTGAACTTCTCCACGTACTCCTCGTTCACCCGCGCCGCGCGCTCGAGCAGGCGGCTGTGCAGGTAGAACACGTCGCCCGGGTAGGCCTCGCGTCCCGGCGGGCGGCGCAGCAGCAGCGAGATCTGGCGATAGGCCCAGGCCTGCTTGGTCAGGTCGTCGTAGACCACCAGCGCGTCCTGGCCGCGGTCGCGGAAGTACTCGCCCATCGTGCAGCCGGCGTAGGGCGCCAGGTACTGCATGGCCGCCGAGTCCGACGCAGTCGCGGCGACCACGATGGTGTAGTCCATCGCGCCGTGTTCCTGCAGCTTGCGCACCACATTGACCACGGTCGAGGCCTTCTGCCCCACCGCGACGTAGATGCAGATCAGGTCCTTGCCCTTCTGGCTGATGATCGCATCCACCGCCACCGCGGTCTTGCCGGTCTGGCGGTCGCCGATGATCAGCTCGCGCTGGCCGCGGCCGATCGGCACCATCGAGTCGATGGCCTTGATCCCGGTCTGCACCGGCTGCGACACCGACTTGCGCCAGATGACCCCCGGCGCGACCTTTTCGACCACGTCGGTGAGCTTGGCGTCGATCGGGCCCTTGCCGTCGATCGGCTGGCCCAGCG
>JAKBBQ010000352.1 GCA_021808405.1 Pseudomonadota bacterium | reverse complement strand
GTCGCGGGCGAACACCGCGCGACCGTCGATGGCCACCAGCCGCGCGCGCACCATCGGATACCAGTCGAAGCGCTCGATCCCGGCCTGCTGCAGCGCCTGCCGGAACGCCTGGCCCTGCTGCGGCTGCACGTTGATCACGAAACGGTCCGGGGCGTCGGCGGGCAGTGACTCCTGCCAGCCCGCCAGCAAGCCCTGGCGCAGCATGCCCACGAGCAGCAGCGCCATCAGCGCCAGGCCGAGGGCGGTGACCTGCGCGACCACCGCCGGCCCGCGGGTTCCGAGCTGGCGCGCCGCCAGCGCCAGCGTGCCGCGCCTGCGCTCGCCGACGCGGCGCAGCAGCGGCAGC
The DNA here is from genome assembly GCA_021808405.1 of Pseudomonadota bacterium. Lineage (GTDB taxonomy): Bacteria > Pseudomonadota > Gammaproteobacteria > Burkholderiales > Burkholderiaceae_C > Thiomonas_A. Next base: position 2,682 of record JAKBBQ010000352.1, on the reverse strand, counting down.
GCGGCCGCCGCCGCGCCCGCCAGCAGCAGCCCGGCGAGCGCGAAGCTGGCCAGCGCGAGCCAGCCCAGCCGGCCGCGTCCGGCCAGCCCGAGCAACAGCAGCGCGAACGCCGCCAGCCCGAAGACTTGCAGGCCGCGCGCCCCGCCCGCGACGGCCGTCGCCTCGCGCCGCAGCACGCGCAGCGGCGGCACCGCCGACAGCCGCGCCAGCGGCGGCAGCGCGAAGGCCAGCAGCAGCGCGGCCATGCTGCCCAGCGACAGCGCCACCGGCTGCCAGCCCGGGGCGGCGAGCTGCGAGGAACTGACCAGCTGGCGCAATTGCGCCAGCAGCAGTGCCTGCAGGCCCAGGCCGGCCAGGCTGCCCAGCAACGCGGCGCTGCCCCCCAGCACCGCCAGCTCGGCCAGCAGCAGCGCCAGCACGCCGCGTCGCGGCAGGCCCAGCGCGCGCAGCAGGGCCACCAGCAACTGGCGGCGGCGTGCGAAGTCGCGCGCCGCCACCGCGACGGCCACGCCCGCCAGCACCGCGGCCAGCAACGCCACCAGCCGCAGGTAGTCGGCGCCGCGCCGCAGGTTGCGGTCGAAGCCGTTGCCGCCGGCGTCGGGTGCGAGCAGCCGCACCCCGCGCAGCGACCCGTCGCGGATGCGCTGCTGCGCCCAGGCCCGGTAGGCGGCGATGTCCGGCGCGCGGCCGAGCAAGGCCAGGGTGTAGGTGACCCGGCTCGCCGGCTGGATCAACGCGGTCGACGGCAGGTCGGCGGAATTCATCATCACCCGCGGCGCCAGGCCGGGGATGCCCGGTCCGCGGTCGGGCTCGGCGACGTCCAGCGCGGCGATGCGCAGGCTGCGCTGGCCCAGCACGATCGGCCCCTGCGGCGGCGCGTCCAGGCGCTGCGCCAGCTGCGGCGACACCCAGACCGTGCCGGGCAGCGGGATCGGCGTCGTCGGCAGGGGCGCGCCCGGTGCGACCGGGCGCAGGCGGACGTGGCCGAGCAGCGGATAGTCCGGCGCCACCGCCTTGACCACCACCAGCTGGCTGCGGCCCTGTTCGCCCGGACCCAGCGCCATGCTGGCGAACAGCGCGCCGGGCGCCGCGCGCAGGCCCAGCGCGCGCGCCTTGGCGGCGAAGGCCGCGGGCAGCGCGTGGTCGCCCTGCACCAGCAGCTGGCCGCCGAGCAACTGCGCGGCGTCGCGCTGCAGCCCGTACTGCAACCGCTGGGCGACGAAACCGACTCCCGAGAGCGCGGTGGCAGCCAGCAGCAGGGCCAGCCAGATCAGCCCCAGTTGGGCCGAGCGCAGCTCGGCCAGCAGCAGGGAGCCGAAGCCGCGTGCGCGCATCGGGGGTCGTGCCGCGGCTCAGGCCGCGAGGTCGCTGCGGAACACCCGGCCCGCGTGTTCGCGCAGCGCATGGAAGGCCACCTGCGGCCAGCGTTCCTGCAGCACCCGCAGCTCGGCCGCATGCGCCAGCAGCACCGCCGGCGCGTCGACCACGTCGTGGGCGATGCGGTGGGCGTTCTCCTCGAGGAAGCGCTTGAGGTCGCGCTCGTCGTCGCAGTGCACCCAGCGCGCGACCCGGTAGGAGGTCGGCGCCAGGCGGGCGGCGACGTTGTATTCGCCGTTCAGCCGGTGCAGCACGACGTCGAACTGCAGCGCGCCGACCGCGCCCAGCAGCAGGCTGCCGCCTTGCAGCGGGCGGAACACCTGGATCGCGCCCTCCTCGCCGAGCTGCATCAACCCGGTGCGCAGCTGCTTGCTGCGCAGCGGATCGGCGATTTCCACGGCCTGGAACAGCTCGGGAGCGAAGAACGGCAGCCCGGTGAACTGCAGATCCTCGCCCTCGGTCAGGGTGTCGCCCAGGCGCAGCGTGCCGTGATTGGGGATGCCGATGATGTCGCCGGCCCACGCCTGCTCGAGCAGTTCACGGCGCTGCGACATGAAGGCCACGACGGTGTTGGGCCGGATGTCCTTGCCGCTGCGCACCACCCGCAGCCGCATGCCGCGGCTGAACTGCCCCGAGCACACCCGCACGAAGGCGATGCGGTCGCGGTGCGCCGGGTCCATGTTGGCCTGGATCTTGAACACCACGCCGCTGAAACGGCTTTCCTGCGGCTGCACCTGGCGCTGCAGCGCCGGCCGCGGCTGCGGCGGCGGTGCCAGGTCGACCAGCGCGTCGAGCACCTCGCGCACGCCGAAGTTGTTGATCGCCGAGCCGAAGAACAGCGGCGACTGACGGCCGGCGCGAAACGCCTCGACATCGAGTTCGGCGGTGGCCTCGCGCAGCAGTTCCAGTTCCTGCTGCGCCTGGTCGTTGTCGGCGCCGAAGCGCTGCGCGAGCAGCGGGTTGTCCAGGCCGTCGACGATCTCGTCGGCCGCGTCGTCGAGCCGGTCCTCGCCAGGGCGGAACACCCGCATGCGGCCACGCCGCAGGTCGAGCACGCCGCGGAAATTCTTGCCCATGCCCACCGGCCAGCTGAGCGGCACCGCGTCCATGCCGAGGTGGCGCTCGATCTCGTCCATCAGGTCGAGCGGCGCACGCACCTCGCGGTCCATCTTGTTGACAAAGGTGATGATCGGGGTGTTGCGCGCGCGGCAGACCTCGAGCAGGCGCAGGGTCTGCGCCTCCACGCCGTTGGCCGCGTCGATGACCATCAGCGCCGCGTCGACCGCGGTCAGCACGCGGTAGGTG
>JAKBBQ010000351.1 GCA_021808405.1 Pseudomonadota bacterium | reverse complement strand
GGTGCCGACTGGGTGTTCCTCGAGGCCGCGGAACTGTTCTCCGGCAACCGGGTCCGCTCGGCTCTCATCGCCGAGCTCGCGCGCAGCTTTCCCCGGCACAAGCTGATCTATGAACTTCCGGTGGTCGTGCTGCCCGGAGTCACCCGCGACTACAAGCACAAGATCACCGCGTGGCTGGTCAAGGAGCTCGGCACCGAGGTGAACCTGGCGAACATCGAGTGGGACGAGATCTACCTCACCGAACTGGTGCGACGCGGGCTTGCCGGCGACACCTCGCATCCCCAAGGGGCCTACCGCCTGGCCGGCTTCGCCGCCGACGGGGCCGAAGCGGCGCGCGCGGCCGGGGGCTCGACCGACGCCTGATCCGCGCCGGATCGGCAGGCCCGCGACGCCCCGGACGTGGCGGCCGGGTCGGCCGCCACAAGCCCGCTGTAGACTCCCCGGCGCAGGACTGCGCGGGCCACCGGCCCGCGGGCCCGACCACACGACATCGAGGAGGTCCATCGGATGAAGGCGCGTGCGCTGGGCGGCAGCGGTCTGCGGGTCGCTGCCATCGGCTATGGATGCATGGGGCTGAACCACGGCTACGGCCCGGGCCCCGGACGCAAGGAGGCGGTGGCGCTGATCCGCGACGCGGTCGAACTCGGCGTGACCCTGTTCGACACCGCCGAGGTCTACGGACCCTACACCAACGAGGAGATCGTCGGCGAGGCGCTGCGGCCGGTGCGCCAGCGCGTGGTCATCGCGACCAAGTTCGGAATCCACATCGTCGACGGCAGGAACGCGGGCACCGACAGCCGGCCCGAGCAGATCCGGCGTGTCGCCGATGCGTCGTTGCGCCGCCTCGGTGTCGAGGCCATCGACCTGTTCTACCAGCATCGCGTCGACCCGCAAGTGCCCATCGAGGACGTCGCCGGCACCGTGCGCGATCTGATCGCTGCCGGCAAGGTGCGGCACTTCGGCCTGTCGGAGGCCGCGGCCGCCACGCTGCGCCGCGCGCACGCGGTGCAGCCGGTGACCGCGCTGCAGAGCGAATACTCGCTGTGGACGCGCGAGGTCGAGAGCAACGGCGTGTTGGCGGCCTGCGAGGAACTGGGAATCGGCCTGGTCGCCTTCAGCCCGCTGGGCCGGGGCTTCCTGACCGGCGCGATGGGCCGCGACACCGCGATCGGCGACGGCGATTTCCGCCGCAAGATGCCGCGCTTCACGCCCCAGGCCATGCAGAGCAACCAGGCGCTGGTCGACCTGCTGCGACGCGTGGCCGGGGACCTTTCGGCGACCCCGGCGCAGGTCGCGCTGGCCTGGCTCCTCGCGCGCAAGCCCTGGGTCGTTCCGATCCCGGGAACGACCCGGCTGTCGCGTCTGCGCGAGAACCTCGGCGCCGCCGACCTGCAGCTCGATGCCGACACCCTGGCGGGGATCGACTGCGCTGCCGCGGCCATCCCGATCGAAGGCGAACGCTACCCGCAATCGATGCAGGCGGCCACCGGGCGCTGAACCCCGCCGCGACCCTATCGACTAGGCCGAGCGGCGGGATCGCGCCGCGAAGGCGGGCTCCGGCGCGTCGCCCGGCATGGCTTGCTCGGCCTGCCAGCGCAGCCGCCGGCCCGGCAGGTGCTGCGGCCATTCGCGCTGCAGGTAGGCCACCATCGCCTCGCGCACGCGGCAGCGCAGTTCCCAGGCGCGCGCCGAGTTCGCCGCGCTCATCAGCAGGCGCACCTGCAGCGCCTGGTCGCCGGACTCGGTCACGTGCACCAGCGCGTAGCGGCCGTCCCAGTCGGGGTCGGCCGCGCACAGCCGCTTCAGTTCGGCGCGCAGCGCATCGATAGGCATGCCGTAGTCGACCCACAGGAACACCGTGGCCAGCAGGCTCGCGCTGGTGCGCGTCCAGTTCTCGAAGGGATGCTCGATGAACCACTGCAGCGGAAGGATCAGCCGGCGGTCGTCCCATACCCGGAACACCACGTAGGTTCCGGTGATCTCCTCGACCCGGCCCCACTCGCCCTGCACGATCAGCACGTCGTTGATGCGGATCGGCTCGGTGAGCGCGATCTGCAGCCCGGCCAGCAGGTTGCTCAGCACCGGGCGCGCGGCGAAGCCGACGATCACGCCGGCCAGCCCGGCCGAGGCCAGCAGGCTGGTTCCGATCTGCCGCACGCCCGGGATGTTCATCAGGGCCAGCGCCAGCCCGATCAGCACCACCAGGAGGTTGGTCACCCGGGTCAGCACGCGCGCGCGCGTCAGCGCGCCGCGCGATTGCAGGTTGGTGTCGAGCAGCTTCGGGTCGTCGGGCAGCGCCAGGCCGCCGCGCCGCAAGGTCACCGCTTCGCCGCAGGCCTGCACGATGCGCATGCTCAGCCAGGTGAAGGCGGCGATCAGCGCCAGTTGCAGCGCGGTCAGCGCCCAGGGCACCGGCCCCGTATGCTCATGCAGCAACACCAGGTCCAGGCGCAGCACGAGCAGCAGCCAGACCGCGCCGAGGGCGCGCCGGGTGCGCAGCCACAGCAACGGGCCGATGCTGCCTGCGCGCAGCACCCGCAGCACGAGCCGCGAGGCCAGCAGGAACACCGGCAGCGCCAGCAAGGCGAGCACGATCGCTGCCGATTCGGGAATATGCGAGCCGATCCAGGCGTTCGCGCTGGTCACCAGGTCATCGTGCATTCCGCCAGTCGATTTTCCCGCCGGGGTGGCGGGGCACGTCAAGGCCGCAGGCGCCGCGCTTCGCAGTCCGCGAAAGGGCGCATGGCCGATACGCGCGGCGGACCGAAGTGCCCGCACAGGGGCGGCCGCAGCGCGACGAATGCGGACCATTCTAGGACGCTGAGCCTATCGTGCAACCCGGGCGGGCTCGGCGCGGCGATGCGTTGGCGGAATCGGCGCTTTTGCGCCAGAATGACCCTTTCACGGAGCTAGGGATGCTGTTCAGAACGCACGCGGCGCGCGGCGGTGGCTGGCGGGATGCGATGCCAGGCGCAAAACCCAAGGCAAGGCTGGACGCCTTGCCTGGTTTTGCAACGCCGCAGCACGCCCGCCA
>JAKBBQ010000350.1 GCA_021808405.1 Pseudomonadota bacterium | reverse complement strand
GGCCCGGAAGGTACGCGTCCAGGTGCCACAGCCGCGTGGCCTCCAGCGCCGCGCTGGACAGCGGCAGCAGCGCCAGCCCGGCCAGCACTCCGGCGCGCTGCCACCAGCGCGGCGCGGGCGCTTCGTCGCCCTGCACCGCGTGCGCCTGGCGCCAGGCTCGCAGCAAGGCGTACAGACCCATCGGCAGGATCCACAGCGCCGAGAAGCCGAGCAGGAAGTACAGGATGTCGGCGGCCCAGGCGCCGACGGTGCCGACCAGGTTCGCGGTGGCCTGCGCGGGGTTGCCCGAGGTCGACCACGACGGATCGTCGCGGTGGTAGCTCACCAGCGCCAGCAGCAGCAGCAGCCAGGCGATCGCACCGCTGAGCAGGCGCACCTCGGCCAGCAGCCGGCCGCGCCGCGTGGGCGCGCGCCGCGGCTGATTGCGGGCACCGAACCAGGAAAGGGAAAAACGCATCGACGGTGGGCGCCGGCGCCCGTGGCTCGACTCAGGCCATGCTGGCGATGCGGTCTCGCACCACCAGGCTGCCGTCGTCGCGCTCGACGACCAGCGACTGTTGCTCGAAATCCTTCATCACCCGGCTCACCATTTCACGCGAGGCCCCTACCATTTTCGCCAGGTCCTGGCGCGACGGCTTGTTGCGCACGATGCGCTCGACCCCGTCGAGTTCGCTCATCTCGAGCAAGGCGCGCGCGACCCTGCCGTAGACATCGAGCAGCGCCAGCGACTCGATCTTGCGGTCGGCTCCGCGCAGCCGATGCACCAGGCCGCGCATGATCGAGAAGCTCATGCTGGTATTTTCCGGCAGGCTTTGCAGGAAGGCCACGCGACCGAGCATCAGCACGTCGGTCTGCACCTCGGCGACCACCGAAGCCGAGTGCGGCTGGCCGTCGATCAGGCTCATCTCCCCGACATGGTCGCCCGGATGCAGCACCGCCAGGATCACCTCGCGGCCGCGCGAATCGACACTCAGCACCCGCGCCCGCCCGGCCAGGATGATGAACAGCGCGTTGGACTTGCCGCCCTGCTCGACCAGGCATTCGCCGCGCTTGTAGCGCTTCTTGACGATCGACTGCGACAGCGTCCACGCCTGCGCCTCGGTCAGCACCGAGAACATCGGCACGCGGCGCACCAGATCGATATTCGAAATCGCAACCATGTCGTGTCCGTCGCAGTGGCCGCCGGCTGCGCGACCTCGTTGCAGATGCCATCCAACAGGCCGATGCTAACCCAGCCGCGACCGCGCCCGCCGGGTGCGGCCCGCTGCACGCAACCGTACAATCTTGCGTCCAGGCGCGGCGCGCGACCTGTGCGGGGATCGCGACTCCACGATCCTGCGAGAGCGTAGCGTGCTCCGGCGCCGCCAACAACACCTTGCAGGAGCCCCATGAGCACCCGCCACGCCAGAGTCCTGATCCTCGGTTCCGGCCCCGCCGGCTATTCGGCGGCCGTGTACGCGGCGCGCGCCAACCTCAAGCCGGTGCTGATCACCGGCATCGCCCAGGGCGGCCAGCTGATGACCACCACCGAGGTGGACAACTGGCCGGCCGACGTGCAGGGCGTGCAGGGTCCGGAACTGATGGCGCGCTTCGAGGCCCACGCCCGGCGTTTCGACACCGAGGTGGTGTTCGACCATATCCAGAAGGTCGACCTGTCGCAGCGCCCCTTCGTGCTGCAGGGCGACAGCGACAGCTACTCGTGCGATGCGCTGATCATCGCCACCGGCGCCTCGGCCAAGTACCTCGGGCTGGCCAGCGAGCAGCAGTTCATGGGCAGGGGTGTATCGGGCTGCGCGACCTGCGACGGCTTCTTCTACCGCGGCCAGGACGTGTGCGTGGTCGGCGGAGGCAACACCGCGGTCGAGGAGGCGCTGTACCTGACCGGCATCGCCCGCAAGGTCACGGTGATCCACCGACGCGACCGCTTTCGCGCCGAACCGATCCTGATCGACCGCCTGATGCAGCGCGTGGCCGAGGGCAAGGCCGAGCTGCGCCTGTGGAGCGAACTCGACGAGGTGCTGGGCGACGGCAGCGGGGTCACCGGGGTGCGCGTGCGGGACAACCGCAGCGGGGAGAAGGCCGACCTGCCGCTGTCCGGATGCTTCATCGCCATCGGCCACCAGCCCAACACCCAGATCTTCCAGGGCCAGATGGACATGAAGGACGGCTACATCATCACCCGTGGCGGGCTCGACGGCATGGCCACCGCGACCAGCGTGCCCGGGGTGTTCGCCGCCGGCGACGTGCAGGACCATGTCTATCGCCAGGCGATCACCAGCGCCGGCACCGGCTGCATGGCCGCGCTGGACGCCCAGCGCTACCTGGAGAACCAGCCCGGCTGAGCCGGTTCAGGGTCGCGCGGGCGGCGCGTCGAGCCACTCCCGGCGGTAGTGCAGCAACTCGTCGATCGACTCGTGGATATCGGCCAGCGCGGTGTGCTGCTGGCGTTTCTTGAACGACGCGAGCACCTGCGGGCGCCAGCGCCGCGCCAGCTCCTTGAGCGTGCTGACGTCGAGGTTCCGGTAATGGAAGAAAGCCTCCAGCCGCGGCATGCAGCGGGCCATGAAACGGCGGTCCTGGCAGATGCTGTTGCCGCACATCGGGCTCTTGCCCGGCGGCAGGTAGCGCGCGGCGAACTGCAGCAGCAGGTCCTGCGCCTGCGCCTCGTCCAGCGTGCTGGCGGCCACGCGCGCGGTCAGCCCGGAGCGGCCGTGGGTGCCCTGGTTCCAGGCGTCCATGCCCGCCATCACCTCGGCCGGCTGGTGGATCGCCAGCACCGGGCCCTCGATGCGCCGCGTGACCTGGGCGTCGGTGACCACCAGCGCGATTTCGATGACGCGGTCGCTCGCCGGGTCGAGCCCGGTCATTTCCATATCCACCCACAGCAGGTTGGATTCGTGCAAAGGCAGGTCTTGCGGGTCTTGCATGGAGTTCCTCGGCCGGCGCGGACGCGCCGGGCAACAATGCGGCGCGAATGGGATAATCGAAGCCCGGCCGGCGCCCTGCTGCCGCGTGACGGGGAGCGTGCCGCTGCA
>JAKBBQ010000349.1 GCA_021808405.1 Pseudomonadota bacterium | reverse complement strand
CGGCGCCCCTCGCCGCGCCGCGGGCGCCTTGCCGGCGCCTGCACGCCCGCCTGCACGCCCGCCTGCACGCCCGCTGTCGCGGTGTTTGCGCAGGGGCAACAATGCGCGTCGCCCGCGACGGGCGGCCACACGGATCGCGCACTTTGTCCGACAATGGACGCCAGGCCGCCATTGCGGCGGAGGTGCCGTTCCGACCCTAGAATCCGGTCATGTCCAAGCCCCGCAGACTTCCCGGCGTGAACCCCGGCGCGGCGGTGGTAGTCGAGCGCCAGGAGCAGAGGCTCAAGCCGCCCCCGTTGTACCAGGTGGTGATGCTGAACGACGATTTCACCCCGATGGAGTTCGTAGTGCTGGTGATCCAGCAGTATTTCTCGAAGGATTTCGAAACCGCGACCCAGATCATGCTGAGAGTGCACCAGCACGGCAGGGGGGTCTGCGGGGTCTATGCGAAGGACGTCGCCGCGACCAAGGTGGAACAGGTCATGGCGGCGGCGCGCCAGGCCGGCCATCCGCTGCAGTGCGTGATGGAGGCCGTCTAGGAGAGAGTGTCATGATCGCCCAGGAACTGGAAGTCAGTCTGCATATGGCCTTCGTCGAGGCCCGCCAGCAGCGCCACGAGTTCATCACCGTCGAGCACCTGCTGCTGGCGTTGCTGGACAACCCGTCGGCGGCCGAGGTGCTGCGCGCCTGCTCGGCCAATCTGGACGACCTGCGCAAGAGCCTGAGCAACTTCGTCAAGGACAACACCCCGGTGGTGCCCGGCACCGACGAAGTCGACACCCAGCCGACGCTGGGCTTCCAGCGGGTGATCCAGCGCGCGATCATGCACGTGCAGTCGTCGAGCAACGGCAAGAAGGAGGTCACCGGGGCCAACGTGCTGGTGGCGATCTTCAGCGAGAAGGATTCGCACGCGGTGTACTACCTCCACCAGCAGGGGGTCACCCGGCTGGACGTGGTCAACTACCTGTCGCACGGCATCCGCAAGGCCGACCCTCTGGAGCCCGCCAAGCCGGCCTCGTCGGCCGCCGCGGCCGAGGAGGAGGAGCGCGACGGCAAGGAAACCCCGCTGGATCAGTTCACCCAGAACCTGAACCAGCTGGCGCGCGACGGCCGCATCGACCCGCTGATCGGCCGCGAGGCCGAGGTCGAGCGGGTGATCCAGGTGCTGTGCCGCCGGCGCAAGAACAACCCGCTGCTGGTCGGCGAGGCCGGAGTGGGCAAGACGGCGATCGCCGAGGGTCTGGCCTGGCGCATCGTGCAGGGCCAGGTGCCGGCCGTGCTCGAGGGCGGGGTCGTGTACTCGCTGGACATGGGCGCGCTGCTGGCGGGCACCAAGTACCGCGGGGATTTCGAGCAGCGGATCAAGGCCGTGATCAAGCAGATCCGCGAAATGCCCCATGCCATCCTGTTCATCGACGAGATCCACACGCTGATCGGCGCGGGCGCCGCCTCGGGAGGCACGCTGGATGCGTCCAACCTGCTCAAGCCCGCGCTGACCTCGGGGCAGCTGCGCTGCATCGGCGCCACCACCTTCACCGAGTACCGGGGGATCTTCGAGAAGGACGCGGCGCTGTCGCGGCGCTTCCAGAAGATCGATGTCGTCGAGCCCAGCGTCGAGCAGACGGTGGAAATCCTCAAGGGCCTGAAGTCGCGCTTCGAGGAGCACCACGGGGTCAAGTACGGAGCCGGGGCGCTGACCGCGGCCGCCGAACTGTCGGCCAAGTACATCAACGACCGCCACCTGCCCGACAAGGCCATCGATGTGATCGACGAGGCCGGGGCGGCGCAGCGCATCCTGCCCAAGAGCAAGCAGAAGAAGACCATCGGCAAGGGCGAGATCGAGGACATCGTGTCGAAGATCGCCCGCGTGCCGGTGCACAGCGTGACGACCGACGACCGCTCCAAGCTGCGCAACCTGGAACGCGACCTGAAGAACGTGGTGTTCGGCCAGGACGAGGCGATCGGCGCGTTGGCCGCGGCGATCAAGATGACCCGCTCCGGACTGGGCAAGCCGGACAAGCCGATCGGCTCGTTCCTGTTCAGCGGGCCGACCGGAGTGGGCAAGACCGAGGTCGCGCGCCAGCTGGCCTTCGTGCTGGGTATCGAACTGGTGCGCTTCGACATGTCGGAGTACATGGAGCGCCACACCGTGTCGCGCCTGATCGGCGCGCCCCCCGGCTACGTGGGCTTCGACCAGGGCGGACTGTTGACCGAGGCGGTCACGAAGAAGCCGCACGCGGTGCTGCTGCTCGACGAGATCGAGAAGGCCCATCCGGACGTGTTCAACGTGCTGCTGCAGGTGATGGACAACGGCACCCTGACCGACAACAACGGGCGCAAGGCCGACTTCCGCAACGTGATCCTGATCATGACCACCAATGCGGGGGCCGAGGCCATGCAGAAGGGGGCCATCGGATTCACCGGCAAGCGCGAGCGCGGCGACGAGATGGCCGACATCAAGCGCATTTTCGCGCCCGAGTTCCGCAACCGGCTCGATGCCATCATCCATTTCCGCGCGCTGGACGAGGCGATCATCCTGCGGGTGGTCGACAAGTTCCTGCTCCAGCTCGAATCCCAGCTGGCCGAGAAGCGTGTCGAGGCGACCTTCACCGACGCGCTGCGCAAGCACCTGGCTTCCGAGGGCTTCGATCCGCTGATGGGCGCCAGGCCGATGCAGCGCCTGATCCAGGACACCATCCGGCGCGCGCTGGCCGACGAACTGCTGTTCGGCCGGCTGGTCGACGGTGGCCGCGTCAGCGTGGACATCGACGACCAGGGGCAGATCCGGCTGGACATCTCCGAGGCCGAACCCAAGCCCAGGCGCAAGGAGGCGGAAGTCGCCCCCTGACGGTGCGCCGCCAGCGGGCGCGCCCGCGGTCCGGCGGCAAGGCCGGCGCGCGGCGTCGTCGGGCCGCGCGCGTGCGGCCGGCGCGTGGGGCGCGGGCCGGCACGCCGGCACCGTACACTTGCGGTCATGCTCATCCATCCCGACTTCAACCCCATCGCCTTTCGCGTGGGGCCGCTGGAGGTCCACTGGTACGGGATCATGTACCTGCTGGGCTTCATCAGTTTCTGGCTG
>JAKBBQ010000059.1 GCA_021808405.1 Pseudomonadota bacterium | reverse complement strand
GGCGACGCGCTTGCGGCTCGAACTGCTGGAAACCCACGAGGACCAGTTCGACAGCCAGCGCCGCGACCAGGCGATCGCCCGCCTGTCCGACATCGGCGTGCGGCTGATCATGGACGACCTGGGCTCGGGCTACAGCAGCCTGCGGCGCATGCGCAGCCTGCCGTTCCACACCGTGAAAATCGACCAGCACATCGTGCAGCAGGCGCACGAGGAGCCCGCCAAGACCATCGCGTTCGTCGGCGCGCTGGTGCGCATGGCCCAGGGGCTGAACATGCAGGTGACCATGGAGGGACTGGAAACCCCCGACCTGGTCGAGATGGCGCTGGCGCTGGGAGTCGAGCGCGGACAGGGCTACGCGCTGGCGCGGCCGATGCCCGCCGAGGACCTGGCAGGCTGGTTGCGCAACTGGCACTGGGAGCTCGATGCGGCAAGCCCCGACACCGCGCTGGGCCGGCAGGCCCTGCTATACAGCCGCGACATCGCTCCGCTGGACTGGCAACGCATCATCTCCTCCCACGTGCAGTACCGCGACACCCTGGTGCGCAGCCTGCGCGGCGAGGAGGCACCGCTGCCCTGGCGGGTGGTCTGCCGCGACGACTCCTGCCTGCTCGGGCGCTGGATGCAGCGGCACGCGCAGACCGTCTGGCCGGCCACCCGCGCGGCCTTCCAGCGCGCGCAGCGCGCGCATGCCGAATTCCACAGCCAGGCCGGCGAACTGCTGCGCCAGGCCGAGGATGGCCAGCGCCGCGAGCAGGTGCTCGCCGAGTTGGTCGCCGGAGCGCTCGATCCGGCTTCCGAGCGGCTGGTCCGCGCGCTGCACCAGCTGAGCTGGAGCATGGGCGCGGCCGACCAGCCTGAGCAGGACGAGGCGGCGGTCGAGCCGCGGCAGCAGGCCCCGTTGCGCGCCTGAGCCGCGGCAGGCCAGCGGCCGGGTGTGCACTATTGCACGCTGCCCCGGCCGGCGCGCAACGCCGGTGCGCATCGCGGCGGGGATCTGCGCTAGGCTCCATCCAGATGCCGCGCGTGGCCAAGAGCCCTGCGCGGCGCCGCCATCCGTCCTCCATGACCCCGCCCACCGAACCATCGTCTGCCGCAGGCGCCGCGCGCGCGGCGCAAAGGACGCGGGTCGTGATCATCGACGACGACCCGCTGATGGTGCGGCTGCTCGGGCTGATGCTGCAGCGCCAGGGGGACTTCGACATCGCCTCCGAGAGTCGCCCGCAGGTCGCGCTGGAGCATCTGCCCGAGCTGGTGGGAACGGCCGACGCCGTGGTGCTGGACATCAACATGCCCGGAGTCGACGGCATGGAATTCTTCCGCCACCTGGCCGCGATGGGCTACGCCGGTTGCGTCGCGCTGTTCAGCGGCGAGGCTCCGGCGGTGCTCGAGTCGACGCTCCAGTTGGCGCGCTCGCATGGCCTGCGCGTCGCGGGCGCGCTGTGCAAGCCGCCACGCGTCGAGGAGTTGCAGCAGCTGGTGCGGGCGTGCTCGCACGGCACGCTGCCGGTGCGCCAGGCCGCCGCCGACTGGCGCCCCGACGAATCCGAGTTGCGGCGGGCCATCGCCGCCGGCCAGATCGTCTGCGCCTACCAGCCGAAGGTCGCGCTGGCCAGCGGCGGGCTGTCCGGCGTCGAGGCGCTGGCGAGATGGCGCCACCCGCAGCGCGGGCCGGTGTCCCCGGGCAGCTTCATCCCGCTGGCCGAGGCCAGCGGGGCGATCGGCGAGTTGACGCGCAGCGTGTTCGAGCAGGCCTTTGCCCAGCTCGCGAGCTGGCGCGCCCAGGGGCTGGATCTGTCGATGTCGGTCAACGCCTCGGCCCATGACCTGTGCGACCTGCAGTTCGCCGAGTTCGTCAGCGACTGCGCGCAGCGCCACCGCGTGCTGCCCGAATGGGTGGTGGTGGAGGTCACCGAAAGCGGACTGGGCGGCGATCCGCGGCTGCTGGTGGAAGTGATGAGTCGCCTGCGGCTGCGGCGCTTCGCGCTGTCGATCGACGACTTCGGCAACGGCTACTCCACGCTGAGCAAGCTGCGGGACGTGGTCTTCGACGAAATCAAGATCGACCACGGATTCACCCACGCCGCTCACGAGTCGCTGCGCCACGAAGCCATTTTCGACACCAGTGTGGCCCTCGGCAGGCGACTGGGAATGCGCGTCGTCGCCGAGGGCGTCGAGGACCGCCTCGACTGGGAGTTCTGCCGCAGCCATGGCGTCGAACTCGCGCAGGGATTTTTCATCGGCCGCCCGATCGACGGCGCCGAGCTGCCGGCGTGGCGCGAGCGCTGGCTGCAACGGCTCGGCGAGCAGCAGCTGGCGGCCGGCGCCTGAGGCGCGCGCCCGCCGGCTCGCTCAGCCGGCGAGCGCCTGCAGAACGCGCTCGGCCAGCGCGGGAAGTTCGGCCATCGCGGCGGCCAGCTGCGCGTCGCGCCGCTGCGCGGCCGCAGACTCGATGCCCTGCAGGCAATCGGCCAGTGCCGTCGCGCCCACCGAGCGCGAAGACGATTTGACGCGGTGCGCCAGTTGCGCCAGTGCGCCCAGCTCGGATGCCGCGGCCCGGCGCTGCAGCTCGGGCAGCGCCTGGCGCAGCTCGCCCGCGTACTGCGCGAGCAGCGCCTGCAGGGTCTGGACATCGTCGCCGACCAGTTCGCGCAACACCGAGGTGTCGAGCGCCGGCCGCGTCGCCGGCGTCGCTTGCTGCGGCCCTCCTGCCTGCGGCAGCGCGGCCTCGGCGGCCAGCGCCGGCACGAAGCGCTGCAGGGTCTGCCGCATCACCTCCAGCGACACCGGCTTGATCATCTGCGCGTCCATGCCGCATCGCAGCGCGCGCTCGAGCTCCTGCGGCTGCGCGGCAGCGGTCAGCGCGATCAACGGCGTGGGCGCACGGCCGCGGCGCGCCTCCTCGGCGCGCATCGCCAGCGCGAGGCCGAAGCCGTCCATGCGCGGCATGTGCAGGTCGCTGAGCACCGCCGCGTAGGGCTGCTGCTTCCAGCGCGCCAGCGCCTGCTCGCCGTCGGGCGCGATGTCCGCCCACAGCCCCAGGCGCTGCAACTGCAGCCGGATCACCTCCTGGTTGGTCGGGTTGTCCTCCGCGACCAGCACCAGCCTGTGCTGTCGCAAGGCCTCGGCGCGACTGGCGGGCGAGCGCGTGCCGCTGCGCTCGCGCGCTTGCGCCTGGGGCTGCTCGATCTCGTCGTCCCCATGGAGGGCCAGGCGTACCGCGCGCTCGAGCAGCGGGCGCGACAGCAGGCAGGCGTCGAATTGCGCGATGCCGTCGGCCAGCGCGCGCGGCGCGCGCCTGCGCCCGTCGCCGACCAGCAACTGCCAGCGCGGAGCAGGGGCCACCGCGACCGGGGTGGTCAGCCACAGCAGCGCCGCCGCGGCCGGCGCCTGCGCGGGTGCATCCACCCGCGACGCCCGCGCGCCACTGGCGGCCAGGCACGCCAGCAAGTCGCGCGCTCGCTGCGAGTCCGGCCCGACCACCGCGCAGACCTCGCCGCGCAGCGCCTCGGATCTGTCCGGGAGCGCCTCGCCGTCGGCGCGCAGCGGCAGGAGGATGCGAAACTCGCTGCCCTCGCCGAGCGCGCTGCGCACGTCGATCCGGCCGCCCATCATCTGCACCAGGTGGTTGCAGATCGACAGTCCCAGCCCGGTGCCGCCGAAGCGCTTGGTGGTGTAGCTGTCGGCCTGCTCGAAGGGCAGGAACAGGCGCCGCACGTCCCGCGGGTCGATGCCGATTCCGTTGTCGCGCACGCTCAGGCAGATCTGCGCCCGCGGCGCCTCGGCGCAGGGTTCCACGCGCAGCCAGATGCGGCCGGGCCGCTCGTCGCTGCCGGTGAACTTCACCGCGTTGCTCAGCAGGTTGGTCAGCAGCTGGCGGATGCGCAGGGCATCGCCCCGCAACCTGGCCGGCAGCGCCGGATCGATCCAGGCGCTGAGCTCGATGCCCTTCTTCTGCGCCAGCTGGTCGAACAGCAGCGCGACTTCCTGCACCAGCGGCTCGAGTTCCAAGGGCTCGTCGAGGATCTGCAGCTTGCCGGCCTCGATCTTCGACAGGTCGAGCAGGTCGTTGATGATCGCCAGCAGCGCCAGCGCCGAGCTGCGGCTGATCTCGGCCATGCGCGCCTGCTGCTCGTTCAGGCTGCTCTGCAGCAGCAGGTCGAGCATGCCGATCATGCCGTTCATCGGCGTGCGGATTTCGTGGCTCATGGCCGCCAGGAAGTCCGACTTGGCGCGGCTGGCCGCCAGCGCGGCATCGCGGGTGGCCTGCAGTTCGGCGATCCAGCGGTTGCGCTCGCGCAGGTCGTGCAGCGCGCCCACATAGAAGCACTGGTCGTCGATCAGGAAACGGTTCATCCCCAACGCCACCGGCAGGGTCGAACCGTCGCCGCGGACCCCGTGCACCTCGGCGGCCGCCCCCTGGCGCTCGCAGTAGGACTGCAGGTCCACCTGCGCCTCCCCGGCTGCGTCGGCGCGCACCAGCTCGGGCAGGTAGCGCAGCAGGCAGCTGCCCAGCACCTGCGAGCGAGGGCTTGCGAACATCGCGCAAAAGGCGCTGTTGGCGCTGAGGATCAGCCCCTTGTCGTCGGTCAGCACCACCCCGTCGGCCAGGTTCTCGACTATCGCCTCGATGCGCAGCTGGTTGGCGCGCACCGCGGCCTCCTGCCGCAGCAGCTTGGCCGAGGTTTCGTTCAGGGTACGCCCCAGCACCTCGAGTTCCTGGTTGCCCTGGTAGATCACCAGCTGGCCGGCATCGGCCTTGCCCAGGCGGCGCGCGAACGCGGTGGCGCGCGCCAGCGCGCTGACTCCCGGACGCAGCAGGCCGAACAGCACGGCGGCGCCGGTCAAGCTCAGCAGCAACAGCACCAGCAGGCTGTCACGCGCGAGCAGCGCGGCCTCGGCGAGGATTTCCTTCACCGAGGCATGCAGGTACAGCCAGCCCAGCTGGCCCGACTCGATCGGGTACCAGATCTGGATCTGCTTCGGGATGGACAACAGACCGGCCCGCACCGCATGCCCGCCGCCGTCCAGCCAGCGCATGCGCGCCTGGCCGCCGGAGGGAAGCGGCAGCGTGCCGTAGCTGTAGGAAACGCGGGGCTTGCCGCCGGCGCTGCGGTTGACCCGGCTGAGCACACGGCCGCGTGAGTTGGTCACCGCCAGCGAGCGCATGCCGGGAAAGCGCGCCGCCGCGTCGAGCATCTGGTCCAGGCTGCCGTAATCGTGGGTGATCACCAGCGGTGCCGCACCCAGGCTGAGGTTGTCGGCCACCGCCTGGAAGCGCCGCCAGGTGTCCTGGGTCTGCAGGGCGACGAAGCGATTGCCCACGTACACCCCGATGGCCACGAAATTGATCGTGGCCAGCGCGAGCACCGCCAGTGCGATCTGGGTGCCGAAGCGCCTGGGGCTGAGCGCGGTGCGCAGCCTGCTCCAGCGAAGCTTCATGCCAAGCCGGCGCCTCAGCGAGCGCCTTGCCCCGGCCGCACGAAGAAGTGCTGCAGGTGGAGCTTTTCCAGCGGAGCGTAGTCGCGCGCGTAGTCCGCCTGGACCGGGTGGGGCATCTGGATGCGGCTGAGCAGTGGCTGGTCGGCCGGGCGCGCGGCCATCGCCAGCACCGCCTGCTGCACCCGCAGCGCCACCGCGGGCGGCACGCGCGGGTTGGCCGCCAGCGCGTGCGGCGGGGTGCTCGGCGTCGCATAGATCACCCGCAGGCGTTTGCGCAGCCCCTCGGGTTCGCGCGACAAGGTCTCGGCCACGCCGCCGCCGGCCACGTCGTCGCCGCGCACCACCGCGCGGTACACGTTCTGGTGGCTGCCGACGTAATCGGCCTGGATGTGCACCCCCTGGCGCTCGAGCAGGGCGCGCATGTACAGCGACGCGCCGAAGGCGTTGGGGGCGGGGAAGGCGACCCGCTTGCCGTCGAGCGCCCGCAGCGAATGGATGGGCGAATCGGCACGCACGACCAGGATTCCGCTCAGGGGCTTGGTGTCGCGCACCAGCGGGCGGTAGCCGTGGGCCCGGTGCGCGACCACCACGTCGTAGGGGTTGAGGAACACGAAATCGGGGATGCCCTTGAGGTAGGCGGCCTCGAAGGCGGGGATGGTCGAGTAGGTCACCAGCTTCAGCCGCACCCCGGCGGCCTTCTGCAAGGCCACCAGGAAGGGCTGCCAGTCCTCGTAGATGCGCATGACCGCGAACTGCGGGACGACGGCCACGCTGTAGACCGGACCCTGGATCGGGGCAGCCGCGGCGACGGCCGAGCCCAAGAACAGGCCGGCGAGCAGCGTGGCGAACAGACGGCGGAGGATGTTCATCGGTGGCGAGCTGCGCCTGCCGGCGCGGCGATCCGGTTCTGGCGGGCTGTCGAAGTACCGGGGGTATTTCAACCGCCTGCCGACGAGCCAGCCAGCGGATTCGAAGCCCCGAGGCGGACCATTTTTTGACATCCTACGCCCCGGCGCAGGCGCCGGATCGGCGCTGTTGCACCGGGGCGTCGCAGCCCCCGGCAAGCCGGCGGCGCCGCCGCTACCATGTCCGGTTCACCGCCACGCCCCGATGCCACACGACACCCCTGCAGGCCCCGCCGCGCCCGCCAGAGCGACGGCGCACGCGCACCTGCAGCCCTTGCGCGGCAGCGCGCTGGTCATCGGCACCATCGCCCTCAGCCTGGCCACGTTCATGAACGTGCTGGACACCTCGATCGCCAATGTGTCGATCCCGTCGATCGCCGGCGACATGGGGGTCAGCGCGTCGCAGGGCACCTGGGTCATCACCTCCTTCGGCGTGGCCAATGCCATCGCGGTGCCGCTGACCGGGTTCCTGAGCCAGCGCTTCGGTGCCGTGCGCACCTTCCTGGCCAGCATCCTGCTGTTCACCTTGTTCTCCCTGCTGTGCGGCCAGGCTCCCAGCCTGGCGGTGCTGATCGTCTTCCGGGTGCTGCAGGGGGCCTCGGCCGGGCCGATGATCCCGTTGTCGCAGACCCTGCTGCTGTCGAGCTACCGCACCGAGCGCGCAGGCATGGCGCTGGCGATGTGGTCGATGACCACGCTGGTGGCGCCGATCGCGGGCCCTCTGCTCGGTGGCTGGATCACCGACAACATCTCCTGGCCCTGGATCTTCTACATCAACGTTCCAGTCGGCGCGGTGTGCAGCCTGGCCACCCTCGCGATCTACCGCCGGCGCGAAACCCCGACCCGCAAGCTGCCCATCGACTGGACCGGCCTGGTCCTGCTCGTCGTATGGGTCGGCTCGCTGCAGGTGATGCTGGACAAGGGCGAGGAACTCGACTGGTTCGGCTCCACGACCATCGTCGCGCTGGCCGTGGCGGCGGTGGTCGGCGTGGTGTTGTTCCTGATCTGGGAACTCACCGACGAGCACCCGGTGGTCGACCTCAAGCTGTTCGCTCTGCCCAACTTCACGCTGGGCACGGTGATGCTCGCGCTGGCCTACGGCATGTACTTCGGCTCGCTGGTGCTGCTGCCGCTGTGGCTGCAGGAGTACATCGGCTACACGGCCACCGAGGCGGGGGGCGTGCTGGCCTGGGTGGGGGTGTTCGCGCTGGTGTTCATGCCCTTCGTCGGGCGCTACTCCAGCCGCGTCGACACCCGCTGGGTCACGTCGTTTTCCTTCCTGGTGTTCGCGCTGGTGTTCTGGATGCGCTCGCGATTCACCACCGGCGACACCTACTGGGACTATTCGGTGCCGACCGTCGTGCAAGGCGTGGCGACCGCGACCTTCTTCATTCCGCTGCTGGCCATCATCCTCGGCGGACTGCCGCCGATGCGCGTGGCCTCGGCGGCCGGCCTGTCCAATTTCGTGCGCATCACCGCGGGATCCTTCGGCGCCTCGATCTACACCACGCTGTGGGACAACCGCGCGAGCCTGCACCACGCCCAGCTGGCGCAGTTCATCACCGCCGGCAACCAGCCAGCGGGCGCGGCGCTGCGGCTGCTCGAGGCCGGCGGACTTTCGCAGCAACAGGCGCTGGGGGTGATCAACCGCGCGATCGACGTGCAGGCGTCGACCATCTCGGTCGATGAAATGTTTCGCCTCAGCGCCTGGCTGTTCCTCGCGATGATCGTGCTCGTCTGGCTGGTGCGCCCGGGCTCGGCGTCGGCCGGCGGCGCCGAAGCGGCCGGCGCGCACTGACCCTGGTCGCGGCCCCGGCCAGCGCCGGCACGCGCCGGCGGGGTTCAGGCGTGGCCTGCCTGCAAGCCCTGATCGGCGTCGATGCTGACCCGGTTGCGCCCGCTGTCCTTGGAGTAGTAGAGCGCCCGATCGGTGCGCCGCAGCAGGGTGTCGCGGGTATCGCCGGGCCGGCGGCTGGCCACCCCCAGCGACACGGTGAAGGGCTCCAGGACCAGGTTGTCGCTGCGCCTGCGCAGGCGCAGCGAAGCCACGCGAACACGAATGCTCTCGGCCAGCTGGGCCGCCTCGACCAGGTTGGTCCGCGGCAGCAGAACCAGGAACTCCTCGCCGCCGTAGCGCACCGCCTGGTCGTTGCTGCGCAGGCACTTGCGGATGGCCTCGGCGACATGCCGCAGCACGGCGTCGCCCAGCGCATGGCCATGGGTGTCGTTGATGCGCTTGAAGTGGTCGATGTCCAGCATCAGCACGCTGAGCGGCGAGTCCGGCTCGATGGCCATCAGCTCGTCGAGCTCGCTGTCCATCGCCCGGCGGTTCCACAGGCCGGTCAGCGGATCGATCAGGGCCTCGCGGCGGTGGCGCTCGAGCTCGAGCTTGAGCTTTTCGCTCTCCGCCATGGTCAGCTGCAGCCGCTGCTGCAGGTGCTCGTTGCGCTGCCGGGCCTTTTGCGTGGCCACCAGCATGCCCGACGCGAGATCGCGCAGCGAGCGGGCGTCCTGTTCGCTGGCCAGATGGCCGAGGGTACTGTCCAGCGCGTGGCCGAATTCCTCGGCGCCGCGACCGGCCTCGTCGATATTGTGGGTCAACTCGCCGAGCAGGCTCTGCAAGTCGTTGCCCATGCTGCTCAGCGGGGTCGAGCGGTCGACGGCGAGATGGCGCTCGTGCAAATCGCGCAACACGAAGGCGTCGAGCTTGCGGCCGCTTTGCAAATACTCATCCAGGGTTTTGCATAAATCCGGGCTGCCCCCGCTGAGATATTCGTAAGCCACCCCGTAACTCAGGGGGATCGGGGGGATTTCATGCTCCAGCAGGAAATCCACCGCGCGGAAAGCCAGGGCCTTGGCTTGATCGACGGTGTGCTGGGTACTCAGGGCGCTGGCTGGCATGGGGCGGGGAGTTGCGGTTCGCGAGTCGGTGTCGACACGATGCGGTTGCGCGCAAGCTTCGCGCCGACCGCGGTTTTGCGAAAAAATAACGCTTTGATTCCAAGATGTTGTGCGACAAATCTTAACGTTTTTCTGAGATTAGACATCCCGCGAATGGGGGTTGGGCCGACGGCCCGCCCATGCGCCGGGTCATGCCGCGGCAAGGTGCAGCGCTGCCGCGCGCTCAGGCGAAACGCTCGCCCGCGGCCACCCCGACCACGGTGCCGCGGGGCAGCGCCCGCCAATCGCCGCCGCCCAGCGGGACGCTGGCCAGCAGGGCCAATGGATGAGCCTCGTGGTGCTGGCCGCGCAGTTGCAATCCAGCCACATCGTGGTCGTGGCGGGTCGCGGCGCGACGCAGCCACAAATGCAGGCCGGGCTCGCGGATCACCCCGTCGGCGTGGCGCCTGCGGTCGGCGTGGGCGAACAGGCACTGCCCGTCGCTGTAGAGGAAATTGGCCGGCCCGAGCTCGCGCAGGCCGGCGGCGAACTCCTCGACCACCTGCAGGCGCGCCTGCTCCGACGGCGGCGAAGCCGGATCGCGCCACAGCGGCTGCAGCATGCGCAGCAAGTGGCAGAACGCGGCCTCGGAGTCGGTCTGGCCGACCGGCCGCGCCGGCGCCGCCCAGTCGGTGGACGCAGGCACCAGGGTTTCGAACCCCGCCAGATCGCCGTTGTGCGCGAACACGTGCACCCGGGCGCCGAGTTCGCGCACGAAGGGCTGGGTGTTGGCCAGCGCCACCGGACCGCGAGAAGCCCTCCTGACGTGGGCCAGCACCAGCGGACTGTGGAAGTCGTGGTCCTCCAGCACCCGCGCGAACACGCTGCGCACCGCGGGCACCGGCTCGCGCAGCACATGGGCGTCGATGCCGTCGAAGTACGCGGCTCCCCAGCCGTCGGGATTGCCGGCGCTGCCGGTGAGCGCCTGCAGCGGCGCGCCATGGGTGGCGAATTCCGCGAAACGCAAGCGCACCCTGGCCGCGCGCGCGCTGCTGACTGCGAACAATTCGCACATGTCCTGCTCCTCGGAACACAACCGCAGGCCACCCGCGGCCCGCGCGGCAAACCAGCCTAGCAGTCGCGACGCTGCCGCGAACCCCTTGCCGGCCACGGTTTTGTAACCGCTGACTGCAAAGGCGAATTGCCCGCCATGGGCTACGCGCCGGCGGCAGCGCCTGCCGCGCCGGATGCCTACATTGGACCCCAGGGCCGGGCCGAGGCCTGCCTGCATCCCGAGAAACACGGATGGAGCCCACCGACATGAACCACCACTGCGACCCTTCGCGCCCGATGCGCGAACACGAGGCGGCCGAAAGCGCCAAGCGCGACCCGCGGCCCGCGCCCGACCAGGCGGCGCGCGAGCAGCGCCTGCGCTACGAGCGCGAACTGCTCGAGCGCAACCGCCGCATCGAGGCCCAGCTCGACCATGCGTTGATCGAGTCCTTTCCGGCCAGCGATCCGCTGGCGGTCACCCCCGAGGGCACCTTTCCGGTGCGCCACCCGACCCTGGCCGACGACCCGGCCGGCCAGCCGGGCGAACCCCGCCGGCCGGGCGCCAGCGAGTCCGCCGAGCCCTCGGGCGCGCCGGCCGCCGGGCCCCGCCACCGCGGGCAGGGCGCGCGCGCCGGCCGTCTCGGGCCCGACCCGCAGACACCGCCTTCGGTAGCCGAAGCCGACGCTGCGCGACCCGGGCAGCCGCGCCGGCGCTGACGCGTCGCGCCGTCAGCCGGCGTGGCCCGCCCCCTGGCGGGCGAGCCACGCCGCGATCGCCGGCCACGCCTGCGCGAGGGTGCGCGCGCCCATGAACAACCCGACGTGCCCGCCGGGGACGCTGCGCTTGTGCACATCGCGCGACCCCATCAACTGCTCGGCGGCGAACACCTGCTCGTGCGGGGTGATGTCGTCGGACTCGCCGGCCAGCAGGAACAGCGGGCAGCGCACGTCGCCCAGCTGCAGCCGCCTGCCGAGGCCGACGAAGCGCCCCTTGGCCAACGCGTTGTGCCTGAACAGCTGCTCGATGACCTGCAGGTACCAGCGGCCCGGCAGGTCCAGCGGATTCTCGTACCAGCGGTCGAAGGCCTCGGCCTTGCGCACCCAGGCCGGATCCTCGATGTGCTCGTACAGGTCGATGTGCTCCTGCACGTAATGCTGCTCGGGGTGCATGTTCTTCCAGCCGGCGAGCATGTAGCGTCCCGGCATCAGTCCGCCGCCGCTGGCCACCAGCTCCTCGTAGAAGCTCATCGGGCTGTCGTGCACCATGCGCACCAGCGGGCCGTTGCCGGCCTGGGTGTCGATCGGCGAGCCGGCCAGCACCAGGGCCCGTACCTTGTCGGGGAAACGCGCGGCCAGCATCGCCGACATCCACCCGCCCTGGCACAGACCGACCAGGCGCACGCTGCCGCCCAGGTCGTCGACGCAGGCCAGCAGCTCGGCCAGGTACTGGTCAACGTCGAAATCCTTCATGTCCAGGGTCGCGCTGTGCCAGTCGGTCAGCAGCAGTCGACGCAGCCCGCCGGCACGCAGGGTCTGCATCAGGCTCTGCCCCGGCTGGTAGTCGGCGATCATCGAGGTGTGGCCCGCGTAGGGCGCCACCACCAGGGTCGGCAGCTCGTCGGCCCCCTCGTCCGAGTAGTCGCACAGGCTGAGGGTGCGCAATTTCAGCCGGACCGTGTGGGCGGTGGCCAGCCGCGGCTTGATGCCTCCGTGCAGCTTGGTCTCCTCCTCGAGGAAACGCACGTTGCGCGCCGCCAGCTCGAGGCCCTGGCGGGTCATTTCGGCGGCCATCAGGGCCGGCCAGAACAGCGGGACGTTGATATTCGGTGTGGCGTGGGAGGGGTGCGACGCGGACATCGGAGCAGGCCTGGCAGTGGCGGACCGCGCAACCGGCACGCGAGCCGGCCGAGCGCAGCGCGGGGCCATGCTCGCTGCGGTCCAATGCAACCCAGTCTACGGCAGCGGGCGGCCAGGTCCTTGACCTGGGTCGAAGGCCCGCGCCAACCGCGGCGAGCCAGGCCTCGACCCGCCGCGCGACTCACACTGCAAGCGGGGCGACGCGGGTGTAGCGCCGCCCTGCGCGCACGCCCCAGACATAGCAGGCCAGCGAAACCAGCGCGGTCAACAGGCTGCCGGTGCCCAGACCGAACCAGCCCGGTCCGCCGGGGCTGCCCAGCCACGACAGGCCGTACAGCAGCACCAGGTAGACCAGCAGCCAGGCGCCGCCCTGCCAGTCGGCCGAGTCGAAGCGGGCGCCGGTGCCGCGGCGGGCGCCGAGCCAGCGCTGCGCGACGTACCACGCCAACGCCAGCAGCATCACCGGCACCGTGGGCCGCAGCACCTTCCAGCTCGCCCAGTAGATCACCAGCGAACTGATGACAAAGGCCGCAGGCGCGATCACCGCCATGCCGCGCAGCCGCGCGTCCCCGGCGGTCAGCGCAGCAGCGCGGAACACCGGCAGGCTCACCGCTCCGATGGAAAAGGTGAACACGATCAACGCGCTCAGCGGCCGCACGATGGCGTGCCAGCTCGGCAGCGGCAGCAGGAAGGCGACTCCGACGAGGAAGTTCAGCAGCAGCGCGCGGCGCGGAATGCCCGACGCCGCGTGCACGTGCATCAGCGAAGCCGGCAGCAGGCCGTTCTTCGCGATGCCGTACAGGTTGCGCGCGTTGGCCGAGGTGAACACGATCGCCGAGCCGGACGGCGAGACCATCGCATCGGCCATGAGCATCCAGTACAGCCAGCCCAGCCCGAGCAGGCGAGCCAGGTCGGCGAACGGGGACTTCAGGTTGATTCCCTGCCAGCCTGCATGCAGCAGCGAAGTCGGCACGGCCAACAGGAAGGCCGTCTGCAGCCCGAGGTACAGCACGATGGTCAGCACGATGGTGGCGACCAGCGCGCGCGGGATGTCGCGCCGCGGGTCGACCGCCTCGCCCGACAGCTCGACGATGTTGCGGAAGCCGGTGTACGCGAAAATCAAGCCGGCCGACGCCACCGCGCCGAGCGCCGCGCCATAGCCCATCGGCGCGAAGCCGCCGTGGCTCGTCCAGTTCGCCGCGCCGCCGGCACCGCCGCGGTGGTCGAAGCCGCTGAGCAGCAGCAGCACCACGGTGGTCAGCGGAACCAGCACCTTGAAGGCGGTGACGGTGTTGTTCGAGCGGGCGAACCACTCGATCCCGAAATAGTTCAGCACCACGAAACCCGCCATCAGCAGCACGGCCAGCGCGATGCCCGCGGGCGTCAGCACCCCGGCGGCCGGGTCGTACACCCCGGGCACCCAGGCCGCCAGGTACTGCACCACCCCGGCCGCCTCGGTGGGCGGGTTGCCGACGTAGCTCAGCCACATCGCCAGGCCGATCACCGTGGCGACCAGGCGGCCGTTGGAATACAGCGGATAGCGAACCAGGCCGCCGGATTCGGGACGCGACATGCCCAGCTCGGCGTAGACCAGCGCGATCAGCAGCATCAGCACGCCGCCGACCACCCACGACACCAGCGACGCGGGGCCGGCCGCCTTGGCGGCGTACAGCGCGGCGAACAGCCAGCCCGAGCCGATGACACTGCCGATTCCGGCAGCCAGCAGGGACCAGAAGCCCAGGCTGCGGCGCAGCTTCAGGTCCTCGGCGGCGGGGGCTTGCGGCAGGTCGGGCAGCGAGTTCATGGCCGCGATTCTGCCTGCGCGACAACAACTTCGCCCGCTGCGCAACAACACCCTACGCGCAGGGCGGGCAAGCTCCCGGGCTGCGCGACGCGGCGTCGACGGCCGCCGCCGCGACGCGGCGGCGCTTGGCGCGTCGCAGGTACCAGGTGGCGAGCGCCGCCGCGGCCAACCCCGAGGCCGCGCCCACCGCCAGCGCCCAGCGCGGCCCGAAGGCGTCGGCGATCCAGCCGACCAGCGGCGCGCCCAGCGGGGTGCAGCCGAGGAAGATTCCCATGTAGATGGCCATCACCCGGCCACGCATCGCGCCCTCGGTCGACAGTTGCACCAGACTGTTGGTCGACGTGGTGAACACCTGGGCCAGCACGCCCAGCAGCGCCAGGCACAGCGCGAAGGACCACACGCCGGGCATCAGCGCGGCCAGCCCGCAGACCACCCCGAATGCCAGCGCGCTCAGCCGCAGCGACACCAGGTGGGGGCGCTTGCGCCCCGCCACCAACAGGCCGCCGGCCACCGCGCCCACGGCCATCGCCGACGAAAGCGCGCCGTACAGTCCGGGTCCGCCGGCGAAGGTGCGCACCGACATGGTCGCGATGAAGATCGGGAAGTTCAGTCCGTAGGTGCCGACCAGGAACAGCATGCTCAGCGCGACCACCAGCTCGGGCTGGCCGCCGAGGTAGCGGAAGCCCTGCGCGATGCCGGCCGAGCCGGCGCCTGCCCGCGGCACCGGCTGCAATTCCTCGCCGCGCATGCGCGCCAGCGCGGCGATGACCCCCAGGTAGGACAGGGCGTTGGCCACGAACACCCAGCCGGTGCCGACGGCGGCGATCATCAGCCCGGCCAGCGCCGGGCCGATCAGCCGCGCGGCATTGAACAGCGTGGAGTTCAACGCCACCGCATTGGGCAGGCCGCGGTCGCCGACGAGTTCGGCGACGAAGGTCTGGCGCGCCGGCGAGTCGAACGACGACACGCAGCCCAGCGCCCCGGCGAAGGCGTAGACCTGCCACAACGACACGCTGCCGGCCAGCGTGAGCGCCCCCAGCCCCAAGGCCAGCAAGGCCATCGCCGATTGGGTGAACATCAGCAGCCTGCGGCGCTCGCAGCGATCGGCTGCCGCGCCGGCCAGCGGCATGAGCAGGATCGGCGGGCCGAATTGCAGGGACATCACCACTCCGACCGCGGCGCCGCTGTGGTGGGTCAGGTCGACCAGCACCAGCCAGTCCTGGGCGATGCGCTGCATCCAGGTGCCGACGCTGGACACCAGCACCCCGGCCGCCCAGATGCGGAAGTTGTAGCCGCGCAGCGAGTCGAAGGTGCGCCCCAGCCAGCTGCGCCAGCCGGGGCCGCCGGACGGTCGGGACGAGAGGAAGGAAGGCATGGCGGGTCGCGCCGGGCACCGCACCCGGGATCGCGGGAAAACCCTAAAATGTTAGCGGTCATTTCGCCGGCGTGCAGCGCCCGGCCCCGAACGCATGCAAACCTGGACCCCGCTGGCCGCGCTGGCCGCCGTGTACCTGCCGGTGCTGGCCAGCCCCGGACCCAACTTCCTCGCGGTCACCCGCGCCTCGCTCGACCTGCCGCGGCGGCACGCGCTGGCCACCGCGCTGGGCGTGGCCAGCGGCAGCACCCTGCTGGCCGCGCTGGCCGCCGCCGGGGTCGGGCTGCTGCTGCGCGGTTCCGGGGGATGGCTGGAGCTGCTGGGCGCAGGCTACCTGCTGCTGGCCGCGCGGTCGATCTGGCGCCAGGCGAGCCGCGTCCCCGCGGCGGCCGCGGACCCCGCGCAGCCGGCAGGCACGGCCGCCACCGGTTACCGCACCGGGCTGCTGACCAACCTGAGCAACCCCAAGGCGCTGGTGTTCTTCTCGACCATCTTCGCCGCGCTGCTCGGCGCGCAGGCGCCGCAGGGCCTGCGGGTGATGGCCGTGGCCACGATCGGCACGCTGTCGACCGCCTGGCACCTGAGCCTGGCCACGCTGTTCGCCCACCCGGCGATGCGGCGCGGCTACGCCCGCGCGCGCCCGGCCGTGCTGCGGCTGAGCGCGCTGCTGTTCACCGGCTTCGCGCTGCGGCTGCTGTGGCAGGCGCTGCGGCCGCGCTGAAGCCCGCGGCGGCTCGCACACCCCGGCGCGCCGCCTCACTCACTCCCGCCGGCCGAGCGCGTCGCCTTCAGCCTCGAGCGCGCGCGCTTGGCGTCGAGCCGGCGCCGGCGCGCCGCCGGCCCGGGCG
>JAKBBQ010000348.1 GCA_021808405.1 Pseudomonadota bacterium | reverse complement strand
TCGACGACGAGCATGGCGGAATGCACCGCATCGAGACCGGAAGCCCGCATGCGCGCTACGCGCTGTGCGAACGCCGCGGCGGCGGCTGGAACGCCGCGCTGGTGGCCTTGCATTACGACTGGGAGGCGGCCGCCCGCCGCGCCGAAAGCCTCGACATGCCCGACTGGGCGCGCTGGCTGCGCAGCGGCCGCGCCTGAATGCGGCGCCGAACGCCGTGGTTCCTGCCGGGCGCGCATCATCGCGCCTCGAGCTCGGCGTGCGTCAGCAGGCGCTCGAAATCCTCCGCGGGCAGCGGCGGCCTGAACCAGTAGCCCTGGTATTGATCGCAGCCGCGCTCGCGCAGGAAGGCCAGTTGCTCGGCTCGCTCCACGCCCTCGGCGACCACCGTCAGGCGCAGCGCGCGGGCCAGTGCGAGGATGGCATCGACGATCGCGGCGTCGCCCTGGTCGGCCGGCAGGCTGCGGATGAATTCGCGGTCGATCTTCAGGCTGCGCACGGGCAGCCGCTTGAGGTACGCCAGCGACGAATAGCCGGTGCCGAAGTCGTCGATCGACGACTCGACACCCAGGCGCCGCAGGCCTTCCAGCAACTCGGCGACCGCCTCCGACCCCTGCATCAGCACGCTCTCGGTCAACTCGATCTGCAACAGCGCACCAGGGATGCGGTGCCTGCGCAGGGCGCTCGCGACGAGTTCCACCAACGAGCGCCCCTGGAACTGGCGCGCCGAGCAGTTGACCGCCACCGGCACCACGCGAAGCCCCCGGCCCGACCAGCGCGCCTGCTGCGCGCACACGGCTTCGAGGACCCATTCGCCGACCGCGGAGATCAGGCCCATGTCCTCGAGCAGCGGGATGAACACCCCGGGAGGCACCTCGCCATGCCCGGGGCGCGTCCAGCGCAGCAGCGCCTCGGCGCCGACCAGCGCCGCATTCGACACGTCGACCTTCGGCTGGAATCGCAGCTCGAAGGCGCGTTCGCCGACCGCCGCGCGCAGCGCGCCTTCCAGCTCCAGGTGCTGCTCCACCGTGCACGCATCGGTCTCGCCGAAATAGCGCCAGTTCCCCGGAGCCGACTGCTTGGCCTGGAACATCGCCGCATCGGCACGCCTGAGCAGCAACTCGACATCATCGCCATCCCCCGGGCACAGCGCGATGCCTGCCGTCGCCCCGGTGTACACGACATGACCCGCCAGGCGCACCGGCTGTGCCAGCGCACCCAGCAGGCGCTCCGCGGCGCGTGCCGCGGCGGCGGCATCGTCGAGCGGATCGAGCACGACGACGAAGTCGTCGCCGCCCAGCCGCGCCAGCGTGTCCTTCGGCCCCAGCATGCCCAGCAGCCGCGAGGACACCTCGATCAGCAGTCTGTCGCCGAGCTCATGGCCGAGGGATTCATTGACCGTCTTGAAGCGATCGAGATCGATGAACAGCACAGCCAGCATGCCGCCATCGCGGGCGATCCGCTCCACCCCGGCGCGCAGCCGCTCGACCAGCCTGTGGCGATTCGGCAGGCTGGTCAGCGGGTCGTGGTAGGCCAGCCACATCAGACGCCGCCGGCTGTCGCTGGACTCGGTGACGTCGTGGGTGACCAGCACCGCGCCGATGGAGCTTCCCAGATCGTCGCGCAGCGGCTCGCTGCTGAGTTGCAGCCGCAGGGTCGAGCCCCCCAGGACGCAGAGCACTTCCCCGTGTGCGGTGCCCTGGCCTTCCAGCGCGCGCCGCAGCGGGTGGCTGGCGTCGTCCAGCGGACGCATGTCCGGATCGTGGAGTACGGCGCGATGGCGCCAGGTGTCTGCCGCAGCGATGCCGTCCGGCGCATAGCCGAGCTGCGCGCACGCGGCGTGGTTGACGTAGCGCAGCCTGCCGAACTCGTCGACGGCGACCACCCCCTCGCGCATCTGCCCCAGCACGGCCCGCAGGAACGCGTGCTCACGCCGGAAGGCATCGGCGCCGGCCAGCCACGCGCTGACGTCCTGCACGAAGGCCACCGCCATGTCGTCGATGCCGGCCTGCTCGCGCACCGGGGAGACATGCAGGCGAACGCTGAGGTAGCTCCCGTCGCGGCGTCGATAGCGGCGCTGCGCGCAGTAGCTCGCCCAGTCGCGCTGCGCGAAGGCCGCTGTCGCGGCCGAGGCACGCTCCTGCGGATGCACGAGGTCCAGCACGCTGTCCATGGCCAGCAGCTCGCGCTCGGAGTAGCCGAGCATGTCCGCGATCGCCGCATTGGCCAGGACGATCCGCCCGCTGCGCCCGAACATCAGCACGCCCAGGCCCGATTCCTCGATGGCGCTGCGCAGGCGTGCCTCGCTTTGCTGCAGCCGGCGCGCCACCGGACGCAGCTGCCACGCCAGCAGCGCCAGCCCGGCAAGTGCCAGCAGCGGCAGCGCGACGGCCACCTCGCGCTGCGCTTCCAGCAAGGAGCCCGGCAGCGAGCCCGGCATGGCGTGCGGACCGGCGAGATCGCGCGCGTGGCGCCCCACCACGGCCAGTGCCAGCACCGCGGTGACATAGCCGCTGAACAGCAGCACGGAAGCCGCCGTGAGCAAGATCCTGCGATCGGCGCGTTCGCGCAGCCCGGCGCGCACCGCGCGCAGCCTGGAGACCCAGGCCAGCACGAGGCCGCAGGCGACGAGCGGCGGGAGCACGCCCGCGACCATGGCGCCGGGCGGGATCATGCCCAGATGCAGCCACACGGCGCGCAGGCCCAGCAGGGCCAGCGATGCCAGCCCGCAGGCCAGCGCGGCCACGTCGACCGCCAGCCAAGCCGCGTGCGACCGGCCCCGCAGGGGCCCTCGGGACACCGCAGCGGCGCGCACGGAGTTCAGAACCTGACGAATTCCCCTTCGGCCTGCGCCCCCGCGAGCACGGGGGCAGCGCCCGCGGCTGCGCGGCCCGCCGGAGCACGCTTGGCGCCATGCGCGCGCGATGCGGGACGCGACTGCGTCTGCGCGTCCCCTGCGGTCGACAGCCTGAAGCGGCTCACGCTTTCGAGCAGCTGCTGGGCCTGGGCATTCATCTCCTCGGCCGTGGCCGCCAGTTCCTCCGACGCGGATGCATTTTGCTGGGTCACGCCGTTGAGCTGGCCGACCGCCG
>JAKBBQ010000347.1 GCA_021808405.1 Pseudomonadota bacterium | reverse complement strand
CAGCGGTTGCAGCAGGATCAGCTTGAGTCCGCCGCCGGCGGCCAGGCGCAGCGTGAACTGGCGGTACTCGCGCACCCCGTCGGCGGTGGCGAAGGCGCGCAGCCCGCCCTCGCGCTCGAGCACCTGCTGCGAGCCCCAGGCCCGCGCGAAGTCCGGGCTGTCCTCGCACAACGCCGCGACCAAGTGGCGGTGCCGAGGGTCGTCGCGCAGGTGCGCGGTGTCTGCGCGGTATTCGGCGGCCAGGCGGTGCGCGCGGGACTCCCAATCGACGATCCACCCCCGGGCCGCCGGATGCAGGAACACCCAACGCAGCAGGTTCGGCTCGGCAGATCGGCTGCCGGTCAGCCAGGGCCGCAGCAACCGTTGTGCCTTGCGGTTGTGTGCCAGCACGTCCCAATGGGCGTCGAGCACGTAGGCTGGGCAACTGACCAGGCGAACCAGCTCGGCATGCTCGTCAGCCTGTCCGCCGCGCGTCGACGCCTGCCCCGCCTGGGGATCGGCGCGAGCCGCCAGCCGGAAAAGGTACGCGCGCTCGGCTTGCGCCAGCCGCAAACCCTGCGCGATGGCCTCCAGCGTAGCGACCGAGACCGCCAGCGTGCGCCCCTGCTCGATCCAGGTGTACCAGGTCGGACTGATTCCGCACAGCGCCGCGACTTCCTCCCGCCGCAACCCGCGCGCCCGCCGGCGGCGGCCCGCCGGCAGACCGAGCTCCTCGGGACGCAGCCGTTCGCGCGCGGCGCGCACGAACGCGCCGAGCTGTTCGGCGCGTGCCACGGATGGCGCCGCGCCGGATGCATCGGGATCGTGCGGTCGGCCCAGGTCGGGTACTCCTTATACCAGGATAAGAAGTGTACTGGTTCCATGATCCAAAGCCGGCTATGGTCCTGTCGAGTGGCTCGCCGATCCTCGTCGCGAGCACACCGCCGACCCGGAGATCCCGCATGAACAACCACCTCGATACCGTCCATTCCCGCTTCGATCCCCGCGCCCGCGCCTACCTGGACAGCGCGGTGCACGCGGCCGGCGCCGACCTGCTGTGCGCGCGCGAATGCGTCGCCGGCCTGCAGGCGCGGCCCGCCCGCGCGCTGGACCTGGGCTGCGGCGCCGGGCACCTGGCCTATGCGCTGGCCCCCGAGGTCGAGCAACTGGTGGCGCTGGACGCCTCCGCGAGCATGCTCGAGGTGGTGCGGGACACCGCCGAAGGGCGCGGCCTGCGCAACCTGCAGGTCCAGGCGGGCGATGTGCACCGCCTGCCCTACGCGGACGCCAGCTTCGATCTCGTCGCCACCCGCTACAGTGCCCACCACTGGAGCGACCTGGAACTTGCGATGGCCGAGGCCCGGCGGGTGCTGCGGCCGCGCGGACACCTGCTGGTGATCGACATCGCCGCGCCGCAGCAGGCGCTGCTGGACACCCACCTGCAGGCCATCGAACTGCTGCGCGACACCTCGCACGTGCGCAACCGGTCGCGCGCGCAATGGCTGCGGCTGCTGCAGGACATCGGCAGCGAGGTGCTGCTCGAGCGGCAATGGCCGATACGCCTGCAGTTCGACACCTGGGTGCAGCGCATGCAGACCCCGCAGCCGATGGTGGAGGCGATCCGGCGCCTGCTGCAGGGCGCGCCCCGGGAAGTGCGCGAAGGACTGCAGGTCGAAGCCGACTGCAGCTTCACCGCCGCCACCACGCTGTGGTGGGCGCGCTGCCCGGCCTGACGCCCCCGCCGCGCTTCAGCTCGGCTCGATGGCGCGGCGGGCCGTCAAGCTCCCTGCCAGGCCAGTGGCGCGCCCAGGGTATGGCGTTCGATCCAGGATTTCACGTACTGCAGGTGCTGGGCCTCCTGTTGCGCGGCGAGCTGGCAGTCGATCCGCAGCGAATCGCGCTTCTGCGCGGTCGCCAGCGCGAACAGCAGTTCCCAGCCATGGTGATCGGCCATTTCGGCGAGCAGCACCGCATGCAGCGACTGCAGCACCGAGGTGCGGGGGTCGGCCACCGCCTGCAGCAGTCCAGCCGACTCGACTCCGGCCAGATCGGCACCCGGCGTGAGCGCGGTGCTGTCGCCGCCCAGGCGATCGATGGCGTGCGCGAGCAGCGCGAAATGCTCGACTTCCTGGTCGCGAATGCGCAGCACCAGTTCCATCGGCAGCAGTTCGTCGCCGTCGTCGCCCTGGGTCGCGCGCAGCTTGGCCACCAGGCTGTCGTACAGCCGCGTCGAGCTGCGCTCGAAGGCCAGGCGCTCGCCCAGCCTGTCCAGCAGCAGCTGCTGGCTGTTGCCCGCCAGCAGCGCCGCCCCGGCCTGCAGCACCCCCCTGACCGTGGCCGGAGGCGGCAGCGAGCCCAACTGCGGCGCCTCGGCCACGTAGCGCGCGCGCATGTCGGACAGCGCCGCAGCGACCGGGGCATGCGCGGGCGGCGCCGGTGGCTGGTCACCGTGGTGTCTCATGTCCCGCGTCTCCAGCGGGGACATCTGGACTCCGGTTCGGTTGCCGCCGATTCGGGATTGCTGGGATTTCATCGCAGGCTCCTGGACACAAGGCTTCGGGACACAAGGCTTCGGGAAGGCATGCGCCGCCCGCCCCGCGAAGTGCATGGCCTGCGGGGCGAGCCTGGCATGCGACGAGGCTTGCCGCGGCTCAGGCCGGGGCCGTGGCGGCGGCCCGGCCCCGGCCCGGGTACCACCTCGCCAGTTCGGTTCCGGGGTACCAGGCGTAGCCGGCGGCCAGCGCCTCGCTGGGCGATCCCTCGGCATTCACGCGGGCGCGCCAGTCGCGGGTGAGCCGGCTCTCCTGGCTGCGCGATACGTAGACGCCGCCCGCGCAGCTGAGATCCATCTGGTCGCGCAGGACCTGTCGCACGAACTCGCGCTGGCTGGCGAAGTCCAGCGGCGTGTCGAGGTCGCGGCCCACCAGCCGCTGCGGGTCCTCGCGATCGCGACTGCGCAGCAGGTCGGCGACGAAGTGGAACTGGCCGATCTCGAAGTCCAGCATGCGCTCCCACAGCGCCTTCACCCGCGGCTCGCCCTCATGCTGCGCGCAGGCGTGGTAGCCCAGCGCCTCGGCAGCCTGCTGCAGCAGCAGCCGGCCGAGCGGGCTC
>JAKBBQ010000346.1 GCA_021808405.1 Pseudomonadota bacterium | reverse complement strand
GTGACCGACACCGCCAAGCAGGTGGCGGTGGTGTACACGGGCATCCTGCCCGACCTGTTCGCCCAGGGGCGCGGCGTGGTCGTGCAGGGCACCCTCGGGCCGCACGGCACCTTCCACGCCACCCAGGTGCTGGCCAAGCACAGCGCCAACTACATGCCGCCGGAGGCGCGCGACGCCATCAACGAGGCGCGCCGCACTCAAAGGACACTCGAACAATGATCCCCGAACTCGGACATTTCGCGCTGCTGCTGGCGCTGCCGGTGGCGCTGGTGCAGGCGCTGCTTCCGCTGGTCGGCGCGTGGCGCGGCAACCGCGTGTGGATCGCGCTGGCCAGGCCGGCCACGCGCGCCACCTTCGTGCTGGTGGTCTTCGCCTTCGGCTGCCTGCTGTGGGCTCTGCTGCACGACGACTTCTCGGTGCTGTACGTGGCCGAGAATTCCAACACCGCGCTGCCGACGATCTACAAGATCGGCGCCGCCTGGGGTGGCCACCAGGGCTCGTTCCTGCTGTGGCTGCTGATGCTGTCCGGCTGGTCGGTCGCGGTGTCGCTGTTCTCGCGCAGTCTTCCCGATGAAATGGTGGCTCGGGTGCTCGGCGTGCTGGGGCTGATCGCCTTCGGCTTCCTGATCTACATCGACCTGGCCTCCGATCCCTTCCAGCGGCTGCTGCCGGGGGCGCTCAACGGCCGCTCGCTCAATCCCCTGCTGCAGGACCCGGGGATGATGGGCCATCCGCCGATGCTCTACATGGGCTACGTGGGCTTCGCGGTGGCCTACGCCTTCGCGGTGTCCGCGCTGCTCGCCGGACGGCTGGACACGGCGTGGGCGCGCTGGTCGCGGCCGTGGACCATCGCCGCCTGGGTGTCGCTGACCCTGGGCATCGCGCTGGGTTCCTACTGGTCGTACTACGAACTGGGTTGGGGCGGCTGGTGGTTCTGGGATCCGGTGGAAAACGCCTCGTTCATGCCGTGGCTGGTCGGCACCGCGCTGATCCACTCGCTGGCGGTGACCGAGAAGCGCGGCTCCTTCCGCAGCTGGACGGTCGTGCTGGCCATCGGCACCTTCGGGCTGTCGCTGCTGGGCACCTTCCTCGTGCGTTCCGGCGTGTTGTCGTCGGTCCACGCCTTCACCACCGATCCGCGCCGGGGCATGATGATCCTGCTGCTGTTCGGGCTGTTCATCGGCGGCTCGCTGCTGCTGTTCGCGCTGCGCGCGCCGGGTCGCGATCCGGGCGGCAGCTTCGAGCTGGTCTCGCGCGAAAGCCTGCTGCTGGGCAACAACGTGCTGCTGGTGGTCGCCGCCGCCAGCGTGCTGCTCGGCACCCTGTACCCGCTGGTCGTCGAGGCGCTGAACCTGGGCCGGCTGTCGGTCGGTCCGCCGTACTTCAACAGCGTGTTCGTGCCGGTCGTGGTTCCGTTGTTCCTGCTCGCCGCGATCGGTCCGCTGGCGCGCTGGCGCGCCGCGCGCGCCGGCGATCTGCTGCGCCCGATGCGGGTTCCGGCGGTGCTCGCGCTGCTGGCCGCGATCGCGCTGCCGCTCAGCCTGGGCCGCTGGAACGCCGGCGCCGCGCTCGGCAGCTTCTGCGCGCTGTGGCTCGCGGCGTCGATCGTCCAGCAGACGCGCAAGCGCCTGCGCAGCGGCAATCCTCCGGGCGGCTACTGGGGCATGCAACTGGCCCACCTGGGGCTGGCGGTGAGCATCGTCGGCGTCGCGCTGGTCACCCATTACCAGGCCGAGCGCGAGTTGCGCATGGTGCCTGGCGACTATACCGAGCTGGCCGGCTACACGGTGACCTTCCATGGCGTCAGCACCAAGCCCGGGCCCGACTACACCGCGCAGCAGGGGGTGTTCGACCTGTCGCACAACGGCAAGCTGGTCGCCGTGCTGCGGCCGGAGAAGCGCGACTACTTCGGCTCCTCGATGGAGATGACCGAGACGGCGATCGACACCGGGCCGCTGCGCGACGTCTACGTGTCGCTGGGCGCGCAGCTGCGCAACGGCGGCTGGGCCGTGCGGGTGTACTACAAGCCCTTTGTCATCTGGATCTGGGCAGGCGCGCTGCTCATGGCCGTGGGCGGCGTGGCCGCCGCGGCCGACCGCCGCTACCGCGTGCTCAGCCGGCGCGCCGCGCTGGCGCTGGAGGCCGTCGCATCATGAACCGCTCAGCCAGGGTTTCGCTGGTCGTGGTGGCGTTCGCGGCCCTGATCGGACTGCTCGTCGCCGGCTTGCATCACGACCCCCACACCATTCCGTCGCCGCTGATCGGCAAGGCGGCACCGGGTTTCGTCGCGCCGCAGATCGAGCCCACCTCGGGCACCGTCTCCTCGGCGCAGTTCAAGGGCAAGGTGTGGCTGCTCAACGTCTGGGCCTCGTGGTGCACCTCGTGCCGCGAGGAGCATCCCTTGCTGCTGGCCTTCGCCCATGGCCAGCATGTTCCGCTGGTCGGACTGGACTACAAGGACGACCCGGTCGCCGCGCGTCATTGGCTGGCCGAGTCGGGCGACCCCTACGACCTGGTGGCCAGCGACGCCAATGGCCACATCGGGATCGACTATGGCGTCTACGGCGTGCCCGAGACCTACCTCATCGACCGCCAGGGCCGCATCGTCTACAAGCAGATCGGCCCGCTGACCGTGGCCGTGCTGCAGGACAAGCTGTTGCCGATGATCCGGAAGCTATCGCAATGAAACGAATCCTTCTGCTGTTCGCGCTGGCGCTGGCGACCCTGCCCGCCTGGGCCGGCCTGGCGCGCCCGCTGGCGCACGACGAGGCGGCCGAGCAGCGCATGCTGGCCATCACCCGCAACCTGCGTTGCCTGGTCTGCCAGGACGAGTCGCTGGCCGCCTCGCAGGCCAGCCTGGCGCGCGATCTGCGCGCCGAGGTACGCAAGCTGATCGAGCGCGGCTACACCGACAAGCAGGTGGTCGACTACCTGGTCGCGCGCTACGGCAACTACGTGCGCTTCCGTCCGCCTTTCGACGCCGAGACCTGGGCGCTGTGGCTCGGCCCCTTCGCACTGCTGGCGCTGGGGCTGGGCGCGCTGGCCGTCACCATACGTCGTCGGCTGCGCCGCGCCGAGGCCCCGCTGGACGCCGC
>JAKBBQ010000058.1 GCA_021808405.1 Pseudomonadota bacterium | reverse complement strand
CCTGGGCCTGCTGGTCCTGCTGCCGGTGATCTCCGGGGCCTCGTATGCCTCGTACGACGACGTGTTCGCCGCCGGCGCGCCGTCCCCCGGCGGCCGCCTCGCCTGAGGCAGGCCGCGCGACCCCCCCACGGTACTTCAACAGCCTGCTCGCACGACTGCCTTGCCATGGACCTCGGCGCCTACCTGCGCGCGCGCATCCGCACCATACCCGACTGGCCGCAGCCGGGTGTGCAGTTCCGCGACATCACCCCGCTGCTGCTCGATCCGCGCGCCATGCGGGCGCTGGTCGACAGCCTGGTCTGGCGCTACATGGACCCGGCGCTGCGCCCGGACGTGGTGGCCGGGATCGACGCCCGCGGATTCATCGTCGGCGCGGTCGTCGCCTTCGAGCTGGGCGTGGGTTTCATCCCGGTCCGAAAACAGGGCAAGCTGCCCTTCGACACCGTTTCGCAGAGCTATGCGCTGGAGTACGGCCAGGCCACCGTCGAAGTGCACGCCGACGCAGTGAGCCCAGGCCAGCGCGTGCTGCTGGTCGACGACCTGATCGCCACCGGCGGCACCATGCTGGCGGCCTACCACCTGCTGCGCAGGCTGGGGGCGCAGGTGGTCGAGGGCGCGGCGATCGTCGATCTGCCCGCGCTGGGCGGCTCGGCGGCCTTGCGCGCAGCCGGACTCGAGCTTCACACCCTGGTGCAGTTCGATGCTCCAGCCTGAGCGCAGGCGGCGCGCGCCGGCGCAGCTACTGATCGTTGCGCTGACCGTTGCGCTGGCCCTCGCGCTGGCGGTCTGCGCCGCGCAGCCCTGTCGCGCAGCGAGCGCGCAGCCCGCAGCAGGCTCCTCGCAGCCGGCTGCCCCGGCGTCGCAAGCCCCCGCGCAGCGGGCGCCGCGGGTGCGTATCGAGCAATTGCGCAGCCTGCGCCTGCAGGGTCGGCAGGCGCAGGTGGACCTCGTGTTGCGCGTCAGCAATCCCGGAGGGTGGACGCTGTCGCTGGATGACATCCGGTTCCACTGCAGTTTCAACGGAACCGCCACTGCGCAGGGCCGCAGCACCGGAGAGCTCGACCTGCCACCACATGGCAGCGCCGACGTCGCGGTGCGGGTGGACATCGACGGCCAGGCGCTGCTGGCGGTGCTGGCCGCGCTGCCGCCCGACGGCATGGTGAACTACGAGCTGGTGGGCTCGGCGGAGATCGCCCACACCTTGTTGCGCCTGCCTTTTCGCGAGCAGGGCAGCGTGGTGTTGCGCCTGCCTTGACCCCGGCGCCCGCGGGGCTTTCAGCCGCGGCCGCCGAAACCCCAGCGTGCCAGCATCTCGTAGCCCGCGCGGCCCGGTTGCGAGCGTTGCAGCGAAAAGCCGCGCAGCTGCCAGCGCAGCGCATCGAAGCGGGTTGGCGGCTGCGAATCCCGCGCCCGGCGTGCCAGGGTCACGTGGGGCCTCCACGGCCGGCGGTCGGCCGGCATCGGCACCGCCAGCACCGCGGCCAGCAGGTCCTGCTGCAGCTGCCGCAGCGCCTGAGGAACGCTGCCCGGCGCCAGATAGGCGATTCCGGTGGGCCATAGCTCGGCGCGGTCGAGCCGCAGCGTGCAGCCCCGCGCGGCTGCCGCGACGCGGCAGCCCAGGCGCAGCAGCTCGGGCAGCAGGCGCGGCTCGACGGCCGGCATGAACACCAGGGTCAGGTGCAACTTGTGCGGTGGCGCGACCCGCGCTGCGGCGTCCCAGCGCCACAGCGCGGCATGGCCTTCGATCCGCTGACGCAGCGCTGGCGAGGGGTCGAGCGCGAAGAACAGCCGCCACGCGTCGGGGCGGCTGGCTCGCGGGTCGGCAGCGGGTGGCGCGGGCTGGGCCATCGGGCGAGTCTAAATCCCCGGAGCCAAGCTGCGCGCCGGGGATTTGACGGCGATGCCAAGATCGCCGCGTTCGCATTCCCGGCCCCCACGCGATGAACTCTCCCGCTTCCCCAGCCCAGCCCCCAGCCCAGCCCCCAGCCCAGCCCCCAGCCCGGCGCAGCTCGCAGTTCCGCCTGCTGCTGCAGCGCCGCTTCGGACCCTTTTTCGCCACCCAGCTCGCCGGGGCCTTCAACGATTCGCTGCTCAAGCAGGTGGTCGTGCTGCTCGCGACCTACGACGGCGCACGCTATGCCGGCTGGTCGGCGGCGCGGCTGGCCGACGTCGCGGTCGCGCTGTTCGTCGCCCCCTTCGTGATGTTCTCGGCGCCTGCCGGGCGGCTCGCCGACGCGATGGACCACGCGCGAATCATCCGCCTGGTCAAGCTGGCCGAAATCGCGATCATGCTCGGCGTGTGCGCGGGGCTGCTGCTGCGCAGCCTGGCGCTGCTGCTGGCCTGCCTGTTCGCGATGGGCTGCCACTCGGCCTTCTTCGGCCCGGTCAAGTATGCCTTCGCGCCGCGCGTGCTGCGCGCGCACGAACTCACCGGCGGCAACGGGCTGCTGGAGAGCGGGACCTTCGTCGCGATCCTGGCCGGCAGCCTCGGCGCGGGCCTGCTGCTGCAGGTGGGCGCAGGGCGCTGGCTGCTCGGCCTGGTGCTGCTCGCGGTGGCCGTGCTGGGCTACGCATGCAGCCTGGCCATCCCGGCCGCGCCGCCGTGCTGCGCTGCCGTCGAGCCGGGCCGCGGATGGCTCGCCGACTGCGCGCAGCTGCTGCGGCTGGCCCGCGGCGAGGGCGTCGGAGTGTGGAACAGCCTGCTGGCGATTTCCTGGTTCTGGTTCGTCGGAGCGCTGGTGCTCTCGCAACTGCCGGCGATCGGACGCGACGTGCTGCACGGCGACAGCGGGGTGTTCGCGGGCTTGCTCGGCGCCTTCGCGCTGGGAGTCGCGCTCGGCTCGCTGGCCTGCGAGCGGCTGTCGGAGCACCAGGTCGAGATCGGCCTCGTCCCGTTGGCGTCGATGCTGCTCAGCTTCAGCCTGGCGTGGCTGGGGCTGGCGCTGCAGGCCTTCGAGTCGCCTGCCGGCGCGCGCCTGCGGACCTGGCAGGAGTTCCTGCACGGGCCGGGCAGCCACGGCGTGCTGGCGGCGATCGCGCTGCTGGGGGTCGCCGGCGGCCTGTTCGTCGTGCCTTTGTATTCCTTCGTGCAGTGGCGCAGCGCCGCGCCGACGCAGTCGCGGATCATCGGTGCCAACAACCTGCTGAACGCGCTGTTCATGATCGCGGCTTCGCTGCTCGCGCTCGCGCTGTCGAAGGCCGGGCTGGGTGGCCGGCAGTTGCTGCTGGTGTGCGCGCTGCTCAACGCCGTGGTCGGGGTGTGGATCTGGCGGGCCGTTCCCGAGTTCGCCTGGCGCTTCCTCAGCTGGGTTCTGGTGCATGGCGCCTGGCGCCTGGACATCCGCGGGCGCGAGCACATCCCGCAGCACGGCCCGGCGCTCGTCTGCCCGAACCACGTCTCCTACGCCGACGCGCTGGTGGTCAGCGCGCTGAGTCCCCGCCCGATGCGCTTCGTGATGGACTGGCGACTCGCGCGCCGGCCCGCGCTGCGCTGGCTGTTCCGCCAGGTGCGCGCGATCCCCATCGCGCCGCAGCGCGAGGACCCCGTTCGCTTCGACGCGGCGATGCGCGAAGTCGACCGCGCGCTGGCGGCCGGCGAGCTGGTCTGTGTGTTTCCCGAAGGGGCCTTGAGCCGGGACGGGCGGCTCGGCGACTTCCGCAGCGGAGTCCGACGCATGCTCGACGCACGCCCCGTTCCGGTGATTCCGGTGGGCCTGGACGGCCTGTGGGACTCGCTGTACTCCCGCAAGCCGAGGCCGCGGCGCCCGCTTCTGCGCAGCGTTCGGCTGCGGCGGCGGGTGCGGGTGCGGATCGGCGAGGCGCTGCCCGCCGACATCGGACTGCAGCCGCTGCGCGCCAGGGTGCAGGAGCTCTGCGCGCACGCGGCGGGCTGAGGACGGCGCGGCACGCCGGGGGTCGTTGCGCGCGTTATGCCATGATGCCGAGCTGCAACCCCCGCAGATGCGCCATGACTCCTCCCAGCGAGCAGCGACCCAACCAGTTCGCGCTGTTGCGCCAACGGCGCTTCGCCCCGTTCTTCTGGACGCAGTTCGGCGGCGCCGCGAACGACAACCTGTTCAAGTTCGCGTTCACGGTGATGGTGACCTACCGCGCGCAGCAGGGGGCGTGGCTGTCTCCGGGGGTCATGGTCAATCTGATCGCCGGTCTGTACATCCTGCCTTTCATCCTGTTTTCGGCGACCAGCGGGCAGTTGTCGGACAAGCTGCGCAAGGAGCGGCTGATGCGCGGGGTCAAGCTGCTGGAGATCGGCATCATGGCGCTGGCGCTGTGGGGCTTCGTCGCCGGCAATGTCGGCGCGCTGCTGGCCTGCGCCTTCGGCATGGGGTTGCACTCGACGCTGTTCGGTCCGGCCAAGTACGCCTACCTGCCGCAGCACCTGAACAGCGTCGAGCTGACCGGCGGCAACGGCATGACCGAGATGGGGACCTTTGTCGCCATCCTGCTGGGCAATCTCGTCGGCGGGCTGTTGATGAGCTTGCGCCAGGGGCCGCTGCTGGCGGGCCTGGCGTGCGTGCTGGTGGCGCTGGCCGGAGCTTTCGCCGCGTGGCGGATCCCGGCGACCCCGGCGCTGGACCCGCGGCTGCGGGTGCGCTGGAACCCGCTGGTCGAAACCCTGGACAACCTGCGTACCGCTGCGCGGGATCCGGTGCTGCTGCAGGCGCTGCTCGCCATTTCCTGGATGTGGTTCTACGGCGTGGGTTTCCTGACCCAGTTCCCGGTGTGCGCCCGCCAGGTCCTGGGCGGCGACGAACAGGTCGCTTCGCTGCTGCTGGTCGTGTTCTCGGTCGGCGTGGGCGTCGGCTCGCTGGCGTGTGAGTGGCTGGCGCGCGGGCGGGTCGAGCCGGGATTGGTGCCGCTGGGGGCGATCGGCATGAGCGCGTTCGGCATCGACCTGTACTGGGCCGTGCACGCCGTGCCGCGGCCGCCGGCGTTGCAGGGTCTCGCCGCCTTTGTCGCGCAGCCCGCCCATTGGCGGGTGATGGCCGACCTGTTCCTGCTCTCGGCCAGCGCCGGCATCTACAGCGTCCCGCTGTATGCGTTGATCCAGCAGCACACCGCGGCCAGCCATCGCGCGCGGATCATCGCGGCCAACAACATCGTCAATGCGCTGTACATGATCGTGTGCTCCGGCTATTGCGCGGTGCTGCTGGCCCTGGGCGTCAGCGTGCCCGCGCTGCTGCTGAGCATCGCGGTGCTCAACGCGCTGGCCGGCGCGTGGCTGGTGTGGCGCCAACCGGTGTACGGCAGGCGCTTCGTCGCCTGGCTGCGCCAGCGCCCCCGCCCAGCCTGAGCACGCGCGGCCGGCGCGGCGGCGGCCGGCTCAGTCGACTCCGCGCGCCCGCTCCTCGGCGAAGCGCTTGCGCCAGGCGTCGAAGCTGTCCTCGTCGAGAGCCTGGCGCATGCGCCGCATCAGGTCGAGGTAGAAGTGCAGGTTGTGGGTCGTGGCGAGCATCGAAAACAGCATCTCGCCGCA
This sequence comes from Pseudomonadota bacterium, assembly GCA_021808405.1. Classification (GTDB taxonomy): domain Bacteria; phylum Pseudomonadota; class Gammaproteobacteria; order Burkholderiales; family Burkholderiaceae_C; genus Thiomonas_A. The sequence continues at coordinate 10,738 of JAKBBQ010000058.1, read as the reverse complement.
GCGGTCGAGGTGGTGCAGGTAGGCGCGCGAGAAGCCCCGGCACGCCGCGCAGCCGCAGTCCGGGTCGAGGGGGCGCGGGTCGTCGCGAAAGCGGGCGTTGCGGATGCGCAGGTCGCCCCAGCGGGTGAACAGGTGCCCGTTGCGCGCGTTGCGGGTCGGCATCACGCAGTCGAACAGGTCGATTCCCGCAGCGACCCCCTCGACCAGGTCCTCCGGGGTGCCGACGCCCATCAGGTAGCGCGGGCGCTCGCGCGGCAGCGCAGGCGCGACATGGGCGAGCACGCGCAGCATCTCCTGCTTCGGCTCGCCCACGCTCAGGCCCCCGATCGCATAGCCCGGCAGGTCGAGTTCGAGCAGGCCCGCGAGGGAGCGCTCGCGCAGCCCCTCGAACATTCCGCCCTGCACGATCCCGAACAGGGCATTGGGGTTGCCGAGCCGTTCGAACTCGTCGCGGCAGCGCCTGGCCCAGCGCAGCGACAGTTCCATCGACGCGCGCGCCTCGGCCTCGGTCGTGCGATGGCGCTGCCCATGCTGCTCGCGTTCGTAGGGCGTGCACTCGTCGAACTGCATCGCGATGTCGGAATCGAGCACCGTCTGGATCTGCATGCTGACCTCGGGTGTCAGCAGCAGCTTGTCGCCGTTGACCGGCGACGCGAAGCGCACTCCCTGCTCGGAGATCGTGCGCAACTCGCCGAGACTCCACACCTGGAAGCCACCGCTGTCGGTGAGGATCGGGCCGTCCCAGCCGATGAAGCGATGCAGACCCCCGAACCGGCGCACGACCTCCAGCCCCGGGCGCAGCCACAGGTGGAAGGTGTTGCCGAGGATGATCTGGGCGCCGGCCTCGCGCAGGCCGGCCGGGGTCATCGCCTTGACCGAGCCGTAGGTGCCGACCGGCATGAACTGCGGCGTCTGCACGACGCCGCGGCGCAGCCGCAGGGTTCCGCGGCGCGCCTGGCCGCGTTGATGATGGAGGACGAATTCGAGCATCCCGCCATTGTCCCTGAGTCCCGGTCCGGCGGCAGGTCATGCCCCGCTGCAGGCGGCCCGGCGGAGCCGGGGCCGCCGAGCGCCCCCGATCAGGCGCGGGGGCGGTGCAAGCGCCACGCGCACAGCGCCAGGTTCGGAGTCGAGGGAATGCGAGGGATGGCCAGCAGGTCGGCGTCGGCCGTCGCCAGCGACTCCTCGGTGGAGACGGCGGCGGCGTAGTGGCGCGCGGCGGCCGCGCGCACGCGCGAGTCGGTGGATCCATTGGGGTAGCAGAACAGCGCGACCTCGCGCCGCAGCCGATCCTCCAGCCGCAGGCGGCTTTCCCCCAGTTCGCGCTCCAGCGCCTGGTCGTCGAGCAGCGGCAGGATCGGATGGGTCAGGGTGTGGGAGCCGATGGTCACCAGCGCGGGGTCCATGCCGCGCATGTCGTCCCAGCTCATCATGTCGTACGCGGCCTGTTCCTCGGGCGTCGCGCGAAAGCCCGGCGTGGCCTGGCGCAGCCGCCGGCAGCTCGCATCGCGCGTCGCCGGCGGCTGTTCCTTCAGGCGCTGCACCGCCGCGGCCACATCGCTTCCGGCGGCGCCGAACTCCTCGGCCAGCGCGAGCCGCTGGCGCGGCTCCAGGCGCTGCCAGCGCGCGCGCACCTCGTGGTTCCACAGCCAGCACTGGCGCTCGACCAGGTCGGGGCAGACGAAGATGGTGGCGGGCAATCCCAGCCTGCGCAGTATCGGGTAGGCGAGCCGGTACTGGTTGCGCAGTCCGTCGTCGAAGGTCAGCGCCAGCTCGCCGCGGGGGTCCGGCGGGGCGCCGCGGCGCAGTCCGTCGACCATGTCGGCCAGCGCGACCACGCGGAAGTGCCGGCCCAGCCAGCGCAACACGCCCTCGAAGTCGGGCAGGGGCATGTCGGCGCCGCCGACGCCGTGCAGCATGAGGACGCGCCGCGCGGCCTGGCGGCCGGCCAGCCAGCGCGACACCCCGGTGGCTAGCGCTGTGCGCTGGACCGCGTGCGTGAGAGCGTGACGCATGGTGGGGCGGGCAGGGGGCGGGCAGGGGGTGGGGGGGGACGGGATGCCGCGGCGCGGCCCGGGCCTGCCGCGCCGCCACGGCTCCATGGATCCCTTCGACGCCTGGATGCTACCCCCGAAGCGGGTGTGCGGGCCCGCATCCGCGCTGCAGCAGCATCGCGTCGCCGTAGCTGAAGAAGCGGTAGCCCTGCCGCACCGCATGGGCGTAGGCATCGCGGATCGGCTGCATCCCGGCGAAGGCGCTGACCAGCATCAGCAGCGTCGATTTCGGCAGGTGGAAATTGGTCAGCAGCAGGTCGATCCACGCGAAGCGGTGGCCGGGCGCGATGAAAATGTCGGTCTCGCCGCTCCAGTCGCGCCACGGCGGCTGCAGCGCGGCCGCGCCGGCGTCGCGGGCCACCGACTCCAGCGCGCGCACCGTGGTCGTGCCTACCGCGATCACCCGGCCGCCGCGCGCGCGCGTCTCGCCGATGGCCTGCAGGGTCGCGCCGGGGACCGCGAAGCGCTCGCTGTGCATGGGGTGCAGCGCCGGGTCGTCGACCTTCACCGGCTGGAAGGTGCCGGCACCCACGTGCAGCGTCAGGTGCGCGCTGTCGACCCCGCGCCCGCGCAAGGCATCGAGCAGGGGCTGGTCGAAGTGCAGCGCGGCGGTCGGCGCGGCGACCGACCCCGGCACGCGCGCGAACACCGTCTGGTAGCGCCGCGCGTCGTCGGCATCGTCGGCATGGGTGATGTAGGGCGGCAGCGGCACATGGCCGTGGCGCTGCATCAGCGCGTGCGGTTCGTCGCTGAGGCGCAGGTGGAACAGCGCGCCGTCGGGCCGCGGCCAGCGGCCCAGCACCTCGGCCTCGAAGCCGCCTTGCATGCGCAGCCGGCTGCCCGGCGCGGGCTTGCGGCTGGCGCGCATGTGGGCGACGACCTCGTGGCCGTCGAGCACCCGCTCGACCAGCAGCTCCACGGCGCCGCCGCTGGCCTTGGCGCCGAACAGCCGCGCGTTGATCACCCGGGTGTCGTTGAACACCAGCAGGTCGCCGGACTCGAGCAGCGACGGCAGTTCGGCGAACACCCTGTCGCGCAGCTCCGCGCGGGCGTCGAGCAGCCGGCTGGCGCTGCGCACCGGACTGGGGTGCTGGGCGATCCGTTCGGCGGGCAGCTCGAAATCGAAGTCCGACAGCGACCACTGTCCGGGCCGCAGCGAGGAAGAAGGCGATGTCGGCATCGCAGGCTGGCGGCGCGCGCCGGCTCAGGCCGGGTCGATGCGCATCCAGGTGGTCTTGAGCTCGCAGTACTTGTCCAGCGCGTGCAGCGACTTGTCGCGGCCGTTGCCCGACTGCTTGACTCCGCCGAAGGGCACGGTGATGTCGTCCTCGTCGTATTCGTTGATGTGCACGGTGCCCGCGCGCAGCGCGCGGGACATGCGCACCGCGCGGTCGAGGTTGCGCGTCCACACCGCGGCGTGCAGGCCGTAGCTGGAATCGTTGGCGATCTGCAGTGCCTGCTGCTCGTTGCTGAAACGGATCACCGACAGCACCGGGCCGAAGATTTCCTCGCGGGCGATGCGCATGCCGTTGTCGACCGCGTCGAACACCGTGGGCGCGACGAACTGCCCGCCGCTGGCCTGCAGCACCTGCTCGCCTCCGGCCACGCAGCGCGCCCCCTGCTGCAGGCCGCTGCGGATGTAGTCCATGACCACCGCGGTGTGGCGCTCGTCGACCAGCGCGCCCATGCGCGTCTCGGGGTCGAGGGGGTCGCCGGGCGCGTAGCCGGGCGCGAGTGCCGCCAGGCGCTCGATGAAATCGTCGGCGATCGACTCCTGCACCAGCAGGCGCGACGGTGCGTTGCACGACTCGCCCTGGTTGTAGAACATGCTGCCCACCGCGGTGGCGGCGGCACGGTCGAGGTCGTCGAAGTCGGCGAACACCACGTTGGCCGACTTGCCGCCGAGCTCGTTGTAGACCCGCTTCAGGTTGCTGCGGCCGGCATACTCGAGCATCAGCCGACCGGTGCGCGTGGAGCCGGTGAAGCCCACCGCGTCGACGTCCATGTGCAGCGCCAGCGCCTCGCCGGCCTCGCCTCCGAAGCCGGGGACGACGTTGAGCACCCCGGGCGGCAACCCGGCCTCCAGCGCCAGTTCGGCCAGCCGCAGGGCGCTCAGCGGCGAACGCTCGCTGGGCTTGAGCACCACGCTGTTGCCGGCTGCCAGCGCCGGGCCGAGCTTCCATGCGGTCATCAGCAGCGGGTAGTTCCACGGCACGATCGCCGCCACCACCCCGACCGGCTCGCGGCTGACCAGGGCCAGCGAGTCGCCGCCGGTCGGAGCGATCTCCCCGTAGACCTTGTCGACCGCCTCGGCGTACCACTGGATGCAGCGCGCGGTGCCGGGCACGTCGGCCGACAGGCTGGCGGAGATCGGCTTGCCCATGTCCAGGGTTTCCAGCAGCGCGAGTTCGTCGCGCGCGGCGCGGATGCGTTCGGCGAAGGCCAGCAGCACCTTCTTGCGCGCGCCGGGCGAGCGCGCGCTCCAGCGTCCGTCGGAGAAGGCGGCGCGCGCGCTGGCCACCGCGAGGTCGATGTCGGCGGCCTGGCCGCGCGCCACCCGCGCGATGACCTTGCCGTCGAGCGGGCTGACGCAGTCGAAGCAGCGCCCGTCGACCGCGTGGTAGCGCTGGCCGTCGATCAGCAGCCTGCCGTCGATGCCGCGGCCGAGCAGGTCGTTGGCGCGGCCGTGCCAGAGGTCGCGCGGGTTGGGGGCGTTCATGGGGGTGTCTCCTCGATCGACCTGGCGGCCGGGGTTCGTTCAGAGTTCGTTGACGGGCTGGACCTGCCCGCTGGGGGTGGCTTTCCTGCGATTGAACCAGAAGGGCAGCAGCCCCAGCAGGATTCCACCAATCGCGATGACGTTCACCGTGGTGCTGAAGGTCGGCAGGCTGTAGAGGCCGATGAACCACAGGAACAACCCCGACACCAGCGGCCACACCAGGAACAACGCCACTTCGAGCGCGCTCTTGCGCTCGGCCTTCCAGACATGCCAGGCGCAAGCCAGGCACGCCAGCCCGTAGTAGAACGAGGCCTGGAAGCCGATGGCGTCGATCGAGTCCTGGATGATCTGGTTGACCGTCGGGATGAACGACGCGAGGAACAGCAGCGCCAGCCCGAAGCCGGCGATCACCAGCGTGGCGACCCACGGCGTGTCCCAGGTGGGGTGCAGGTGGGCATAGCGGTGGTGCAGCAGGCCGTCGCGGCTTTGCGCGAACATGGTGCGGGTGAACTGCAGGATCGAGGTCTCCAGCGTGCCCAGGGTGCTCAGCATGACCGCCAGCACGGCCATGTAGCTCCACGGCTTCGGAAACAGCTTGTCGGCGACCGCCAGCATGATGTTGGTGCTGGCGTTCTGGATCTCCTGGTCGCTCAGCGCGAGCAGCGCCACCACCATGAACAGGATGAACAGCGCGATGATGATCAGCATCGCCAGCAGCGAGCCGACGCTGGCGACCCAGCTGCCGTCGCGGGTCTCCTCGTTGAGGTTCACCGTGACGTCCCAGCCCCAGTAGAAGAAGATGGCCGTCAGCGCGCCGAGCGTGAACACATGGGGGCTGAAGGCCGTCGGGCTGAAATCCGCCCAATGGAACTGGTGCGCCGGCATGCCGGCGAACTTCCACAGGGAAGCGACGACGATGACCAGCAGGATCAGCAGCTCGAGCGCGGTCAGCGTGACCTGCACGTAGCTGGTCAGCTTGATGCCCTTGAGGATCACCGCGCTGACCAGGATCAGCCAGCCCGCGGCGACGAGGGTCACGATCGCGGTCTTTCCGACCAGCGACGGCGCGACCAGCGCCAGCGTCGCGGTGGCCGCCGGGATCGTCCCCGAGACCATGAACATCGCCGACGCGACGAGCAGCGCCCAGCCGGCGAGGAAACCCAGGCTGCGGCTCAGGATGCTGCTGACCCATGCATAGGAGGCTCCGGCATTCGCGTCCAGGCGGTTCAGGTACATGTACGCGAAGGTCACGCCGAACATCAGCAGGCCGCAGTACAACAGGCTCGCAGGCGCCAGGATGCCCACGCTGGCGACAAGGGCCGCGCTGGTCGCGGCGATCGAGAACACCGGGGCGGTACCCGCGACGCCCATGATCGTGGACTCGGTCAGGCCGAGGGCGTTGTGGTCGAGGGCAACGGGTTCCGGGCGGAGGCTCATGGTGGATCGGGGCGGATCGGGCGGCGGGACGGCAAGCGGAGCCGGCGCGCGCCGGGCTTCGGTCCGGCGCTGGATGTTACTGATTCGGCGCCCCTCGGGCCAGCGCGCCGTGGGGCCTGCCGGCGCGATTCGCGCACGCCGGGCGGAGCGCGGCAGCGCGCCCGGCTGGCTCAGTGCAACCAGCCGTCGCGGCGCAGGCCCTGCAGCGTGCGCTCGAGCGCCAGGCCGATGCGGCGGACGATTTCGTCGATATCGGCCTGGCTGCACACCAGCGGCGGCGCGATCACCATGCGCTGGCCGACCGCCCGCATCACCACGCCGCAATCGAAACAGGCCTCGCGGCAGCGGCGGCCCGCCTGCGCCTCGGGCGGGAAGGCCTCGCGGCGTGCCTTGTCGCGCCACAGCACCAGCGCCGCGGTCATGCCCAGGCCCTCGGCGTCGCCGGCCAGCGGATGCTGCTGCAGTTCGGCGAAGCGCCTGCGCAGGTACGGCGCGGCGCTGTCGCGCACCCGCTGCAGCACGCCCTCGCGTTGCAGCGCGCGCAGGTTGGCCAGCGCCACCGCGCAGCACACCGGGTGGCCGGAGTAGGTGAAGCCGTGGGCGAACTCCTCGCCCTGGCCGGCCAGCGCCTCGGCGACGCGCGCTCCGACCAGCACCCCGCCCAGTGGCAGGTAGCCCGAGGTCACGCCCTTGGCGAAGGTGATCAGGTCGGGTTCGAAGTCGATCCGCGGGTGGCCGCAGCCGAACCACTCGCCGAGGCGGCCGAAGCCGCAGATCACCTCGTCGCTGACCAGCAGCACGCCGTGGCGCCTGCAGATGCGCTGGATCTCGCGGCCGTAGCCCGGCGGCGGGACGATCACCCCGCCGGCCCCCTGCACCGGCTCCATCACGAAGGCCGCGACCCGCTCGGCGCCGAGTTCGGCGATGCGCTGCTCGAGCCAGCCGGCCGCGCGCAGCGCGAAGGCTGCGTCGCTCTCGCCCGGCGTGCCCAGCAGCAGCCGGTGCGGTTGCTCGACATGGCTGAAGTCGGGTAGCGGCAGCCCGCCCTGGGCGTGCATCTCGGACATGCCGCCCAGCGAGGCCGCGCCGAGGGTGCTGCCGTGGTAGGCGTTGCGCCGGGCGATCAGCACCTGGCGCCCGGGCTGGCCCTGCAGTTCCCAGTAGCGACGCACCATGCGCACCATCGTGTCGTTGGCGCTCGATCCGCTTTCGGTGAAGAACACCGCCTGCATTCCGGGTGGGGCGATGCGGACCAGCTCGTCGGCGAGCTCGGCGGCCGGTTCGGTGGTGGTGTGGAAAAAAGTGTTGTAGTAAGGCAACTGCAGCATCTGCCGCGTGGCCGCCTCGACCAGGTCGGCGCGCCCGTAGCCCAGGTTGACGCACCACAGGCCCGACATCGCGTCGAGGATCTCGCGGCCTTCGGCGTCCTCGATGCGCACCCCCTGGCCGCGCACGATCACCCGGGGCGGGTGCTTGCGCAGTTCGGCGGGGTCGGTGAAGGGGTGCAGGTGGTGCACGACATCGCCGGCCTGCAGCCTTTGCAGCAGCGGCCGCGCGAGCGCTGGCGGTGGGGTGGATCGGCGGGTCATCGCGGCGGCCTCGCTCGGCGGGGCTCAGACATGCTGCAGCAGGTGCTCGCGCTCCCACGGGCTGATGACCTGCATGAACTCGGCGTACTCGCTGGTCTTCACCGCGCGGTAGATGCCGCAAAAGCGCCTGCCCAGCAACTGCTCGAGCTCCGGCGGCTGTCCCAGCAGGCGCACCGCCTCGGGCAGGCTCTGCGGCAGCTCGATGGTCGTCGGTTGCGTGCAGGCGTTGCCGCTGGCCTCCGGCAGCGCCTCGATCTGCCCGAGCATTCCCAGGTAGCCGCAGGCCAGCGTCGCGGCCAGCGCGACGTAGGGGTTCGCGTCGGCACCGATCACCCGGTTCTCCAGCCTGCGGTTGTGCGCATGGGCCGACGGTACGCGGATGCCGACCGTGCGGTTGTCGGTTCCCCATTCGACGTTGGTCGGCGCCGCGGAGCCGCCGCCGAGGCGACGATAGGAGTTGACGTAGGGGGCGAACAGCGCCATCACGTGCGGTATGTACTTCTGCAGGCCGCCGATGTAGTGGGTGAACGCGGCGGAGGCCGAACCGTCGGGGTTGCTGAACAGGTTGCGTCCGCTGGCGCTGTCGACCACGCTCTGGTGCACGTGCATCGCGCTGCCGGGTTCGCCGGCCATCGGCTTGGCCATGAAGGTCGCGTACATGTTGTGGCGCAGCGCGGCCTCGCGCAGCGTGCGCTTGAAAAAGAACACCTTGTCGGCGAGGTCCAGCGCGTCGCCGTGCAGGAAATTGATTTCCATCTGCCCGGCGCCGACTTCGTGGATCAAGGTGTCGATGTCAAGCCCCATCGCCTCGCAATAGTCGTAGATGTCCTCGAACAACGGATCGAATTCGTTGACGGCGTCGATGCTGTAGTGCTGGCGCGAGGTCTCGGCGCGGCCCGAACGCCCGAGCGGCGGGCGCAGCGGCTGGTCGGGGTCGGTGTTCTTGGCCACCAGGTAGAACTCGATCTCCGGCGCGACCACCGGCCGCCAGCCGCGCTGGGCGTACAGCCGAAGCACCTTCTTCAGCACGCTGCGCGGCGCGTAGTCGACCTCGCTGCCATCGCGGAAATGGCAGTCGTGGATCACCTGGGCGGTCGGGTCGGCCGCCCAGGGCACCGGGCGCACCGTCGACGCGTCGGGCAGCAGGTGCATGTCGCGGTCGGTTTCGCTGATCAGTTCGGCCAGCTTCTCGTCCTCGGGCCAGTTGCCGGTGACCGTCAGGCCGATGATGCTTTCGGGCAGCCGCATTCCCCGGTCTTCGGTGAACTTGCTGCGCGGCAGGATCTTGCCCCTGGCGACTCCGGTGAGGTCGGGTACCAGGCACTCGATTTCGGTGATCCGGCGCAGGTTCAGCCAGGCTTCGAGTTCGTTGAAGTGGCCGGGCAGCCCCTCGGCGGCGGCGGCCGTGGGCGCGCCGGTCGGGGGTGGGGAAGATGCAGGCAGGCTCATCGCGGGCTCCTCGGGGTTGCGCGACGGCCCGGCTGCCGCGCTGATTGCCGATGCGCAGCCGAGCCCGGCACGCCCGGCCAAACCGGGAAGGCGTTGGCCTGTTGCGTTCGCCTACTCTCAGGCGGCTTCGGCGTGGGCGCGTCGGGCGCTTGGCTGCAGGTCGTTGCGCTGGGCGGCACGCGCCCGGCAGGCATCGCCGAAGGCCCGGAACAGCGCGATCGACTCCGGGTTCGACGAGGCATGCCATTCAGGATGCCATTGGACCGCAAGCAGCAAAGCGCTGGAGTGGGCGTGGGTATACGCCTCGACCAGGCCGTCGGGGGCGTAGGCCTGCGGCAGCAGGCCGGGGGCCAGGCGCTTGATGCCCTGGCCGTGCAGGCTGTTGACCTGCCAGCGCGGACGCCCGACGAGCCGCTCGAGCCAGCCGCCGGGCACCGCCCGCACCTCGTGCGCCGGGCCGTACTGCTGCTCCAGCGGCTGGCTTTCGTCCTCGCGGTGGTCGGCGTAGCCTTCGGTGCGGTGCACCTGCTGCAGCAGCGCCCCGCCGAGCGCGACATTGATCTCCTGGAAGCCGCGGCAGATCCCGAACACCGGAATTCCGCGGGCGATGGCCGCGCGGATCAGCGGCAGCGTGGTCGCATCGCGTGCCGGGTCGGCGGGCGAATCCGGGTTGTCCAGCGCTTCGCCGTAGTGGTGGGGTTCGATATTCGACGGTGACCCGGAGAACAGCAGCCCGTGAACCGACGACAGCACCTGATCGATCGGGGTGCTGGCGCCGAAAGCCGGCAGCAGCAGCGGCAGGCAGCCGGAGATTTCCAGCAGCGGGTCGACGTACTTGCGCGCGACGGCGTGCACCGCCTGGCCGCAGAGTTGTTTCAGGTCGGTGGCGACCGCCACCAGGGGTACCGCGTTGCTCATGGTCCGGGACTGGCGAGCCGGGCGATTGGCTCCCGGCGGGCAGGCGGACCGCGCAATCCCGTTGCTCCCGGCCCGGGGGCTGCATGCCCGCGGGATACCGGATGCGTGCTCGGGATGCCCGGGCCCGCGCTCCCCGCACGCTCGAGACAAGGGGCGTCCGAAAAGCCGGCTTTGTTACGCCGGTAGTTTCCCGCGCATGGGGACAAAGTGCAAGGACAAACCCTGATGCGAACCAGGGTGAACCCGGGGTCCGACGCAGCGCGTCGACATCCGGCGCCGCGGCACGGCCCTCGGCCGGCCGTCAGGCCAGCTTCAGCTGGCGCTCGGACAAGCCACGCGCGACCCGCGGGCCCCCTCAGGCAGCCGTATGCGCGACGCCAGCCAGCTGCTCCATGCGCGCGGTGTCGGCGCGCAACTCCGCTGCGCTGCCGTCGTAGAGCACGCGACCCTCGCCCAGCACGTAGGCGCGATCGGCCAGTTCCAGCGCGCCGAACACATTCTGCTCGACCAGCAGCACCGCGATGCCCTCTTCCTTCATGCGGCGGACGGTGCGCATGACTTCCTGCACGATG
>JAKBBQ010000345.1 GCA_021808405.1 Pseudomonadota bacterium | reverse complement strand
ACCCGGTTGTCGGTCATGCAGTCGATGATCATCGCCGCGCCGCCGGGGCCGTAGCCCTCGTAGCGGATTTCCTCGTAGTGCGCGCCCTCGAGGTTGCCGGTTCCGCGGTCGATCGCCCGCTTCAGGTTGTCGGCCGGCATGTTGACCTCGCGCGCCTTGTCCAGCGCCATGCGCAGGCGCGGGTTGGCATTCGGGTCGCCGCCGCCGAGCTTGGCGGCCACCGTCACTTCGCGGATGATCTTGGTCCACACCTTGCCGCGCTTCTCGTCCTGGCGGCCTTTGCGGTGCTGGATATTGGCCCATTTCGAGTGGCCAGCCATGGTCTTGTTCGCTCCCGGCGCGCGCAGGCGCCTTCCGTCGGTGGGGGGGTAGGGTGTGCAACGTGCGCAACGCGATCCGCAAGGCGGCGCCGGAGGCACCCCGCGGCCACCGGCGGGGTGCCATTCTACGGTGCCCCATCACCCCGGATGGCGCAAGCCCCCGCCCTTGGCGGACAATAAGGGTTTTGCCCCATGGCCCTGCCGCGGGCGAGTCCTGCCGCAGCCCTCGCGGCGGCGGCCTCCGCGTCCCGGGTCGCCTCGTCCCCGTCCCATGCCGACACCGGAAACCGCCAACTCCCGACCGTCCCATTTCCTGCGCCAGGTCATCGAGGCCGATCTCGCCTCGGGGGCCCTGCAGGGCCGGCACTTCGCCGGGGTTCCCGGGGATGCGCAGCAACTCGCGGCGGCGCCGCTGGATCGCGCGCGCATCCGCACCCGTTTCCCGCCCGAGCCCAACGGCTACCTGCACATCGGCCATGCCAAGAGCATCTGCCTGAACTTCGGGCTGGCGGCCGACTACGGCGGGGTGTGCCACCTGCGCCTGGACGACACCAATCCCGAGAAGGAGGACATGCACTACGTCGAGGCGATCCGCGACGCGGTGCGGTGGCTGGGCTTCGACTGGGTCAGCGAAGGCGTCAGCCACGAATACTTCGCCAGCGACTATTTCGACTTCATGTGGCGCGCCGCCTGCGCGCTGATCGAGGCCGGGCTGGCCTACGTCGACGAGCAGAGCGCCGAGGACATGCGGCGCAACCGCGGCACGTTGACCGAGCCGGGGGTGGACAGCCCCTGGCGCGAGCGCCCGCGCGCCGACAGCCTGAGGCGTTTCCAGGAAATGCGCGACGGGCGCCATGCCGAGGGTTCGATGGTGCTGCGCGCGCGCATCGACATGGCCTCGCCCAACCTGAACCTGCGCGACCCGGCGCTCTACCGCGTCCGCTTCGCCCGCCATCACCGCACCGGCGAGCGCTGGCGCATCTATCCGATGTACACCTTCGCGCATCCCATCGAGGACGCGCTGGAGCGCATCACCCACAGCATCTGCACGTTGGAGTTCGAGGACCAGCGACCCTTCTACGACTGGCTGCTGCAGAACCTGGCCGAACTCGGGCTGCTCGAGCGCCCGCTGCCGCGGCAATTCGAATTCGCCCGCCTGAACCTGTCGACCGTGCTGACCAGCAAGCGCAAGCTGGCCCAACTGGTCGAGCAGGGCCATGTGGCCGGCTGGGACGATCCGCGGCTGCCGACCATCGCCGGTCTGCGCCGGCGGGGCTACACCCCCGGGGCGCTGCGACTGTTCGCCGAGCGCATCGGGGTCAGCAAGTCCGATTCGTGGATCGACTACTCGGTGCTCGAGGGCGCGCTGCGCGACGATCTCGACCCGCTGGCGCCGCGCGCGATGGCCGTGCTCGACCCGCTGCCGCTGGTGCTGGACAACTGGGACGAAGTGATCGGCGCCGGGCGGCTCGAGACCTGCCACGCGCCGCTGCACCCTCATCATGCCGAGCGCGGGCTGCGCAGCTTCCAGCTCGGCCCCCGGGTGTGGATCGAGCGCTCGGACTTCGAGTTCGACCCGCCCAAGGGCTACTTCCGGCTGTTTCCCGGGGGCCGGGTGCGGCTGAAATACGGCTACGTGATCGAGTGCACCGGCGCCGAGCGCGCCGCCGACGGCAGCGCCCGCGAGGTGCACGCGCGCATCGTGCCCGACACCCGCAGCGGCACGCCGGGGGCTGCCGCGGTGAAGGTCAAGGGGGTGATCAGCTGGGTCGGCGCCGCCGATGCGCTGCCGGCCGAGGTGCGCCTGTACGAGCCGCTGTTCCTGGCCGAGCAGCCCGACGCCGGCGGTGCCGACTTCCTGCGCGCGCTCAACCCCCGCAGCCTGCGCGTGGTGCAGGCCTGGGTCGAACCCTCGCTGGCGCGGGCCGCGGCGGGAGAATCGTTCCAGTTCGAGCGTCATGGCTACTTTGTCGCCGACCTGCGCGACCACGGCGCGGCGCGGCTGGTGTTCAACCGCACCACCGGACTGCGCGACGGTCGCTGAGCCTGCGGGAGACGGCGATGCCCGACTTCGACTTCGGCCCCGGCCTGGCTGCGCAGGGCGGCTGCGGCAGCGTGGGCGGCGGGCTGCGCGAGGCGCTGCTGCGGCGGCTGCGCGAGCAGGGCTTCGCGCTGCTGCAGCCCGGGCAGCTCGGCGAGCTGTGCGGCCTGCCGCCACGCTGGTGGCAGCCGGTGCTGCCGTTGTGGGACGACCTGCCCACCGACCCCTACCTGAAGGACGGCGGGCACTATCGCCGCCGCCGCCACGGCAGCCTGGTGCACGAATTGCAGGGTGCGCGAGCCGGCCTGCGCCAGGTCGAGCATCGCGCGCACTACCAGCCGCTGACCTACAACGCGCTGCACGGCGGCATGGTGCGCTGGCTGCAGCCGCTGGACCCCCGGCTGTGCGCGATGGCCGGTTGGACCGCGCTGCTCGGCGGCCTGGGAGGGCTGTACGCCGAGTTGCGCCCGCAGCCGCGGTGGTACGTCGAGGCGCACCAGTTCCGCATCGATACCACCGGCGGCATCGGCCGCCCGACCCCGGAGGGCGCGCACCGCGACGGCGTGGACTTCGTCGCGGTGCTGCTGGCGCAGCGCCGGGGCCTGCGCGGCGGCGAGAGCCGGGTGTTCGAGCTGCAGGGCGCGCGCGGCGTGCGCTTCACGCTCGAGCAGCCCGGCAGCGCGCTGCTGATGGACGACACGCGGGTGATCCACGAGACCACGCCGATCCAGCCCGATGACGGAGCGGGCAGC
>JAKBBQ010000344.1 GCA_021808405.1 Pseudomonadota bacterium | reverse complement strand
CGTGCGAGAATCGGCGTCCTCCCGCAGCCGCCGACGGCTCCCCCGCGATGCACCTGCCCTGCCTGGCGCGCCCGGCGCGCTCGCCGCCCCCGGCCAGCCGACTGGCCGCGCTGCCTGCCCGCCTGCTCGCCCGCCTGCTCGCCGGCGCGCTTGCCGGCCTGCTTGCCGGCCTGCTAGCCGGCGTGCCGGCAGCGGCTGCGCCTGCCGCCGCCGGCGCGCCGCGCTGGGTGACGGCCTGGGAGGCCGCCCCCGAGTCGGTGCCCGCCGGGCCCGGCGTTCCCGCGTACCGCAGGCCGCCGGCCTGCGGCGGGCGCACCGTGCGCCTGGTCATGCTGCCCGAACTGTCCGGGCGGGCGTTGCGCCTTCGCATCAGCAACCGCTGGGGAAAGCGGCCTTTGCGCATCGGCGCCGCGACCGTCGCCGAGGTCGCCGCAGGTGCGGCGCTGCGGCCGGGTTCGCTGCAGCCCGTGCTGTTCGACCACCTGCGCTCGGTGGTGGTGCCGCCGCACCAGGCCGTCTGGAGCGACCCGCTGGTGCGTGCGGTGCATGCCGGGCACTTGCTGGCGGTGAGCCTGTACGTGGCCTCGGCCACTGCGGCCCGTACCTGGCATATCGTCGCCGGGCAGGTGCAATTTCTGTCGAGCCCGGGAAACCGCACGGCCGATGCCTCGGCAGCCGGCTTCGGCGGCCGGCTGAGCTCCTATCTCTGGCTCGACCGCGTCGACGTCGAGCCCGCGCGGCCCGCGGCGGCGCTGGTGGCCATCGGAGACTCGATCACCGACGGCATGCGCTCCACGCTGAATGCCCACCGCAGCTGGCCGCAGCAACTGGCGGCACGGCTGCGCGCGGCCGGCGTCGACGACCTGTCGGTGGTCGATTCGGGAATCAGCGGCAACCGGCTGCTGTCCGACTCGGGCTGCTGGGGACAGGCGCTGCGCCAGCGCTTCGCCCGCGACGCGCTGGGGCTTTCGGGGGTGCACGCGGCGATCGTGCTGATCGGCATCAACGACATCGACTTCGGCTACACGCCGGCGCGCGCCGGCCTCGACTGCGACGCCCCGCACCTGCGGGTGCGGGCCGCGCAACTCGAGCAGGCGCTGCTGGGGCTGGCGCGGCAGGCGCGGCTCGCGGGGGTGCGGCTGTACGCGGCCACGCTGCCGCCGGCCGACCTGCCGCCGCAGCGCGAGGCGCTGCGCCAGCGGCTCAACGCCTGGATCCGCGGCAGCCGCGCCTTCGCCGGGGTGGTGGACTTCGACGCCGTGCTGCGCGACCCCGCCGACCCCACGCGGATGCTGCCACGGCTGGACAGCGGCGACCACCTGCACCCCGGCGACTCCGGCTACGCCGTGATGGCCCGCGCAGCGTGGCCCGTCGCGCTGGAGGTGGCCGGCCGGTCCCCGTCGTCCCGCCTGTCCTCGTCGTCCCATTTGCGCGCCAGCGCATCGAGAGCGTCGAGCACCGGGGCGAGTTGCTCGCCGCGCCGCGTCAGGCCATAGCTGACCTGCGGCGGAATGCTCGGCACGTGGACCCGGCTGACCACCCCCGCGCCTTCCAGCAACCGCAGGCGGGCGGTCAGCAGGCGGGAGGAAATCCCCGGGATCGAGCGTTTCAACGCGCCGAAGCGCTGCGGCCCCTGGCGCCGCAGCACCCACAGCACGTAGGTGGTCCAGGGACCCATCAGCAGGCGCAGCAGCGCGTCCATCGGGCACGAGGCATCGTCGTGGCGACTCATCGGCAGGCTCCAGGCAGGATGGACGAAGGCAGGGTGGTTACGAAATCGTACCTACTTTCCTTTGTCACCCGGGCATTGCATCATGCTGCTTTGCGCTTTTTCAACCAAGGAGTCCACAAATGGCCAAAGTCCTGGTCCTCTACTACAGCACCTGGGGGCATGTCGAACGCATGGCGCAGGAAGTCGCCGACGGTGCGCGCTCGGTGGCCGGAGTCGAGGTAAGCGTCAAGCGGGTGCCCGAGACCATGCCTGCCGAGACCCTGGCGGCGATCCACGCCAAGACCGAGCAGCAGGCCCCGGTGGCCAGCCCGGGTGAACTGGGCGACTACGACGCGGTGATCTTCGGCACGCCGACCCGCTTCGGCAACATGTGCGGGCAGATGCGCACCTTCCTCGACCAGACCGGCGCGCTGTGGCAGCAGGGCAAACTGGTCGGAAAGGTCGGCAGCGTGTTCGCCAGCACCGGCACCCAGCACGGCGGCCAGGAAACCACCATCACCTCCTTCCACACCACCCTGTTCCACCAGGGCATGGTGGTCGTCGGGGTTCCCTACGCCTGCGCCGGGCTGACCAACATGAATGAAATCACCGGTGGAACCCCGTACGGCGCGACGACCATGAGCAAGGGCGACGGCAGCCGCATGCCCAGCGACAACGAACTGGCCATCGCCCGCTACCAGGGCCAGCACGTGGCGACCATCACCCGCAAGCTGTTCGGCTGATGGCCGCCGTCGTCGACGAGCAGACCGACTACGTCATCGTCGGCGCCGGCTCGGCAGGCTGCCTGCTGGCCAACCGGCTGAGCGAGCGCCCCGACATCGGGGTGTGCCTGCTGGAGGCCGGAGGCGAGCATCGCTCGCCGCTGATCGACACCCCGATGGGCCTGCCGCTGCTGTTGCGCGGCCGGCGCTACAACTGGTACTTGCAGACCGAGCCCCAGCAGGCTCTCGGCGGGCGCCGGCTGTACTGGCCGCGCGGCAAGGTGCTCGGGGGCAGCAGTTCGATCAACGCGATGATCTACCTGCGCGGCCATCGGCGCGACTACGACGACTGGGCCGCCGCCGGCAACGCGGGCTGGGGGTGGAGCGACGTGCTGCCGCGGTTCCAGCGGCTGCAGCGCCGCGCGGGCGCCGCCACCGGCAGCGGACTGGCGGTGTCCGAGCTGCGCAGCCCCAACCCGCTGAGCCTGGCCTTCATCGAGGCGGCCACCGCCTGCGGCCTGCCTCGGCGGCTGGATTTCCACGACGCCGAGGACCCCGAGGGCTGCGGGTTGTACCGGGTCACCCAGGCGCAGGGCGAGCGCTGGAGCAGCGCGCGCGCCTTCCTCGACCCGGTGCGCCACCGCGCCAACCTGCAGGTGCGCACCGGCTGCCATGCCACCCGCGTGGTGTTC
>JAKBBQ010000343.1 GCA_021808405.1 Pseudomonadota bacterium | reverse complement strand
ATGGCGGCCGCTGCCGCCACGGCCAATGGCAGCGCCAGGAGGAGGCGCGCTGCCGGATGGCGCGGGGCTCGGGCCGACGGTCCCATCGCTGCGCCGACTCAGGCGGCCACGCTCTGCTTCGAGGAACTGAGCGCGCCGCTGCAGCTGCTGCCCTGCCCCGCCGTGCAACCATAGCAGTGGGCGGCCACGGCGATCGGCTGGCCGGCCAGTGGGTCCGCTTCGGCGAGCAGGTCGCGCAGGTGCATGCGGCCTTGCCCTCCGCCACCCCGCGCGCCCAGAGGCAGGCCCAGCATCTGGTTGAAATCGCAGTCGTGCAGGTAACCCTGCCAGTCCACCGACACCGTGTCGCGGCACATCACCGAATCCAGGTTGTCGTCGCGGTGGCTGGCGCGCAACAAGGTCATGTAGTCGTCGAACTTCCCCTTGGACACCAGCATGCTGCCGAAGCGCTGGATGGGCATGTTGGCGATGGTCAACAGGCGGTTGAATCCGATGCCGTAGCGTTCGCCGAGCAGACGCTTGTAGTCCGACTCAAGCTGGGCTTGCGGCGGAGGAAGGTGCGCGCCCAGCGGGTTGTAGACCAGGTCCAGCGCCAGGCCGCTGTCGGGGTCGCCGTAGCCCAGGCGATTGAGCCACTGCAGCGCCTGAATGCTCTTCTCGAACACCCCGTCGCCGCGCTGCGCGTCGACGTTGTCCTCGGTGTAGCAGGGCAGCGACGCGGTGACGTCGACCCGCTGCGCGGCGAGGAAGTCAGCCAGGTCCTGCTGTCCCGCCTCGAACAGAATGCTGAGGTTGCAGCGGTCGATCACGCGCACCCCGGCGGCGCGCGCCTTGCGCACCAGGTCGCGGAAATGCGGATTGAGTTCCGGCGCGCCGCCGGTCAGGTCCAGGGTCTCGATCTTGCCTCGGCGCAGCAACTGCACGATCAGCTCCGCGTTGTCTGCGTCCAGCGCCTCGGTGCGGTTCGGGCCGGCATTGACGTGGCAGTGCTGGCAGCTCTGGTTGCAGCGATAGCCCAGGTTGACCTGTAGGGTGCGCAGCGGGCGACGGCGAAGTTGCGGGAAGTCGCTCTTGCGCAACAAATGGACGGTGGCGTGCATCGTGGGAACTCCGTTCGGCAGACGGCCCGTGGGGCCGCCGATAAATCTTGGTCGAGCAAGACGCCCGATCCTGACACCTCCGAGTCGTTCAGCGCAGCAGCACGTCGACGCGCTGGCGCTGTGCCGGGCTCAGCCGGTCGAGCGGTGTGACCAGTGCGCTGCGCAGGGCTTGGTGCGCGTAGGACTGCAGCGGCTGCGCATGCAGGGTGTGGATCAGCGCAGCGGCGATTTTCTGGGCGACCAGGGCGTTGTGCATCAGGTTCGCGATAGCCAGCTCGGCGCTGACCGGCTCGCGCGCCGCGTCCCAGCAGTCAAAATCGGTGACCAGGGCGAGGGTCGCGTAGGCCATCTGCGCCTCGCGTGCCAGTCTTGCTTCGGGCATGTTGGTCATACCGACGATATCGGCACCCAAGGTGCGCAGCATCGCGGACTCGGCCCGCGTGGAAAACGCCGGCCCTTCGATGCAAGCGTAGGTCGACGATCGGTGCAGTCGTACCCCGGGTAGCGCGACAGCCTCGAAGGCCTGCGCCGTGCGCTCGCGCAACGCCGCGCAGGTCGGCTCGGCCATGGAAACATGGGCGACGATGCCGTCGCCGAAAAACGTCGACTCGCGCTTGCGCGTGAGGTCGAGGAACTGGTCGGGAAGCACCAGGTCCAGCGGCGCGATGTCCTCGCGCAGCGAGCCGACAGCCGAGATCGCCAGCAGGCTACGCACACCCAGGCTTTTCAGCGCGTACAGGTTGGCGCGGTAAGGCACCTCGGACGGAATCAATCGGTGGCCGCGGCCGTGGCGCGCCAGGAAGGCGACCTCGGCCGCTCCGAGGCGCCCGGTGACGATCACGTCCGAGGGCTTGCCATAGGGTGTGTCGAGCGCATGCTCGGTGACGTCGACGAGGCCGTCGAAGTCGTAAAGTCCGCTGCCGCCGAGGATGCCAATGCGTTCGATGCCTGGGTTCATGCCGCTCTCCCCATGGTGGAAATGCGCCGCGAGGCGAGGCCCGCGAACTGGAAACTGACGATCAGCCACGCGCACAGCAGCGCAACCGACGCCACGAATGGCCACCCCGGGCGCGGCAGGATCTGCGGCAGCAGGCCGATGGCCAGCGCTGGCGGGACGTGCAGATCAAAGGCTCGCACGATCAGCACCCCGGCCAGCAGGCTGAGCACCGCCGACAGCGGCCCGGCGCTCAGCCAGGCCACCGCCACGACGCCCACGCCGGCGCCCGCGATGCAAGCGGCCAGCAGCGCCCAGGGCCGCGCACGCCACGGGCACACGTCCGGGTGCGCGAACATCTCGTAAGCGACGACGAACAAGGGCGGCACCAACAGTAGGTGCCAGGTTTGCACGAACGCCCCGGCGAGCAGGGCGAACAGCAGGTATCCCGGCAGCCAGCGCCAGCCGCTGGCCGCGGTCTCGGTCTGGTCGTCGATGCGCGACGCCGTGTCGACCGGCGCCGGTGGATGGCCTCGCAGCCTCGCGCGCAGCAACACCGCGGCCGCCAGCAGGCTGGTCACCAGCAGGATCGAGGCCGGGTACCAGGGGCTGCGCACGCGCAGCGCCACCGGCAGCAGTCCGGCGGAAATCAGCGGTGCCAACGGCGAACGCAGCAGCCCCAGCAAAAGCAGAGAGCTTCCCAGGCTCAGGGCCAGCGCCGTCAAGCCAGGTGGTAGCCAGCGTGCCAGGCCCAGCCCGATCAGCGCAGCCAGCGCAGGCGCGACGGCCAGGTGCGCGGTCGCGCGCGCCCACGTACCCTCGGGGCGCGTGAACACATCGTGCGCCAGCGCCCCCAGCTCCGGGAACATGAAGGTATCGATGCCGCTGGCGCGCGCGCCCAGCGCCGCCGCGGCAACCACCGCCGCGGCCAGCGCCTCGCCGCGCGCGCGCTCGAAGCGCATGTTCAGTTCATCGCCTCGACGGCCCAGCCGTGGTCGGCCAGCCAGCCCACCTGCAGGAAGCCCGCGGGGACGATGTCGCTCTCCTTGACACCATACAGCTGGTGCCAGTCCAGGTTCATGCCCTTGAGGGTGTTGTTGCAGATGTCGAAGTGCACGCCGTCGGCGCG
>JAKBBQ010000342.1 GCA_021808405.1 Pseudomonadota bacterium | reverse complement strand
GATGATCTGCCCGCCGGTGGCGAAGTCCGGGCCCGGCAGCAGCGCCAGCAGCTCGTCGAGCGCGAGCGCGGGCTTTTTCAGCAGCGCCACGCAGGCCGCTGCGACCTCGCGCAGGTTGTGCGCCGGAATCTCGGTCGACATGCCCACCGCGATGCCGCTGGCGCCGTTGAGCAGCAGCATCGGCAACCGCGCCGGCAGCAGCGCCGGCTCCTGCGTCGAGCCGTCGTAGTTGGCGCGGAAGTCGACCGTGCCCTGGTCGACCTCGTCGAGCAGCAGGCGGGCGATCGGCGCCAGCCGCGCTTCGGTGTAGCGCATGGCCGCGGCGCCGTCGCCGTCGCGCGAGCCGAAATTGCCCTGGCCGTCGATCAGCGGATAGCGCTGTGCGAAGTCCTGCGCCAGCCGCACCATGGCGTCGTACGCCGCCTGGTCGCCGTGCGGGTGGTACTTGCCCAGAACGTCGCCGACCACCCGCGCCGACTTCACCGGCTTGGCGCCCGCGGCCAGCCCCATGCGGTCCATCGCATACAGGATGCGCCGCTGCACCGGCTTGAGGCCGTCGGCCACATCGGGCAGCGCCCGCCCCTTGACCACCGAGATGGCGTAATCCAGATAGGCCTGGCGCGCGTAGTCGCCCAGCGCCAGCGCCTCGTCGTCCGCCCCGGCGTCGAACAGATCCTGCGTCGTCGTGTCCTGCGTCATCGTTGTCCCGTGTTCGTCGCGCTCAGACGTCGGCCTCGACCGCGTCGCCATAGGCTTCCATCAGCTGGCGCCTGGCCTGCGCCTCGCCCTTGCCCATCAGCTGGGTGAACAGCGCCGTGGTGGCGTCAAGGCCGGCACCGCCGACGCGCACCGGCAGCAGCCGCCGCGTGTCGGGGTTCAGGGTCGTCTCCCAGAGCTGCTCGGCACTCATTTCGCCCAGGCCCTTGAAGCGCGACACGCTCCAGGCGCCGTCGCGCACGCCGTCCTGGCGCAGGCGGTCGCAGATGGCCTGCAGCTCGCCGTCGTCGAGCGCGTACAGCTTGGCCGCCGGCTTGCGCCCGCGCGCCGGCGCGTCGACGCGGTACAGCGGCGGGCGCGCGACGTAGACGTGGCCGCGCTCGACCAGCTGCGGGAAGTGGCGGAAGAACAGCGTCAGCAACAGCACCTGGATGTGCGAGCCGTCGACGTCGGCGTCGCTGAGGATGCAGATCTTGCCGTAGCGCAATGCGCTGAAATCGACCTCGGCGTCGGCCGCGTGCGGATCCAGCCCGATGGCCACCGCGATGTCGTGGATCTCCTGGTTGGCGAACAGCCGGTCGCGGTCGACCTCCCAGGCGTTGAGCACCTTGCCGCGCAGCGGCAGCACGGCCTGGAACGCCTTGTCGCGTCCCATCTTGGCCGAGCCGCCGGCCGAGTCGCCCTCGACCAGGAAAAGCTCGTTGCGCGCCACCTCGCGGCTTTCGCAATCGGTCAGCTTGCCCGGCAGCACGGCGATGCCCGAGCCCTTGCGGCGCTCGACCTTCTGCGCCGCGCGCTGCCGGCTCTGCGCCTGGGCGATGACCAGCTCGGCCAGCGCACGCCCCTGCTCGACGTGCTGGCCCAGCCACAGCTCGAGCGCCGGGCGCACCAGTCCGGAGACCAGCCGCACCGCGTCGCGGCTGTTGAGCCGTTCCTTCATCTGGCCCTGGAACTGCGGGTCGAGCACCTTGGCCGAGAGCACGAACGAGGCGCGCGAGAACACGTCCTCGGGCAGCAGCCGCACCCCCTTGGGGCACAGCGCGTGCAGCTCGATGAACCCCTTGACGGCCTGGAACAGGCCTTCGCGCAGTCCGGCTTCGTGGGTGCCGCCGGCCGGGGTCGGGATCAGGTTGACGTAGGACTCGCGCAGCACCGCGCCGTCGGCACTGAAGGCCACGCTCCAGCTCGCCCCCTCGCCCGCGGCGAAGCCGTCGGCCGCGCCACTGGCCTGGCCCTCGCCGTCGAAGGCCAGCAGCACCTCGGCGTCGCCCAGCGCCTCGCGCAGATAGCCGCGCAGCCCCTCGTCGTAGCGCCAGCCGTGCGTCTCGCCGGTCTTCTCGATCTGCAGCGTGACCTGCAGCCCGGGCAGCAGCACGGCCTTGCTGCGCAGCAGGTGCTGCAGCTCGGCGGCCGGCAGGACCAGCGCGTCGAAATACTTCGCCTCGGGCCAGACCCGGATCCGCGTTCCGTTCTTCCACTCGCCGCGCACCAACCCACGCACGACCAGCGGCGCCTCGGGGACGCCCGCGGCGAAGCTCAGGCTCGCGGCCTGGCCGTCGCGGTGCACCTCGACCTCGACGCGGCGCGACAAGGCATTGGTCACGCTGACGCCGACACCGTGCAGGCCGCCGGAAAACCGGTATGCGGCCGACGCGTCGAGCTTGTCGAACTTGCCTCCGGCATGCAATTGGGTGAAGACCAGTTCGACCACCGGCACGCCCTCGTCGGGATGCAGGCCGATCGGGATGCCGCGACCGTCGTCGAGCACGCTGACGCTGCCGTCCGAGTGCTGGGTGACGACGATGCTGCGGGCGTGTCCAGCCAGGGCTTCGTCGGCGCTGTTGTCGATCACCTCCTGCACGATATGCAGCGGATTGACGGTCGACGTGTACATGCCCGGGCGTTGCTGCACCGGCTCCAGGCCCTTGAGGACGCGGATCGATGCTTCGCTGTAGCCCTGGGAGTTTCTTGTTGCCATAGGTCCTTGTGGATAACAACGGCGGATTGTGGACAAACGTGCGGTTGTTCACGGTCATTCGATCGTCACGGAACTTATCCCCACCGGATGGGGATAGAGCCCCTGCCAATCATCGGGGAATCAAGCATCCATGCGGCCCGGCTCGGGTTTGCCCAAGATTTCAGCAGCCGGCCGCGCCGCCCCATGTCGGTGACGCGGCGCTGATTCTAGAAGCCGCCGGCGCCGCGACCGATGGCGGCGAATCTGCTTGAATACGCGCATGCACCACCACCTGAGCGCCTCCCCCTGGGTCCTGCGTTTCGCCCGACTGATCGCCCCGGGCGGCAGCGTGCTCGATGTCGCCTGCGGCCACGGCCGCCACTTGCGCGCCCTGCACGGACGCGGCCTGCAGTTGCATGGCGTCGACCGCGATGCGGCGGCAGCGCAGTCGCTGCGGGACATCGCCACGCTGCGCTGGGCCGCCGGCGAGG
>JAKBBQ010000341.1 GCA_021808405.1 Pseudomonadota bacterium | reverse complement strand
GGCCAGTGTCAGCAGCTTGCCGATCTGCGTGGCCGCTCCCGCGTACACCCCGATGCTTCGATAATCGTTCATGCGGCCTCCCGGACATGCGCCGCGCGATCGGCGGGCCGTATCCGAGCTTAGGTGCTCGCCGGTTTCGCGCCTTTGAGCCAGCGCAAGCCGCGCGGTACGCTGAGTGGCGACACCCGCCGCAAACGGAGACTCCCCGATGCACGCCGAAGTCCTCGCCTTCTGGTTCGAGCAGATCGACCCCAAGTCCTGGTTCGCCCGCAGCGACGAACTCGACCTGCAGGTGCGCCAGCGCTACGGCGGCCTGCTGGCGGCCGCGGCGCGCGGCGAATGCTTCGACTGGCGCGACAGCGCCCACGGACGGCTGGCCGAGATCCTGGTGCTCGACCAGTTCTCGCGCCATGTTCACCGCGGCACCGCGCAGGCTTTCGCGCAGGACGGCATGGCGCTGGTGCTGGCGCAGGAGGCGGTGGCGCGCGGCTGCCACCTGGAGCTGCAGCCGGTGCAGCGGGGTTTCCTGCTGCTGCCGTTCATGCACAGCGAGTCGCGACGCATCCATGTCGTGGCCGAGGAACTGTATCGCCTGCACGCGCCTGCCGAGAACCTGCGCCACGAACTGCTGCACAAGGCGATCATCGACCGCTTCGGCCGCTATCCGCACCGCAACCAGGTGTTGGGGCGCGGCAGCAGCGCCGAGGAACTCGAATTCCTGCGGCAGCCGGGGTCGAGCTTCTGACGGCGCGCGGCGCCGCTGACTACACTGGGGCATCATGCAAGCCGCCTACTACACCCGACTCGGTGCCGCGCGCGAAGTCCTGCAACTCGGCGACATCCCGACCCCGCGCCCGGCTGGCGGCCAGGTGCGCGTGCGCCTGCAGTGGTCGGGGGTCAACCCCTCGGACGTCAAGTCGCGGCTGGGGCTGCGCAACCCGGACATGCCTTTCCCCCGGGTCATCCCCCACAGCGACGGAATGGGCGTGATCGACGCCGTCGGCGACGGGGTGGACGCCGCGCGCGTCGGCCAGCGGGTGTGGACCTGGAACGCCGCCTGGGGCCGCGCCGACGGCACCGCCGCCGAGTGGGTGTGCCTGCCGCAGGCGCAGGCGGTCGCGCTGCCGGACAACGTCGAGGGCGAGGCCGGGGCGTGCCTGGGAATTCCCGCGTTGACCGCGCTGCACGCGGTGCTGCTGGGCGGCGGAGTGGCCGGCAGGAGCGTGCTGGTCGCCGGCGGGGCCGGCGCGGTCGGTCACTACGCGGTGCAGATGGCCTCGCAACTCGGCGCGGCACGGGTCATCGCCTCGGCCAGCACCGAGCACAAGGCCGAGCTGGCGCGGCAGGCGGGCGCCGACGAGGTGGTCCGCTACCGCGACGAGCCGCTGGCCGAGCGGGTGCTCGAACTCACCGGCGGGCGTGGCGTCGACCGGGTGATCGAGCTGGACATCGCGGCCAACGGCGCCGCCGACCTGCAGTTGCTCAGCGAAGGCGGGCAATGCGTGGTCTATGGAAGCAGCCAGCCGCAGCTGCAGCTGCCCTTCTTCCCGCTGCTGGCGAAGAACCTGCAGCTGCGCTGCTTCATCGTCTACCACCTCGCCGCGGCCGATCGCGAGCGCGCCCAGGCCGCGCTGACACGCATGCTGCGGCGCGGCGTGCTGCAGCACAACATCGCGGCCAGGCTGCCTTTGCGAGACATCGCGGTCGCCCACGAAATGGTCGAGTCCGGCTCGGCGGTGGGCAACGTGGTGCTGCGCGTGGGCTGAGGCCCTCGGCTTCGACTGACCGGCGGTCCGCCGCATTGGCTATGCTCGGGGCTTTGCGCCTGCCGATGCCCCCGCCATGTCCGCTGCCCTGCCTCCCCTCGGAACCCCGCTGTCCGGCGCCGCGCTGCGGGTGATGCTGCTGGGCGCCGGCGAGCTCGGCAAGGAGGTCATCATCGCGCTGCAGCGCCTGGGCGTCGAGGTGATCGCGGTCGACCGCTATGCCCACGCGCCGGGGCAGCAGGTCGCGCACCGCGCGCATGTCATCGATATGGCCGACCCGCGGGCGCTGCGCGAGGTGGTGCTGGCCGAGCGTCCCCACCTGGTGGTTCCGGAAATCGAGGCCATCGCCACCGAGGCGCTGCTGGACATCGAAGCCGAGGGGCTGGCCGAGGTCATCCCGACCGCGCGCGCCGCCCAGCTCACGATGAACCGCGAGGGCATCCGCCGGCTGGCCGCCGAGGAGCTCGGCCTGCCGACCTCACCCTACGCCTTCGCCGATTCGCTGCCGCAACTGCGGCAGGCCATCGAAGGCGGGATCGGGTATCCCTGCGTGGTCAAGCCGGTGATGTCGTCGTCCGGCAAGGGGCAGTCGGTGTTGCGCGGCCCCGACGACCTGCAGCCGGCATGGGACTACGCGATGGCCGGAGGCCGGGTGCGCTTCAACCGGGTGATCGTCGAGGGTTTCATCGACTTCGACTACGAGATCACCCAGCTGACCGTGCGCTCGCTCGACCCGCGCAGCGCCGAGGTCGCGACCTCCTTTTGCGAGCCCATCGGGCACCTGCAGGTGCACGGCGACTACGTCGAGTCCTGGCAGCCGCAGCCGATGGCGGCGCCGGCGCTGCAGCGGGCGCGGGAGATCTCCGGCAAGGTCACCGCGGCGCTCGGCGGCCGGGGGATCTTCGGTGTCGAGCTGTTCGTGCGGGGCGAGCAGGTCTGGTTCTCCGAGGTCAGCCCGCGGCCCCACGACACCGGCCTGGTCACGCTTTGCTCGCAGCGCCAGTCGGAGTTCGAGTTGCATGCCCGCGCCATCCTCGGGCTGCCGGTGGACACCGGGCTGCGCGAGCCGGGCGCCTCGGCGGTGATCTACGGCGGAGTCGATGCCCCGGCGCTGCGCTTCCAGGGGGTCGCGCAGGCGTTGGCGGTGCCGCGCTCGGACCTGCGGCTGTTCGGCAAGCCCCAGAGCTACCGCCGCCGGCGCATGGGGGTCGCGCTGGCCGCCGGCGACGACGTCGAGCAGGCCCGCGAGCGGGCGCGCCAGGTGGCGCAGCGCGTGCGCCCGGTCGCCGCCTGAGGCGCGCCAGCCGGGCGGCCGCGCCCGCGCGCGCCCGTCTGGCTTAGCATTGGCCCAGGGCCACGCCGTGGCCTTGCTGCCCGGGCGCGCGAGCGCCCGTCCCCGCGATGGAAAAGACCCAAGCCACCGAATT
>JAKBBQ010000340.1 GCA_021808405.1 Pseudomonadota bacterium | reverse complement strand
GTAGCTGCTGAAGGTCGACGCGAACAGGTATTCGTTCCAGATGCTGGTGAACTGCCAGATCACCGTGACGACGATGATCGGCGCGCTGTTGGGCAGCAGGATGCGCCACAGCACGCCCAGGAACCCGGCTCCGTCCATGCGCGCCGAGCGCACCAGCTCGACCGGGAAATGCAGGTAATAGTTGCGGAAGAACAGCGTGACGAAGCCGATGCCGTACACGACGTTGACGAACACCAGCCCGGCCAGCGTGCCGGACAGGCCGAGCACCCCGAGGGTGCGGGCCATCGGGATCAGCACGATCTGGTAGGGAATGAACACGGCGAACAGCAACAGCCCGTACACCAGCCGGCTGGCGCGAAAGCGGAACTGCGTGAGCACGTAGCCGTTGACCGCCCCCACGGCCGTGGAGATGAGCACGGCCGGCACGACGATCAGCACCGAGTTGATGAAATACGGGCGCAGTCCGGTGGCCGAGACGCCGATCTGCGCCTGGCTCCAGGCGCTGTGCCAGGGCTGCAGGCTCCACTGGCGCGGAAGGCTGAGCAGGCTGCCGTTGCGGATCTCGTCCAGCGGCTTGAAGGCGTTGAGCAGCATCACCATCAGCGGGGCGAGGAACAGCAGTGCCAGCAAACCCAGCACCGCATAGAGCAGCACGCGCGAGATCGAGACGCCGGACGATTCAGCCATGACGCGCAGCACGCAGCTCGCGCGCCAGGTAGGGAAGCACGAACAGTCCGACCGCCAGCAGCATCAGCACCGAGCTGGCCGAGCCCACGCCCATCTGGCTGCGCGTGAAGGTGTACTGGTACATGAACACCGAAGGCAGCCAGCTGGAGTTGGCGGGGCCGCCGTTGGTCAGCGCGATCACCAGGTCGTAGGACCTGATCGCGGTGGTGACCAGCACCACGAAGGCCGAGGCCAGCACCGGGCCCAGCTGCGGGAGGATCACGTGCAGATGGATCTGCCAGGCCTTCGCGCCGTCGAGCCGCGCGGCGTGCACCGGTTCCTGGTCGACGCCGCGCAGCCCGGCGAGGAACATCGCCATCACGAAGCCGGCCGACTGCCAGACGGCGGCGATGACCACGCAGTAGATGGCACGATCCTCGCGCGCGATCCAGTCGAAGCAAAAGCTGCCCCACCCGAGCTGGCGCACGACCTCCTGCACGCCCGTGCCGGGGTCGAGCATCCATTTCCAGGCGGTCCCGGTGACGATGAACGACAGCGCCATCGGATAGAGGAACACCGAGCGCAGCAGGGATTCGGCGCGGATCCGCTGGTCGACCAGGATGGCCAGCCCCAGCCCGATGGCCAGGCTGACGGCGATGTACAGCGACGCGAAGACCCACAGGTTGTTCAGCGAGGTCCACCAGTTCTGCAGGCCCAGCAGGACGCGGTAGTTGCCCAGGCCGTTGAACTCGTACACCGGCAGCATCTGCGAGCTGGTCAACGACAGCGCCACCGTATAGGCGATGTAGCCGTATACGCACAGCGCCACCAGCAGCACGCTGGGGGCGAGTGCCAGCTGCGGCATCCAACTGCGCGGGGCCGTGCGCGGCCGGCGGCTTCTGGGCAGGTGCATCGAACGGCTCCTTCGGTGGAGTTCAGTACTGCGCCTTCGCGGCGGCGGCCAGCTGGCGCGCGGCCTCGGCGGGGGAGATCGCGCCGTTGAACTCGCGGGCGATCACGTCGAAGAAGGCGCCCTTGACGGCCGGCGGCACGGCGTTGCCCTGGGACAGCGAACCGAGCAGCGTGCCGCTCGCGTCGGCCTGCGCCAGGTCGGCGATGGCCTTGCGCCCGCAGGCATTGAAGCCTTCGCGGGATATGCCCAGCAAGGCCGGCGCGGAACCCTTGATCCGGTTGAAGCCGGCCTGCACACCAGGGGACATCACGGCTTCGGCGAGGATGCGCTGCGCCTGCTGGTCCTTCGCGTCGCGCTTGAAAAACACCAGGGCGTCGGAGTGGTAGGTCACCGAGCCCTGGGTTCCGGGCGTGCGCACGCACAGGTAGTCCTTGTCGGGGACCTGATGGGCGTGGTTGAACTCGCCCAGCGCCCAGTCGCCCACCATCTGGAAGCCGGCGCGGCCCTGCATGACCATCGCGGTGGCCTCGTTCCAGTCGCGGTTGGCGAAGCCCTGGTCGACGAAGGGGCGCAGCGCGCTCATGCGTTCGAAGACCTTCAGCATGGTCGGGGAATCCAGGGCCTTCGGGTCCCGCTCGAGCAGGCTCCGGCGGTAGAAGTCCGGCCCGCCGGTGGACAGCACGACGCCGTCGAACATGGTCGCGATCTGCCACGGCTGGCCGCCCGCGGCCAGCGCGACGAAGCCGGACTTCTTCACCCTGGCCAGGTCGGCGATGAATTCATCCCAGGTCGCCGGGGGCCGGGTGATCCCGGAACGGGTGAGTACCTTGCGGCTGGCCCACAGCCAGTTGCTCGAGTGCACGCCGATCGGCGCGGCGATCCAGCGGCCCTGGTACACGTCGAAGTCCTGCAGGGCCTTCGGCACCTTGTGCGCCCAGTCCTGCCGGCGCGCGATGGGCGTGAGGTCCTGCAGCACCCCCTGGTGCGACCAGTCGACGATGTCGAACCCCGCCAGTTGGGCTGCCGACGGGGGATCCCCGGCGAGCACGCGCGCGCGCAGCGTGGTCATGGCCTGCGCGCCGCCGCCCCCGGCGATCGGCACGTCCTGCCACTGCACGCCGTGCTGCAGCAGGTCGTCCTTGAGCACCTGCAGCGCGCCGGCCTCGCCGCCGGCGGTCCACCAGTGCAGCACCTGCACGGTGTCCTGGGCGGCCCGGGCGGGTGCGCAGTGCGCGGCGGCTACCGCCACGGCCAGGGTCGACAGAAAGGGTTTCAGCTTGGACGGCATGGTCGTCTCCTCGGGTCGGCGCGGCGCGCCGGCTGGGTTCAGGGGGTGTCGGCGCGCAGGCTCGGCCGTTGCAGTCGGCTGGCCCGGTGCGCCAGCTCCCGGATGAGCGACCAGTCGTGTGCCGCCACGGCGTCGGCCGGGGTCAGCCAGGTGCCGCCGACGCAATCGACGTTGGGCAGCGCGAGGTAGTCGGCGGCGCTCTCGGCGTCGATTCCGCCGGTGGGGCAGAAGCGAAGCCGCGGCAGCGGCCCGTGCATCGAACGCAACCAACGGCAGCCGCCTGCCGCCTGCGCAGGGAACAGCTTCAGGACCTCGAAGCCCTGCTCGGCC
>JAKBBQ010000057.1 GCA_021808405.1 Pseudomonadota bacterium | reverse complement strand
AATCTGCGATGTCTGTGTCGATGCGAGAAATGCTCGAAGCCGGTGTGCACTTCGGGCACCAGACGCGGTTCTGGAACCCGAAGATGGCTCCGTACATTTTCGGCCACCGCAACAAGATCCACATTGTCAACCTCGAGAAGACGTTGCCGATGTTCCAGGACGCCTGCAAGTACGCGCGCCAGATGGCGGCGCGCCGCGGCACCATCCTGTTCGTCGGCACCAAGCGCCAGGCCGGGGATCTCGTGCAGGCGGAGGCGCAGCGCTGCGGCATGCCCTTCGTCAATGCGCGCTGGCTGGGCGGCATGCTGACCAACTTCAAGACGGTCAAGGCGTCGATCAAGAAGCTCAAGGACATGCAGACCCAGATCGCCGACGGCGCGCTGGAACACATGACCAAGAAGGAACAGCTGATGTTCCAGCGCGAGCTGACCAAGCTGGAGAAGTCCATCGGCGGCATCCAGGACATGAACGCCTTGCCGGACGCGATGTTCGTCATCGACGTCGGCTACCACAAGATCGCGGTCGAGGAGGCCCACATGCTGGGCATCCCGATCGTCGGCGTGGTGGACACCAACCATTCTCCGCTGGGAATCGACCATGTCATTCCGGGCAACGATGACTCGGGCAAGGCGGTGGCGCTGTACACCCGCGGCATCGCCGACGCGATCCTCGAGGGGCGCAACGATGCGCTGAACGAGGTCGCGCAGGGCGCGGGCGAGGAGAGCGCCGAATTCGTCGAGGTCGCCGACGAGCCCCCCGCTGCCTGAGGCAGCGCGGGCCGGCTGTTGCCGGCCGCGGGGGCCACGCCGGCGCGGCCGGCCCGATGTCTTTCGAAGGGGGCTGCTCGCAGCCCCCTTGTTCAATCCAGGATCGATTCAGGAGTGCAATATGGCGGCAATCACCGCATCCATGGTCGCTGAGCTGCGAGCCAAGACCGATGCCCCGATGATGGAGTGCAAGAAGGCCCTGACCGAGGCCGCCGGCGACATGGCGCGCGCCGAGGAACTGCTGCGCGTCAAGCTCGGCAGCAAGGCCAGCAAGGCCGCGGCTCGCATCACCGCCGAGGGCATCGTCGCGGTCCACCTGCAAGACAGCGTCGGCGCTCTGATCGAGATCAACTGCGAGACCGACTTCGTCGCCAAGAACGACGATTTCCTGCAATTCGGCAAGCTGCTGGCGCGCCTGGTCGCCGAGCACGATCCGGCCGACGTCGGCGCGCTGTCGGCGCTGACGGTCGACGGCGCCAGCGTGGATGCGCTGCGCACCGCGCTGATCGGCAAGATCGGCGAGAACATGACCATCCGCCGCTTCAAGCGCTTCGCGGCCGGCCATCAGCTCGCCAGCTACCTGCACGGCACGCGCATCGGCGTGGTCGTGGAATACGACGGCGACGCGCAGGCCGCGAAGGACGTGGCGATGCACGTGGCGGCGATGAAGCCGGTGGCGCTGTCGGCCTCCGAGGTGCCGGCCGCGCTGATCGAGTCCGAGCGCTCGATCGCCAGCCAGAAGGCGGCCGAGGATGCCGACAAGGCGCGCGCCGAAGGGCGGGCGGTGCAACCGCCCGAGATCGTCGCGCGGCGCGTCGAGGGCGCGGTGCAGAAGTACCTGAAGGAGGTTTCGCTGCTGAACCAGGCCTTCGTGAAGAACGACAAGCAGACAGTGGAGCAGATGCTGGCGGCGGCCAAGACCCGGGTCAGCGGCTTCACGCTGTACGTGGTCGGCGAGGGCATCGAGAAAAAGTCGGAGAATTTCGCCGACGAGGTGGCCGCGCAGATGGCGGCCGCACGCGGAGCCTGAGCCCGTCGCCACGGCGTCGACACCCTGCAGCCCCACCCTCCGGAGAATTCCAGCATGAGCGGTTACAAACGCGTGTTGCTCAAGCTCTCGGGCGAGGCGCTGATGGGTGACGACCCCTACGGAATCAACCGCGCGACCATCGTCAAGATGGTCGAGGACATCGCCCAGGTGGTGCACAGCGGGGTGCAGCTGGCCATTGTCATCGGCGGGGGCAACATCTTCCGCGGCGTCGCCGGCGGCGCGGTCGGCATGGACCGCGCCACCGCCGACTACATGGGCATGCTGGCCACCGTGATGAACTCGCTGGCGCTGGCCGACGCGATGCGCCACGGCGGCCTGGTGGCGCGGGTGATGTCGGCCATCAGCATCGACCAGGTGGTCGAGTCCTACGTCCGGCCCAAGGCGCTGCAGTACCTGGAGGAAGGCAAGTCGGTGATCTTCGCCGGCGGCACCGGCAACCCCTTCTTCACCACCGATACCGCGGCTGCGTTGCGCGCCGCGGAGATCGGCGCCGAGGTGATGCTCAAGGCGACCAAGGTCGACGGAATCTACACCGCCGACCCTGCGCGCGACGCGCGCGCCGAGCGCTTCGAGCGCATCAGCTTCGACGAGGCGATCATCCGGCGCCTGCAGGTGATGGACGCGACCGCCTTCGCGCTGTGCCGCGACCAGGGCCTGCCGATCCGGGTGTTCAGCATCTTCAAGTCCGGCGCATTGCTGCGCGTGGTGCAGGGCGAGCCCGAGGGCACGCTGGTGCACCTTTGACCCTGTGGCTACCGAGTCCCGATCATGACCATCGCCGAGACCAAGAAGAACTGTGAGCAGCGCATGCAAAAGACCCTGGAGGCCCTGCGTGCGGACCTGGGCAAGGTGCGCACCGGGCGCGCGCATGCCGGGTTGCTCGACCACATCACCGTGGACTACTACGGCAGCCCGATGCCCATCAACCAGGTGGCCAACGTCAACCTGCTCGACGCGCGCACCATCAGCGTGCAGCCGTGGGAGAAGAAGATGGTGCAGGCCGTCGAGAAGGCGATCCGCGAATCCGACCTGGGGCTCAACCCGATGACCCAGGGGGACCTGATCCGCGTGCCCATGCCGGCGCTGACCGAGGAGCGGCGGCGCGACCTGGTCAAGGTCGTCAAGCAGGAGGGCGAGTCGGCCAAGGTCGCGGTGCGCAACCTGCGGCGCGACGCCAACCAGCAGGTCAAGGACCTGGTCAAGGCCAAGCAGGCCTCGGAGGACGAGGAACGCCGCGCGCAGGACGACATCCAGAAGACCACCGACCGCTTCATCGCCGACGTCGACAAGATGATCGCGCAGAAGGAAGCCGAGATCATGGCCGTCTGAGTCGGCGCAGCCGATCCCCGCAACCGTGTCCAGCAAGACTTCCGCCTCCGCCAAGGCCTCGCACGCGAAGCCGCCGGCCGTCGTGCCGCGGCATGTCGCGGTGGTGATGGACGGCAACGGGCGCTGGGCGACGCGGCGCCTGCTGCCGCGCAGCGCCGGGCACAAGTTCGGCGCCGACGCCCTCAAGCGCCTGGTGCGTGGCTGCGTCCGGCAGGGAGTGCCCCACCTGACGGTGTTCGCCTTTTCCTCGGAGAACTGGAACCGCCCGCAGCAGGAGGTCGCAGCCCTGATGCAGTTGTTCGTGCAGGCGTTGCAGAAGGACACCGGCGACCTGGCGGCCCAAGGGGTCAGCCTGCGTTTCATCGGGGATCGGGGCCCCTTGCACAGCGAAATGCAAGAGCTCATGCGTCATGCCGAAACCTTTCCGGTGGAACAGCCTCGCCTTCGCCTGAACGTCGCCCTCAACTATGGCGGCCGCTGGGACATCGTGCAAGCCGCGCGCGCGCTGCAGGCCGAAGGCGGCGAATGGACCGAGGCCAACCTGGCGCGCCACCTGTGCCTGGCCGACATCCCCGAGCCCGACCTGCTGATCCGTACCGGGGGGGAGCACCGCATCAGCAACTTCCTGCTGTGGCAGCTGGCGTATACCGAGCTGTACTTCACGAATATCCTCTGGCCCGATTTCACCGAGGAATCGCTGGCCGAAGCCATCGCCGACTTCTCCCGCCGCGAGCGGCGCTTCGGCCGCGTCGCCGGCGCGAAGGCAGCCGACGGGCTGCGGGTGGCCTGAGGGCCGGGCCGAGCGCCGCGATGCTGCGCACCCGCCTGATCACGGCCGCGGTCCTGCTGGCGCTGTTCCTGCCGCTGCTGTTGTGGGCCGGGCCGCGGGGCTTCGGCGCCGGCATGGCGGTTTTCTCCGCGCTGGGAATGTGGGAATGGGCGCGGCTGGCCGGCATGCGTTCCTGGCGGGCGGTAGTCTGGGCGCTGGCCTGGTTGCTCGCCGTGGCGGCGGTACTGGCCGGTGCGCTGTCGGCTTTCGCGACCGAGGCCGTGCTGGCGCTGGCGGCGCTGGCCTGGCTGGGGCTGCTGGCCGGCAGCCTGCCGCGCGCGGCGCTGCCGGCGTTCCTCGGCACTCCGCTGGTGTTGAGCGTGCTGGGCTTTGTCGTGCTGTTTGCCGCCTGGCTGGCGCTGTGGCATGCTCGCAGCCAGGGCGTCGGCTTCCTGCTGTCGGTGCTGCTGCTGGTGTGGGTCGCCGATGTCGCGGCGTATTTCGGCGGCCGCGCGCTGGGCGGGCCGCGACTGGCGCCGCGCATCAGCCCGGGCAAGACGGTGTCGGGCGCTGTGTGCGGGGTCGTGGCGGTGGTCGCCTATGCGGCGTTGTGCGCCTGGCTTCCGGCGCTGCGCGATACCCTGGGCGCGCGCCTGGCGGCGCGCTGGGGCCTGGGCGGCAGCCTGCTGGCGGCGGGCGCGCTGGCGATGCTGAGCGTGGCGGGCGATCTGTTCGAGTCCTTGCTCAAGCGCCGTGCCGGGGTGAAGGACAGCAGCACCCTGTTGCCGGGGCACGGCGGGGTGCTCGACCGAGTCGATGCCCTGTTGCCGGTATTGCCGATGGTGATGCTGCTGGTGCCATGAAACGCCTGACCATCCTGGGGAGCACCGGGTCGATCGGCCGCAGTACCCTGGAGGTTCTGCGACTGCACCCCGAGGATTTCGAGGTGCACGCGCTGACGGCCCGCCGCAGCGTGGATGTGCTGCTCGGGCAATGCCTGCGCTTCGCGCCGCGCTACGCGGTGCTCGAGGACCACGAGGCAGCGCGGCGCCTGGGCGCCGCGCTGCGCCGGCACGGCAGCCCCACCGAGGTGCTGGCAGGGCCCGCCGCGTTGCTCGAGGTGGTGCAGGCGCCGCAGGTGCACATGGTGATGGCGGCGATCGTCGGCGCGGCCGGGCTCGACCCCACGCTGGCGGCGGCGCGCGCGGGCAAGCGGGTGCTGCTGGCCAACAAGGAGTCGCTGGTGGTCGCCGGCGAACTGTTGCTGCAGGCGCTGCGCGACGGCGGCGGCGAACTGCTGCCCATCGACAGCGAGCACAGCGCGGTGCTGCAAAGCCTGCCCGAGCAGCGCGAGCGCTGGGCCACCGACGTGCGTTCGATCACCCTGACGGCCTCGGGCGGCCCGTTCCGCCAGCGCGACCCGGCCGAGTTGCGCGACATCACCCCGGATCAGGCCTGCGCCCATCCGAACTGGAGCATGGGGCGCAAGATCTCGGTGGATTCAGCGACCATGATGAACAAGGCGCTGGAGGTCATCGAGGCGCACTACCTGTTCGGCATGCCCGCCGCGGCCATCGAGGTGTTGATCCATCCGCAAAGCATCGTGCATTCGATGGTCACCTACCACGACGGCTCGGTGGTGGCGCAGCTCGGAGTGCCCGACATGCGCACGCCCATCGCCTACGGGCTGGCGTGGCCGCGGCGCATCGCCTCGGGAAGCGCCTGGCTCGACCTGGCGCGCGTGGGCACGCTGCAATTCGAGGCTCCCGACGAGCGGCGCTTTCCCGCGCTGCGGCTGGCCTACGCGGCACTGGGAATGGCCGGTGGGGCCTGTGCCGTGCTCAACGCCGCCAACGAGGTCGCCGTGCAGGCCTTCCTCGAGGGCTCGCTGGCCTTCACCGACATCCATCGGGTCAACGCGCAAACCCTGGAATCCCTGGGCAGCGAGCGGGCGCACGACCTGGGGGCGCTGCTCGAGCTCGACTCCCGCGCGCGCAGCGCGGCTGCGGCGCGCGCGCGTGCGCTGGCGCGCTGAAGGCGGCAGCATGGGCCACCGCAACTGCACTTCGACGCGCCGCGGCGGGTGCGCCGGGCAGCACAGGCCATGCTGACCCTGCTGGCCTTCGTGTTCGCGCTGGCGCTGCTGATCGCAGTGCACGAAACCGGGCATTACCTGGCCGCCGTCGCGTGCAACGTGCGGGTTCTGCGCTTTTCCATCGGTTTCGGCAGGCCGCTGCTGCGCCTGCGCGTCGGCCGCGATGCCACCGAATGGGTGCTGGCGGCGATTCCGCTCGGCGGGTTCGTGCGCATGCTCGACGAACGCGAGGCGCCGGTGCCGGCGCAGCAGTTGCATCGCGCCTTCAACCGCCAGGGGCCGTGGAAGCGCGCCGCCGTGGTGGCGGCGGGGCCGGCGGCCAACCTGCTGCTGGCCGCCGCGCTGTTCTCCGCGGTGCAGATGATCGGCGTGCGCCTACCCGTGCCGTTGCTCGGCGCGCCGCCGGCGGGCAGCGCGGCTGCCGCGGCCGGGGTGCTCGCCGGCCAGCGGGTGCTGGCCACCCGCATCGGCCAGAGCACGCGCCCGGTGCAGTCGTGGTCGCAATTGCAACTGCGGCTGCAGCAGGCCGCGCTGGACGGCAGGCGCGTCGGGCTGCAGGTGGAGCAGGGCGGCAGGCAGCGCGAACTGATGCTGGATTTCCGGGGCGACGCGCTGCGCGCATCGCGTGCCGACTTCCTGCACTCGTTCGGCTTGCGGCTGCAGGGGGCGCCGGCGCGCATCGTGAGCGTGCTCGATGGCCAGCCGGCGGCGAGCGCCGGGCTGCGCGCAGGCGACCTGGTGGTGGCCGCGGGGGCCGGCCCGCAGGTGCTGCGCCCGGTCGATGCGCAGGGGCTGCTGCAGGCACTGGCGAGCGGCGACGGGCGGCCGCTGGTGTTGCGGGTGCTGCGCGCCGGACGCAGCCTGGACCTGCTGGTGCGACCGCGGATGCAGCGTGGCGCCGACGGGCGCTCGCATTGGCGGATCGGCGCGCTGCTGGACGGGCGCGTCCCGACGGTGCTGGTGCGCCGGCCGCCGTTCGCGGCGATGCGCCAGGGGGTGCGGAGCACCTGGCAGTTGAGCGTGCTGAGCGTGCAGACCCTCGGGCGCATGGTGGTCGGGCGCGCCTCGCTGGACGAACTCAGCGGACCGGTGACCATCGCCGACTACGCGGGGCGCAGCGCGGCACTGGGCCTGACCGCCTACCTCAATTTCCTGGCCGTGGTCAGCCTCAGTCTGGGGGTGCTCAACCTGCTGCCGATCCCGGTCTTGGACGGGGGGCATCTCCTGTATTATGCGTTTGAGATTCTGACCCGCAGGGCGGTGCCGCAGCGCGTGCAGCAAGTGCTGCAGCAGGGTGGGCTGGTGCTGATCGCGCTGATGATCACGGTCGCGTTGTACAACGATATCGTCCGGGTATTCGGGTCATTCCACTGAGAAAACCAATCCGAGGTGAATTTGAGGCTTCGTCACGCATTGCAGGGTACAGTCGTGGCCGTCGTGGCCGTGGCCTGCGCCCAGGCCCACGCCGCCGACACCTTCGCCATCAAGGACATCCGGGTCGACGGCCTGCAGCGGACCCAGCCGGGAACGGTGTTCACCTACCTTCCCTTCCGCGTCGGCGATCACTACACCCCGGAACTCGGCGCCGCGGCGATCCGCGCGCTGTTCGCCACCGGGCTGTTCAAGAATGTCAGCATCCGCACCGCGGGTGACGTGGTCACCGTGGTGGTCGAGGAGCGCCCGGTGATCGCCAATGTCGAATTCATCGGAACCAAGGAGTTCTCCAAGAAGGCGCTCGTCGCTTCGCTGAAGGAACTCGGCCTGGGCGAGGCGCAACCGTACAACCAGGCCCTGCTCGATCGGGCCGAGCAGGCGCTCAAGCAGCAGTACCTGGCCAAGGGCTACTACGCGGCGCAGGTCAGCGCGACGGTGACCCCGCTGCAGCGCAACCGGGTCGACGTGACCTTCAACGTCGACGAGGGCGGAGTGGCGAAGATCCGCTCGCTGCGAGTCGTCGGCAACCACGTATTCAGCGAGGGCACGCTGCTCGACCTGTTCTCCCTGTCGACCCCGGGCTGGCTGACCTGGTATACCAAGGCCGACGAGTACTCGCGGGCGAAGCTGAACGCGGACCTGGAGACCCTGCGCTCCTACTACGTCGACCGCGGCTACCTGGATTTCCGCATCGAATCGACCCAGGTGGCCCTGGCGCCCGACAAGGAATCGATCGCCATCACGGTCAACGTCCACGAAGGGCACAAGTTCGTCGTCACGGGCTACCGCCTCGAAGGCAACTACCTCGGGCTCGACGACCAGTTCCGCGCGCTGGTCGAACTCAAGCCGGGCGATACCTACAGCGCCAAGAAGCTCGACGAAACCGTCAAGGCGATGGTCAACCGCTTCGGGGTGTTCGGCTACGCCTTCGCGCGGGTGCAGCCGACGCCGCAGATCGACCGCAAGCGCCATCAGGTGTTCTTCACGATCGACGCCGACCCGGGGCGCCGCATCTACGTGCGCAGGATCCACATCGGGGGCAACACGCGCACCAGCGACACGGTGATTCGACGCGAATTCCGGCAGTTCGAGGACGCCTGGTACGACGCCGACCGCATCAAGCTGTCGCGCGACCGAGTCGACCGGCTGGGATTCTTCGAGAGCGTGCACATGAACCCGGTGGAGGTCCCGGGCACGAACGACGAAGTCGACCTGGACATGCGGGTGAAGGAAAAGCCCACCGGGATGCTCGGCCTGGGAATCGGCTTTTCCAGCGCCAACAGCCTGTCCTTCAACGCGTCGATCAGCCAGGAAAACATTTTCGGCAGCGGCAACAACGTCAGCCTGTCGCTCGACACCTCGAGCTACTACCGCACGATCGCGCTGAGCAGCACCAACCCCTATTTCACCCGCGACGGCATCAGCCGCACGCTCAGCTTGTACTACCGCACGGTGCGGCCCTATACCTCGCAGGGCAACAACTACAAGATCGTCACCCCGGGCTTCAGCGTGCAGTTCGGCGTGCCCTTCACCGAACTCGACCGGGTGTTCTTCGGCGTCGGTTTCGAGCAGTACACCCTCGACCTGGCGCCGGGAGCCCCCGCGGCCTACATTTCGTACGTCAACGAATTCGGCAAGAGCTCGACCGGCATTCCGCTGACCATCGGTTGGCAGCGCGACAGCCGCAACAGCGCGCTGGTTCCCACCGACGGTCGCTACCAGTCGGTGAGCATCGCGTACAGCCCCTTCGCGAGCCTGCGCTACATGCGGGCGACCTACCAATACCAGCAGTTCTTCCCGGTGAGTCGGCGGACCGACCTGGCCTTCAACGGCATCGTCGGCTACGCGCGCGGCCTCAACGGCCACCCGC
Organism: Pseudomonadota bacterium; assembly: GCA_021808405.1. Classification (GTDB taxonomy): domain Bacteria; phylum Pseudomonadota; class Gammaproteobacteria; order Burkholderiales; family Burkholderiaceae_C; genus Thiomonas_A. The sequence continues at coordinate 7,373 of JAKBBQ010000057.1, read as the reverse complement.
TGCCGATCTTCAAGAACCTGTACGCGGGCGGCATCGGCACGGTGCGGGGCTTCCAGCAGAGCTCGCTGGGCCCGCACGACGCGCAGAACAACGCGCTGGGCGGAGCCAAACTGCTGGTCACCGATTTCGAGTACGACTTTCCCTTCCCGGGCACCGGTGCCGACCGCAGCCTGCGCATGTCGGCCTTCCTCGACAGCGGCTACGTCTGGGGGGAGAACCAGCCGGTGCACCTGGCGGACATGCGCGCCTCGGTGGGTATCGGGGTGTCGTGGATCTCCCCGATCGGACCGCTGAAATTCAGCATCGCCAAGCCGATCCGCACCCGCCCCGGCGACCAGACCCAGACTTTCCAGTTCACCGTCGGCACAGCGTTCTGAGGCCCGCCTTGACCAAGCACCTGACACTCGTACTGCGCCGCCGGATCCTGGCGGCGTGCCTGGCCGCCGGAATGGGCGGCGCGGCCGCGGTTCAGCCCGCGCTGGCGCAAGGGGCGTCGAACGCCCCCAGCGGCAAGATCGGATTCGTCAACACCGCGCGCATCCTGAAGGATTCGCTGCCGGCCAAGGCGGCCCAGCAGAAGCTGGAGGCCGAGTTCCTGCCGCGCGACAAGGAGTTGCGCAGCATGGCCCAGAGCATCAAGGCGCTGAGCCAGAAGCTCGACAAGGATGGGCCGGTGATGAGCGACGGCGAGCGCAGCAAGGACCAGCAGCAACTCGCCGACCTGAACCGCCGCTTCCAGCGCAAGCAGCGGGAATTCGCCGAGGACCTGAATGCCCGCCGCAGCGCGGCGCTGGCCGCCGTGCTGGCGCAGGCCAACAAGGTGGTCAAGCAGGTGGCCCAGCAAGGCAACTACGACATCGTGTTCCAGGATGCGGTGTACGTGAATCCCCGCATCGACATCACCGACAAGGTCCTCAAGGCGCTCGACGCCCAGGCCGGGAAGTAGATGAGCCAGAGCGCGTCGGGCGCAGGCGAGGGCCTGCCGGTCGCTGAAATCGTCGCGCGTCTGGGCGGCCAGCTGCTGGGCGACGGCTCGACGCGGGTGGGCCGCTTCGCGCCGCTGGAACGGGCCGGGCCGGGAGACATCGCGTTCCTCAACCGCCCCGAACAGGCCGGTGTGCTGCAGCAATGCCGCGCTTCCTGCGTGATCGTTCCGCCGGCAGTCGAGGCCGGCGCGGGCTTCGCGGCGGTCATCCGGGTCGACGACCCGTATCTGTACTACGCCCGGCTGTCGCAGTGGCTGCTGGAGCTGCAGTCGCCGCGGCCGCCGCACGGACGCCATCCCGCGGCCTGGGTCGACGCCGCCGCGCAGGTCGACGCGCTGGCGTGGATCGACGCCTGCGCGGTGGTCGAGCGCGACGCGGTCATCGGCCCGCGCGCCTGGATCGGCGCCGGCTGCTATGTCGGGCGCGGCGCGCGGATCGGCGCCGACACGCGGATGCTGCCGCACAGCGCGGTCCTGCACGACTGCCGGGTCGGCGAGCGCTGCACCCTGCACCCGGGCGCGGTGATCGGGGCCGACGGCTTCGGCTACGCGCGCGACGCGCAGGGAGTCGGGGTGAAGATCGCCCAGGCCGGCCGCGTGGTCATCGGCAACGACGTCGATATCGGCGCCAACACCACGGTCGATCGCGGAGCGCTGGACGACACGTCGATCGGCGACGGGGTGAAGATCGACAACCTCGTGCAGGTGGCGCACAACGTGCGAATCGGCAACCATACGGCCCTTGCCGGCTGCGTGGGAATCGCCGGCAGCGCACGCATCGGCTCGTACTGCTTCATCGGCGGCGGGGTCGGCATCGCCGGCCACCTGGAGATCGCCGACCACACGGTGATCGGCGGCATGTCGCTGGTGTCGCGCTCGGTTCGCCAGCCGGGGCACTACACCGGAGCCTTTCCGCTGGATCGCCACGAGAATTGGTCGGCCAACGCGGCCGCGCTGCGCCACCTGGCCGAATTGCGAGATCGCGTGCGCCAGCTCGAGAGCAGACTGCAGGCCCGGCCGAACCCCGCACCAGACGACCACACATGACCGTGTTCGACATCCAACAGATCCAGAAGCTGCTTCCGCATCGCTACCCCTTCCTGCTCGTCGACCGGGTCGTCGAGTTCGTCAAGGGCGAGCGCATCCTGGCGCTCAAGAACGTGTCGTTCAACGAACCGTACTTCACCGGGCATTTCCCGCAGAAGCCCATCATGCCGGGGGTGCTGATCCTGGAGGCGCTGGCGCAGGCCGCCGGCATCCTGGCCTTCGGCACCCTGGACCTGCAGGCCGCCGAGGATTCGGTGTACTACCTGGTCGGGGTCGACGGCGCGCGCTTCAAGCGTCCGGTCGAGCCGGGCGACCAGTTGATGCTCGACGTGCGGCTGACGCGCCACCTGCGCAACATCTACAAATTCCAGGCCGTGGCGCGGGTAGGCGAGGAAGTGGCCGCGGAAGCCGAGCTGATGTGCACCGAGCGGGTGATCGACTGAGTCAGCGCCAGCCGGAGCCCCAGCATTGGTCCGCATCCACCCCACCGCGCTGGTCGACAGCGGCGCCGAACTGGGCGACGAGGTCGATATCGGCCCCTACTGCGTCGTCGGCCCGCAGGTGCGAATCGACTCGGGAACGCGCCTGGTTTCGCATGTCAGCGTGCAGGGCCGCACCCGCATCGGCCGCGACAACCTGATCCATTCGTTCTGTTCGATCGGCGCGATCCCGCAGGACAAGAAGTACGCGGGTGAACCCACCGAGCTGCACATCGGCGCGCGCAACACCATCCGCGAGTGCTGCACCTTCAACGTGGGCACTGCGCAGGATGTGGGGGTCACGCGGGTCGGAGACGACAACTGGGTCATGGCCTACGTGCACGTGGCGCACGATTGCCAGGTGGGCAACCACGTGGTGTTCGCCAACAGCACCCAGCTCGCGGGACATGTCCACGTCGGCGACTGGACGGTGCTGGGCGGCTTCACCGGGGTGCATCAGTTCGTGCACATCGGTGCCCATGTCATGGCCGGCATCGCCGCGGTGCTGACCCAGGACGTGCCGCCGTTCGTGCTGCTGGGAGGCACGCCGGCGGTACCCCACGGCATCAATGCCGAGGGACTGCGCCGGCGCGGCTTCAGCGCCGAGCGCATCGCCGGGCTGCGGCGCGCGTATCGCCTGCTGTACCGGCAGGGATTGAGCCTGGAGCAGGCGCGCGCCAGGCTGGAGGAGCAGCGCCTGGCGCAGCAGGGCGAGGGCGCTGCCGACCTCGGCCATCTGCTCGATTTCCTGGCCGCCAGCAACCGCGGAATCGTGCGCCCCTGAGGGGCGCCGGGGCGCGATGGAACCGCCTGAGGTCGCGCTGGTCGCCGGGGAACCCTCCGGCGACCTGCTGGGCTCGCATGTGGTGGCCGAGTTGCTTCGACGCGTGCCGGGCGTGGCCTGCGCGGGAATCGGCGGCCAGCGGCTGCGCGAAGCAGGACTGCGGGCCTGGTGGAACAGCGAGCGCCTGGCCGTCAATGGCTTCGCCGCGGTGCTGCCGCGGCTGCCCGAGTTGCTGTGGATCCGCTGGCGCCTCGGGCAAAGGCTGCTGCGCCGGCCGCCGCGGGTGTTCGTCGGCGTCGACGCGCCGGATTTCAACCTGGCGCTGGAAGCCCGTCTGCGGGCCGCCGGCATCCCAACCGTGCACATGGTCAGCCCTTCGATCTGGGCCTGGCGGCGCGAGCGCATCCAGGGCATCGAGCGCGCGGTCGACCACCTGCTGTGCGTGTTTCCCTTCGAACCCCGGTTGTATGCGGGCACCCGGGTGCGGGCCAGCTATATCGGGCATCCGCTGGCCGAGGTCATCCCGCTGCATCCCGACGCCGCCGCCGCGCGCCAGCGGCTGGGTCTGGAAGCCCCGGCCGGCGGCGTGCTGGCCGTGTTGCCGGGCAGCCGCGCGGGGGAGGTGCAGCATATCGCCGGCGCGTTTTTCGACGCGGCCGCGCGGCTGCAGCGCCAACGCGCGATGACGGTGGTGGTGGCAGCCGCCCACGCCGGACTGCTGCCGCAGCTGCGGCGGGCCGCCGCGCGCCATCCCGGACTCGCGTTGCACTGGGTGCTGGGCGACTCGCACGCGGTGCTGCAGGCCTGCGACCTGGCTCTGGTGGCCAGCGGCACGGCGACGCTGGAATGCGCGCTGTTCAAGCGGCCGATGGTCATCGGCTACCGCCTGCCGTGGCTGTCGTGGCGGTTGATGAAGGATCGCGGCTACCTGCCGTGGGTGGGGCTGCCGAACATCCTGGCCGGCGAGGGCCTGGTCGATGAACTGCTGCAGCATGCCTGTACCGGCGAGAGCCTGGCGCGGCAGGCCGGCCGACTGCTCGACGATGCGCCGCGGCGCGAGCGGCTGCAGCAGCGCTTTGCCGAGATGCACGCCTCGTTGCTGCGGCCGACCGCGGCACTGGCGGCACAAGCCATCGCCGAGGCCGGCGGCCTGGAGCCTGCGGCGGGGGGCGCGCGGTGAGCCGGCCGCTGATCGCGGGCTGCGACGAGGTCGGGCGAGGGACCTGGGCCGGGCCGGTGGTCAGCTGCGCGCTGATCCTCGACCCGGCGCGTGTGCCGGCCGGAGTCGCCGACTCCAAGACCGTGTCGCCGCGACGGCGCGTGGCGCTCGACCAGGCCATCCGCGCCTGCTGCCTGGATTGCTCGATCGGGCTGGCCAGCGCCGAGGAAATCGACGCGATCAACATCCTGCAGGCCACGCTGCTGTCGATGCGCAGGGCGGTGGCCGGGTTGCGGCTGCGGCCGGCGCTGGTGCTGGTGGACGGCAACCGGGCACCCGCGCTGGATGTGCCGGTGCGCACGGTGGTCGGCGGCGACGCCAGCGAGCCGGTGATCGGCGCCGCGTCGATCGTCGCCAAGGTGTGGCGCGACGCCCATATGGCCGAGCTGGCGCGCCGCCATCCCGGCTACGGCCTGGAGCGCCACTTCGGCTACGGCACCGCGCAGCACCTGCAGGCGCTCGAGCGCCTGGGGCCCTGCGCCGAGCACCGTCGCAGCTTCGCGCCGGTGCGCAGGCTGCTGGCGGCCGGCGGCGCGGGCATCGCGGAGCCGTTCGCATGAAACGCATCCACTCGGCCGACAACCCGCTGTTTCGCAGACTGCTGGCGCTGGCGCAGCAGCCGGCCGCGGTGCGTCGGCTGGACCAGGCCTGGCTCGAAGGCCCGCACCTGGGTCAGGCCGCGCTCGAGGCCGGGTTGCAGGTCGTGGCGCTGGTGTGCGCCGAGGACGCGCTGCACGACCCGCAGGTCGCCGCGCTGGCCGAGCGCGTGCCGGACTCGCGCCAGGTGCTGCTCGGCGCCGCGCTGTTCCGCAGGCTGTCCGCGGTCGCCCATGGCCCGGCGGTCGGCCTGCTGGTGGCGCGGCCGGCCGCGCCGCCGCCGCGTCCGGGGGTGGCCGTGGTGCTCGACCGCCTGCAGGATGCCGGCAATGTCGGAACCGTGTTGCGCACCGCGGCGGCGGCCGGGGCCGCGATGGCCTACTGCCTGCGCGGCTGTGCCGGTGCCTGGACCCCCAAGGTGCTGAGGGCCGGCATGGGAGCGCATTTCGCCATCGCGGTGGTCGAGGACGTGAGCTGGGAGGACATCCGGGCGAAGCTGCCCCGACCGCTGTATGCCACCGCCGCGCAGGGCGCGCGCGCGCTGTACGGCCTCGACCTGCGCCACGCGGTGACCTGGGTGTTCGGCAACGAGGGCGGCGGGGTCGACGAGGCGATCGCGGGCGACTGCGACGCCCTGGTGGCGATCCCCCAGCGCGGCGCGGTGGAGTCGCTGAATGTCGCGGCCGCCGCGGCGGTGTGCCTGTACGAGGGGCTGCGCCAGCAACTGGCGGCCGCGGCGGGCGGCTGAGCCGGCTACGCCGGCGGCTGGTACAGCGCGGCGCCGAGCGACCCGGCCGAGGCCCAGATGCGCCCGGCCGCGCTCATGTGGGTCAGGTGCAGCGTGGCGCGCGAGGCGATCGCCTGCTGGCGCAGCGCCTCGTACTCCGGCCAGGCCTGCAGTTCGCGCAGGCTGCCGTCGAGGCTGACCTGCACCCAGGCGCCGGCAGCCGGCCCGTCGCGCAATCGCTCGGTGAGCTGCGCCAGCACCGCCGCGGCGGCGCTGCGCCAGTTCTTCAGGCGCTGGTCGCAGAACAGCCCGCTCGAGTCGGCCTCCAGCACCGGGCTGCGGTGCCAGAGGTGGCGCAGCGGCCGCGCGCAGGCCGCCTGCCAGGCGCCGAGGGCTTCATGGCCCTGGCGCTGCAACGCTTCGCCGGCGTCGGCCGGGTACTGCGGCGCCAGCCAAAGCCGGGTGTGGTCGCGCAGGCTGCGGGCGCGCCGCGCCACCTCGGCGGGCGCGATGCCGGCCTGCAGCATCTGCAACAGCATGCGCGCCTGCAGCGCGGTGCCGCACAGCAGCGAGCCGCTGTCGACCAGCGCCAGCTGCAGGCCCGGGTCGAGGCCTCGCTGCAGCCGCATGTCGCGGATGTCCTGCGCGTGGGAGTCGATCATCTGCTGCAGCGGCGTGGCCACGTCGACGAACTCGCGCCGGGTTCCGAGGTGGATCAGCCAGTCGGCGTTGATCGCCAGAGGGGGATACAGCCGATACTCCAGCGAGTCCACTCCCGGCGCCGCGACCTGCGCTGCGCGCAGCCGCTCGCGGCTGAGATGGCGCAAGCGCGAGCGGGCGCCCTTTTCCAGCACCGTGCGGCCCGCCCAGCGCACCGCCAGCGGCAGCAGGCGCAGGCGCGCGTGGCCGCGCATCGACGAGGACACATCGGCCGAGGCGTCGACCAGCACGACCCCGAAAGGCAGCGTGGCCCGGGTCGGGTCGACCGGCAGCAGGGACTCGCGCTGCTCCTGCTGCTGCTGGGTGGAGGCGAAGCCGAGCAGGTACTCGTTCTTCTTCTCCGCAGCTTCCTCGATCTTGCTGTTCATGGCGGGGGGGCGGTTGGGCGGTGCCGGGCTCAGTATCTCAGTATTCCAGCCGATCGGGGCGGATCTGCTGCAAGATGGTGGTGGCGATCTCCTCGATCGACTTGTTGGTCGAGGACAGCCAGCGCACACCGGCGCGGCGCATCAGGCGCTCGGCTTCGGCGACTTCCTCGGTGCAGTTGTCCAGCGACGCGTAATGGCTGCCGGGTCGGCGCTCGTTGCGGATTTCACTCAGGCGCTCGGGGGCGATGCTCAGCCCGAAGAGTTTGCTGCGGTGGGGCAGCAGGTCCTGCGGCAGGCTCATGCGGGCGAAGTCCTCGGGAATCAGCGGGTAATTGGCCGCCCGCACGCCGTGCTGCATCGCCAGGTACAGCGAGGTCGGCGTCTTGCCGCTGCGCGACACCCCGACCAGGATCACGTCGGCCAGCGCCAGGTTGCGCGAGGACTGGC
>JAKBBQ010000056.1 GCA_021808405.1 Pseudomonadota bacterium | reverse complement strand
GCGCTTTTTTTTTTCGGGCCGCCGCAGCGGGCCTTGACACGGCTCGATACGCGTCGGCGTGGGGTCTGCAACAATGCTCGGTGGCGGCCAAGCGGGCCGCCGCCGATTCCAAGGTGCATGGCGCATGATTCCCCATCTCGTTTCCACCGAAAGCGGTCCGGTGCTCGAGCTCGAGCAGCGCATCCTCGAAGCCCAGCCGTCGATCGAGCGCTGGTTCCGCCTGGAGTGGATGGAACACCAGCCGCCGTTCTACGCCTCGGTCGACCTGCGCAACGGCGGCTTCAAGCTGGCGCCGGTGGACACCAACCTGTTCCCCGGCGGCTGGAACAACCTGTCGGAGGAAATGCTGCCGCTGGCGGTGCAGGCGGCGATGGCGGCGATCGAGAAGATCTGCCCCGAGGCCAAGGGCCTGCTGCTGATCCCCGAGCGCCACACCCGCAACACCTTCTACCTGGAGAACCTGGCGCGGCTGACCCAGATCTTCCACCAGGCCGGGCTGAACGTGCACGTGGGAACGGTCGACGAGACCATCACCGAACCCAGTACCGTGACCCTGCCCAGCGGCGAGAGCCTGCTGCTCGAGCCGCTGCAGCGCGGCAAGCGCCGGCTGGGCACCAAGGACTTCGATCCCTGCACCATCCTGCTGAACAACGACCTGTCCTCCGGCGTGCCCGGCGAGCTGCAGGGGCTGTACGAGCAGTACCTGTTGCCGCCGCTGCATGCGGGCTGGACGACCCGCCGCAAGACCAACCATTTCCGCAGCTACGACGCGGTGGTCAAGCGCTTTGCCAAGCTGATCGGGGTCGACCCCTGGATGCTCAACCCCTACTTCGCGCAGTGCAGCGGAATCGACTTCCAGCAGCGCCAGGGCGAGGACGAACTCGCCGAGGCGGTCGACGGGGTGCTGGGCAAGGTGCGGCGCAAGTACAAGGAATACGGGATCCACGAAAAACCCTTCGTCGCGGTCAAGGCCGACGCCGGCACCTACGGCATGGGGGTGATGATGGTGCACGACGCCAGCGAGGTGCGCGACCTCAACCGCCGCACCCGCAACAAGATGAGCGTGGTCAAGGAGGGCATGCAGGTGCGCGACGTGATCGTGCAGGAAGGCATCCCCAGCATCGAGCGCCTGCAGGAGGCGGTGTGCGAGCCGGTGGTCTACATGATGGACCGCTACGTGGTCGGCGGTTTCTACCGGGTGCACGCCGACCGCGGGCCGAACGAAAACCTGAATTCGCCGGGGATGCATTTCGTCCCGCTGGCCTTCGACGAGCAGTTCAACGTCACCAACCCGGAAGCCAAGCCCGGCACCAGCGGGCCCAACCGCTTCCACATGTACGGGGTGATCGCGCGCCTGGCGCTGGTCGCGGCCAGCTACGAACTCGAGCGCACCGACCCCGAAGCCGAGGGCGAATGACTTCTCCCGCGCGAGCGGGGGGCTGGAGGCTGCCATGAGAGTGCTGTTCGTCGCCGACCCGCTGGAGGCCTTCAACCCGAAGAAGGACTCGACCCTGGCGATGATGCGCGAGGCCGCGCGCCGCGGCCACGCGGTGTGGGCCTGCGAGCCGCGGCAGTTGCAGTGGAGCGCCGGCGCGCAGGGCGCGCAGCCGGTGCGGGCCCCCTGCCGGCACATCGAGCTGCTGGACTCCGCGCGTCCGTGGTTCACCCAGATCGAGGCGGTGCACTGCGCCTTGCGCGATTTCGACGCAGTGCTGATGCGCAAGGACCCGCCTTTCGACAGCGAATTCTTCTACGCCACCCACCTGCTGGAGCAGGCCGAGCGCGAGGGCGCGCGGGTGTTCAACCGCCCGCGCGCGCTGCGCGACCACCCGGAGAAGCTGGCCATCCTCGAGTGGCCGCAGTTCATACCCGACACCCTGGTCAGCCGCGACCAGGCGGCGTTGCGCGAATTCGCCCGCGCCCACCGCGACGTGATCGTCAAGCCGCTGGACGGCATGGGCGGCAGCGGGGTGTTCCGGCTGCGCGACGGCGCCGACGGCTCTCCCGATGCCAACCTGGGGGTCGCGCTGGAAACCCTGACCGACCTCGGCCGGCGCACCATCATGGCGCAGGCCTACCTGCCGCAGATCGCCCAGGGCGACAAGAGGGTGCTGCTGATCGGCGGCGAGCCCGTGCCCTACGCGCTGGCGCGCATCCCGCAGCATGGCGAGACCCGCGGCAACCTGGCGGCCGGCGGACTCGGCAAGGCGCAGCCTCTGCACGACTCCGACCTCGCGATCGCCCGCGCGCTCGGGCCGACGCTGGCCGCGCGCGGCCTGCTGCTGGTGGGGCTGGACATCATCGGCCAGCGGCTCACCGAAATCAACGTCACGAGCCCGACCTGTTTCGTCGAAATCCAGCAGCAGACCGGCTTCGACGTCGCCGCGCGCATGCTCGACGCGCTGGAAGACGCGCTGCGCGCCCCCGCCCACGCGGCTGGCTGAGCGCGGCGGGACTGGCCCGCCAATCTGCGGTGGCCGCGCTGCGCGCCGCGCCGCTCAGCGCGGGGCCTTCAGCCAGTGCAGGAAGTCGGCGTAGACCTGGGGGTCGCCGGCCTTCCAGCCCGCCACGTGCAGCGCGCGGTCCAGTCCGCTCGCGCTGCTCGCCAGCAACGCCGCGCGCACCGCGGCGACCCGCTGCGGCGCGACCGAGGGAGCGGCCAGCACGGTCCAGAAGGGCATTTCCTGGTGCGCCAGCACCACCCCGCCCTGCGCGCGCCACTGCGCCGACACCAGCGGCGTGACCACGCCGATCACCGCGGCGTGGGTGATGCGCATGAAGTCGGTCACAGCGTTCTGGTACTGCACGTGCACCGTCGGCGGCAGCTTGCTGGCGTGCATCCGCCACATCTTGGCCGCGACGCGGTCGACCAGACTGCCCTTGGCCGGCACCAGCAGCATCGCCGCCCCGGAGGTCCACACCCCGGATTGCGGCACGCAGCGCGCCGGCTCGCTGGTGCTCACTCCCAAGGTGCTCAGGCTGGGGCCGCCCAGCAGTACCGAGCCGGGATGGCCGGGGCAGGGCTGGGCGATGAAATCGGTGCCGAAGCCGTGCGGCGGCAGCGCCACCGCGACGAGTTGCCAGCCCTTGGCCAGCAGCTTGGCGCTGATGCTCGGCGGCTTGATCAGCGCGTAGGCGGCCGGCTGCTGCACCAGCGCCGGGCCGAGGGCGTCGTGGGCCACCCACAGCGTGCGCTGGCCGGTGGCCCGGCCGATGGTGTCGGCCAGCGCCTGCGCGCCGTCGGCCAGGGCCACTTCGTTTTCCTGCACCAGGCCGTTCTGGATGCGCAGCAACTGGGTGCCCGCGGCGGCGGGCGGCGTGGCCGCGGCAGCCAGTGCCGGCAGCAGCGCGGTCGCCAGCGCGGCGCAGCCGCTCAGGCAGCGCCGCAACCAGGGTGGACGGGGGCGTGCGGGGCGCGGCGGCGAGGTCGGGGGCATGGTCGGTGGCAGGTGGCGCCGCAGCGGCGGCCGGCCCAATCTAAACTGCGCGATGCGTGCGGGTCAAGTCCGGGGCGCCGCGCGCGGCCGGCGCCGGGCGTCGACGCGGCGAGTTGCCGGCGGCGGCGCGGCACTACGATGTCGGGCCCGAAATCCGTGGACCACCGCCCTCCATGTCCGACGAACTGCACAAGCTGTACCTGCCCTGCCCGCGCGGCCTGGAGCAGGCGCTGGAAGAGGAGATCCGCGACATCCCCGGCTGCGGCGCCGAAGTGCGCGCGCGCCACGCGGCCGGGATCGCGCTGCGCGGCAGCCTGCGCGACGTGATGCTGCTGAACCTGCACAGCCGCATCGCGTCGCGCGTGCTGCTGCAGGTGGCCGAGGCGGCGGCGACGCAGGCCGACGACGTGTACCGACTGGCGTTGCGCCAGCCCTGGGAGCGCTGGTTCGACCCCTCGCAGACCCTGCGCGTGGACGTCAGCGCCGAGCGCAGCCCTCTGCAAAGCCTGCATTTCGCGGTGCTGCGGGCCAAGGACGGGGTGTGCGACCACTTCCGGCTGCGCGACGGCCGGCGGCCCGACGTGGCGCGCCACCAGCCCGACGTGCGGGTGCACCTGCATGTCGATGCGGGCAGCGCCCGGTTGTACCTGGACACCTCGGGCGAGGCGCTGTTCAAGCGCGGCTGGCGACTCGAGCACGGCGAGGCGCCGCTGAAGGAAAACCTGGCCGCCGGGCTGTTGCGACTGGCCGGCTGGACGCCGCAGGCCGTGCTGTACGACCCTTTCTGCGGCTCCGGCACCATCGCCATCGAGGCGGCGCAGGTCGCTTGCGGCATCGCCCCCGGGCTGCATCGCGGCTTCGGCTTCGAGCGGCTGCGGGGTTTCGAGCCGCAGCAGTGGCAGGCGCTGCGGGCGCAGGCGCTGCAGGCGCGGCGAGCGGCGCCGGCGGCGATCTGCGCCGCCGACATCGACCCGCGGATGCTGCAGATCGGGCGCGACAACGCGCGTCGCGCCGGCGTCGAGCAGGCGCTGCGATGGCACCAGGCCGACGCGTTGCAAGGCCCGCCGCCGTTGCAACTGGCCGCCGGGGAGGTGGGTTGGGTGCTGAGCAACCCGCCGTATGCCGAACGCATCGAGGCCAAGGGGGCTCAGGCCGCCGACTTCCTGGCGCGGCTGGGAGAGCGCCTGAAGCACGGCTTCGTCGGCTGGAATGCCGCGCTGCTGCTGGCCGACCTGCGCGCCGAGCGCGGCCTGGGGCTGCGCGCGGCGCGGCGCCACGTGCTGTACAACGGCGCGATCGAATGCCGCCTGTACACCTTCGCGCTGGTCGCCGGCCGGCCGCCGCGGCGCGCGCTGCCGGCCGTGGGCTGAGCGTCGGCGCGTCAGCCGGGCGCCGGCACGCCCCACGGCGTCGCGGCCAGCGCCAGGCGCAGCACGGCGGCGCCGTAATGCCTGGCCACCATGGTCGTGAAGCGGTCGAAATCGGCGGGCGCGCTGGCGTCGGCCCGATCGGAAATGCACCTCACGGCAGCGAAGGGCACGCGGTAGTCGGCGCAGACCTGGGCCACCGCGGCGCTTTCCATGTCGACCGCCAGCGCGTCGGGCAGCAGGGCGAGCAGTTGCGTGACCTGCTGCGCGCCGCACACGAAGCGGTCGCCGCTGAGCAGCAGCCCGCGATGCAGACGCGGCCGCTCGATGCCCAGCGCCTGCAGCCGTGCGTGCCCGGCGACGTCGCCGAGCATGCCGTCGAGCGCGCGCTGCGCGGCCGACGCCAGGCGGGAGGTCCACTCGGCGTCGGTGGCGAAATGGCTGCGGCCGGTCAGCGGGACCTGGAAGCGCGGGAACAGCGGCGAGGCGTCGAGATCGTGCTGCAGGCACTGTTCGGCGACCACCACATCGCCGATCGCCACCCCCGGCCCCAGGCCGCCGGCGGTGCCGGTGAACAGCAGTGCCTGGCAGCCGAATTCGGCGATCAGGCTGGTGGCGCTGGTGGCGGCCGCCACCTTGCCGACTCCCGACAGCACGAGCACGGCGTCGAAGCCCCACAGGCGGCCGCGGTGGTAGGCGCGCTGGCCGTGCACCTGCAGCGGGCGCACCGCCTGCAGCTGCTGCAGCAGCATCTGCTGCTCGGCCTGCAGCGCGCTGAGCACCCCGATGCGCGGGCGGCGCGGGTCAGCCATGGCGCGCGGCAGCCTGTTGCGCGCAGCGCACGACCGCGGGCGGCGGAACGACGTCGGTGAACACCCCGTCGGCGCCTTGCTCCAGCCAGTGCTGCTGCAGCCGCGGATCGTTGACGGTGTACAGGCGCGACTGCAGCCCGGCCGCCTTCAGTTGCGCGAGGGTCTCGGCGCCGCAGGTCTCGGCCGCCAGATGCAGCGCGCGCGCACCCAGCGCCTGCGCCACGCCGCGCCAGTCGCGCGGCAGCCGCTCGACCACCCAGGCGCGGGGCAGCGCCGGGGCCGCGGCCGCGGCGGCCTGCAGCGCCGGGATGGAAAACGACGACAGCAGCGGCGGTTGCGCGCTGTCGCGCCACAGCGCCGCGGCCAGGGTGGCGACGCGGCCGCCCCAGGCCGCCTGCAGCGCCGCGCCGGCGTCGGCGTCGGGCTTGATCTCCAGGTTCACCCACGCCGCATCGGCCTGCGCGGCCAGCGCCCGGCGCAGCCCGGCGAGCGACAGCAGCGGCGGGCCCGCGCTCGGGCGGCTCAGCCGCGACCACGGCAGCGCGCTGGCGCGCGCGGCGCTGCCATGGCTGCGCAGCAGGGTGTCGTCGTGCAGCAGGAAGGCCTGGCCGTCGGCGCTGAGCTTGACGTCGCACTCCAGCGCGCCAAATCCCGCCGCCAGCGCGGCCTCGCAGGCGGCCAGGGAGTTCTCCGCGGCCAGCCCGGCGCCCAGGCGGTGGGCGACCAGCGACTGCGGCAGAGGCGAGGACCGGTTGCCGGACATGGCACGCGGGGCCGGCTTCGGCGGGCGTGGTCGCCGCGGCTCAGGAGCCGCAGCGCCTCTTCAGTCCGTCGAGCTGGGCGTAGGTGATCACATGCCCGCCCGCCTGGGCCTGCCGGATGGCCTGGATCATGCACGGCGAGGTGGCGCTGAGTTCGAGTTCGGTCGCATCCACCGGCAGGCCGTTGCGCCGCAGGTGCAGCAGCCACAGCAGCACGCCGATGGCCAGCGCACCGAGCAGCACCCCGAACAGCCCCTGCAGGTGGGGATTGCGCGCTCTGGAGCCCGCCATGGCCTCAGTGGCTCCCGGCCAGCGCCGGGTTCAGGGTGTAGGTGCCGGTGATCGAGGCATGGGCCAGGATGTGCCCGGCCATCGCCTCGCGCACCTGCTGCCCGGTGAAATCGCCGTCCACCGGACAGCGCGCCAGGTCCAGCGCGTACACGGTGAACACGTAGCGGTGCACCAGCGCGTCGTTCCACGGCGGGCAGGGGCCGTCGTAGCCGAAGTAGCGTCCCTGCATGTCCTGGTCGCCACGGAACCAGGCGGTGTAGTCGTTGATGCCATGGCGCGGCGCCGGCCCCGGCAGCGGCGGCTTGCCGTGCGCCACCACCCTTGCGCTCATCGAGCCGGCGGCGACTTCGTCGGTCTGCGGGGGGATGTCCACCAGCACCCAATGGAAGAAATCGACACGCGGCAGCGAGGCCGGCACGCTGCGCCCCTCGCGGTTGACGTCCTCGGCCGAGCTCGGCACGTCGGGGTCGTGGCACAGCAGAACCAGGCTGCGCGTCGCCTGCGGGACCGCGTCCCAGGCCAGATGGGGGTTGCGGTTGTCCGACAGCGCGACGTGCCCGACCGACGCCGGCTTGCAGAACGCGTAGCTGGACGGGATGGCGTGCTGATCCTCGAAGGATTCACTGCGTACTCGCATGGCGGGCTCCTGGCCGGGCTCGGAAGGGCGGCCGGCGCCGCGGCGCCGGGAGGATGCCCGCCATGGTAGCCGCCCCGGCCATGGCATGACAGCGCGGCGGCCTGGTCACGGCGCCTGCTGCGGCGGCGGCGAGGCGTCCGTCGCGGCGCTGTCCTGCAGGCTCTCCGCGCCCTGCGCAAGCACCTCGATGGTCAGGGTCAGCCCGGCGATGCGCTCGGTCAACGCGCGCTCGACCTGCAGCCGGCACGCGGCGGCGCGCCCCAGGCTCCACGACGCCGGCATGTGCATGTGCAGGCCGACAAAGCGCAGGGTGCCGGCTCGCCGGGTGCGCAGGTGGTCGAAGCGCAGGTCGTCGCTTGCGAAGTCCCGCAGCACCTGCTGCACCGCGGCGATGTCCTCGGCGGGCAGCGCATGGTCCATCAGGCCGTCGACCGAGCGCGCGAGCAGCCGCCAGGACTCGCCGAGCACATGGCCGGCGACCGCCAGCGCGACCAGCGGATCCAGCCAGGCCAGCCCGGTGAGCGGCACGAGGGCCACGCCGACCATCACCCCGGCGCTGGTCCACACGTCGGCGAGCAGGTGGCGCGCGTCGGCCTCCAGCACGATCGAGCGCAGGCGGCGCGCGCCGCCGAGCATCCAGCGGGCCACGCCGAGGTTCAGCAAGGTGGCCAGCAGGTTCAGCGCGATGCCCGCCGGCACCGCGTGCACCCCTTGCGGCGCCAGCAGGCGCTGCACCGCCTCGCCGGCGATTCCCAGCGCCGCGGCGCCGATCAACAACCCTTCGAGGGTGCTGGAAAAGTATTCCGCCTTGCTGTGGCCATAGGGGTGGCCGGAGTCCGGCGGGCGGCCGGCGATGCGCACGATGAGCAGCGCGAAGGCCGCCGCCAGCACGTTGACCACCGACTCCAGCGCGTCCGACAGCAGCCCCACCGAGCCGGTCAGTCGCCATGCGCCCAGCTTGAGGGCGATCACCGCGAAGGCCGCGGCCAGCGAGACGAGCAGATAACGGCGCATGGGCGGCCCGGGGGTTGCAGGGGGGATTGTGCCGCCTTCGGCGGGCGGCGTCGCGCTGGCCGCGGCGCGCCGGCTTCGACCCGGCGCATGGGCCGAGTCACGGTAATGTCAAAACGAAACCCATAGACTGTGGGCCGAAGGCCTTGTTCGCTGCGCCTTGTTCGCTGCGCTCGGTGCGCCCGGTCTCGCGCGTCCCGGTTCGCGGATCGGGTCACGCGGCGCGTGCACAATGCCCAGCCAGCCTGCCCGACGGCACCACGGGCGCGTGCCGGACCGTCCGCCCGCAGCCGCAGCGTTGCCGCAGCGAGCCCGCTCTTCCTACCAGCACGCCAGCGACGGCGTGCCGATGCCCCGGATCGCGATGTCCTACGCACTTCGCCGACTGCCCCTGCCCGTGCCGAACCGGCGCGACCTCGTCGCATTGCCGCTGGTCCTGGTGTTGTTTTTTATCATCAGCCACGCAGGGCGGCAGATGGTCGCGCCCTACCAGCTCGGCCAGCAACTGGCCATTTCGCTGTCGCCGCTGGCGCTGCCGGCCTACGGGCTGTACACGGTGCTGCGCATGCTGGCGGCGCTGGTCGTTTCGCTGGTGTTCACCATCGTCTACGCCTGGCTGGCGGCGCACAACCGATACGCCGAGAGGGTGCTGATCCCGGCGCTGGACATCCTGCAGTCGGTGCCGGTGCTGGGCTATCTGTCGATCACCGTGACCGGATTCATCGCGTTGTTCCCCGGCAGCCTGTGGGGGGTGCAGATGGCGGTGATCTTCGCGGTGTTCACCGGACAGGCGTGGAACATGGCCTTTGCGCTGTACCAGGGCATGAAGACCCTGCCGCGCGACCTGCAGGAAGCGGCCACGCTGTACCGGCTCAACGCGTGGCAGCGCTTCTGGAAGCTCGAGCTGCCTTTCGCGATGCCCGGCTTGCTGTGGAACACCATGATGTCCATGTCGGGCGGCTGGTTCATGGTCGTCGCCTCCGAGGCGATCACCGTATCGGGACAGACGGTCACGGTGCCGGGGATCGGCTCGTACATCGCGCGGGCGATCGCCGCGCGCGACCTGGGGGCCATCGGCTGGGCCATTTTCGCGATGGTCATCATCATCCTGCTGTACGACGCGCTGCTGTTCCGGCCGATCGTCGCGTGGGCCGACAAGTTCAAGTTCGAGATGACGGCCTCCGGCGTCGCACCGACTTCGTTCGTGCTGGACTTCCTGCGTCGCACCCGGTTCATCAAGCTGCTCGGCAGCGTGCCGCGCGCGCTGTGGGAGCTCAGCGTGTGGCTGGCTCCGCGGGTCGGCCGCACGCCGGCGGCCTCGCCCAGGCTGCAGCGCTATGGCGACGGGGTGTTCTTCGCCGCGCTGCTGGTGTTTGCCGCATGGGCGGTGGTCACGCTGCTGCACGTGCTGCCGCGCGACTTCGGCTGGCCGCTGGTCGGCCATGTGCTGTGGCTGGGCCTGCTCACCGGCTTGAAGGTCGTCGTGCTGGTGGCGCTGTCGGCGCTGGTGTGGGTGCCGATCGGGGTGTGGATCGGCCTGCGCCCGACCTGGGCCGCCAAGGTGCAGCCGCTGGCGCAGTTCCTGGCCGCCTTCCCCGCCAACCTGTTGTTCCCGCTGTTCGTGCTGGGCATCGTTCGCTGGCACCTCGACGTCGACCTGTTCACCGCGCCGCTGATGATCCTGGGCAGCATGTGGTACGTGCTGTTCTCGGTCGTCGGCGCAGCGTCGGCGATTCCCACCGACATGCGCGAGGCGGCGCAAAATCTGGGGCTCAAGGGCTGGCTGCTGTGGAAGCGCCTGTATCTTCCCGGGGTGTTCCCCGGCTTCGTCACCGGCGCGATCACCGCCTCCGGCGGCGCCTGGAACGCCAGCATCGTCGCCGAGGTCGTCAGCTGGGGCGACAAGACCCTGGTGGCCAACGGCCTGGGCGCCTACATCAGCCAGGCCACCTCGGCCGGCAAGGGGGCCGACATCGCCCTCGGTGTGGGCGTCATGTGCCTGTACGTGACCGTGGTCAACCGCGTATTCTGGCGACGCCTCTACGACCTGGCGATACGCCGCGTGCGCCTGGACTGACCCCAGCCCGACCCCAGCCCGACCCCAGCAAGCCCACTTCCGGAGCCGACGTCGATGGCAGCATTTCCGCAGGACAAGGCGGCGCAGCCGCAGGTCGACATTTTCAGCGCCGAGCACGTGCGCAAGGCCTTCAAGGCACCCGACGGCACCGAACTGCTGATCCTCGACGACGTCAACCTGCGGCTGTGCGAGGGCGAGATCCTGGTGCTGCTCGGGCGCTCGGGGTCGGGCAAGTCCACGCTGTTGCGCATGCTCGCCGGCCTGTCCGAGCCCAGCGCCGGCCGCCTGCTGCATCGCGGCCATCCGATCGACGGGCCGGTGCCCGGGCTGGCGATGGTGTTCCAGAGCTTCGCGCTGTTCCCCTGGCTGACCGTGCTGCAGAACGTCGAGCTCGGACTGGAGGCGCTGAAGGTGCCGCAGGCCGAGCGGCGCCAGCGCGCGCTGGCGGCGATCGACCTCATCGGCCTGGACGGCTTCGAGTCGGCCTATCCCCGCGAGCTTTCCGGGGGCATGCGACAGCGCGTGGGGTTCGCCCGCGCGCTGGTGATCAACCCCGACGTGCTGCTGATGGACGAGCCCTTCTCGGCGCTCGACGTGCTGACAGCGGAGACCATGCGCACCGACCTGCTCGACCTGTGGGACGAGCGCAAGATCCCGACGCGGGGCATCCTGCTGGTGTCGCACAACATCGAGGAGGCGGCGCTGATGGCCGACCGCATCCTCATCCTCGGCTCCAACCCGGGACGGGTGCGCGCCGAGATCCCGGTCGCGCTGGCGCAGCCGCGCGACCGCGAGTCGCAGGACTTCCGCGACCTGGTCGAGCATATCTACGGCATCATGACCTCGCGTCCGGCCGCCGCGGTCAACGTCGCGCAGCGCGGCGCGCTGAGCATCGGCCACCGCCTGCCCGCGGTGTCGGTGAACCAGCTGGCCGGCCTGCTGGAGGAATTGCACGGCCTCGAGCAGGGCTCGGGCAACAGCCGCATCAGCCTGCCTGCGTTGGCCGAGGACATGCACTTCTCGGTCGACGACCTGTTCCCGCTGATCGAGGCCGTCGAACTCCTGGGTTTCGCCCAGGTGTCCGAAGGCGACATCGAACTCACCGCGGCCGGCCGGGTGTTCGTCGACGCCGACGTGCAGCAGCGCAAGGAACTGTTCGCCCGCCACCTGATCGCCCGCGTGCCGCTGGCGGCGCGGGTGCGTGCGGTGCTCGACGAGCGCCACAACCACCGCGCGCCGGGCACGCGCTTTCGCGCCGAACTCGAGGACCTGCTCAGCGAGGAGGAAGCCGAACGGGTGCTCGACACCGCGATCGACTGGGGGCGCTACGCCGAGGTCTACGCCTACGACGACAACGCCGACGTGTTCAGCCTGGACAACCCGGGCGAGGAGGCGGTCGAGGGCGCCGCGTCATGAGCGCGGCGTCGGGCGGCGCCGAAGCCGCGGCCGCGGGTGCGCGGGCCACGCGGGTCGACCTGGTGTATTTCAACGCCGGCGGCGGCCACCGGGCCTCGGCGCTGGCGTTGCGGCAGGCGATCGCCGAAGCCGGGCTGGGCTGGGACGTGCGCCTGGTCAACCTGACCGAGGTGCTCGACCCCAAGGGCAGGTTGCGGCGCCGGGGCTTTTCGCCCGAGGACTACTACAACGCGCGGCTGGCGCACGGGCTGACCCTGGGCATGCACGCCGAGCTGCGGGTGCTGCAGGCGCTGATCCACCTGCTGCACCCCAGCCTGGTGCGCATGCTGCAGCAGCATTGGCTGCGCAGCGAACCCGACCTGGTGGTGTCGCTGATCCCCAATTTCAACCGTGCCCTCTGCGACAGTCTGACCCAGTGCCTGCCCGGGGTTCCCTACGTGACGGTGCTCACCGACCTGGCGGACCATCCGCCGCACTTCTGGATCGAGCCCGGGCAGCGCCAGCACCTGGTCTGCGGCAGCCCGCGCGCGGTGCAGCAGGCGCTGGCCGCGGGCTGCCCGCCGCAGCGGGTGCATGGCACCTCGGGGATGATCATCCGGCCCGAGTTCTACCGCCTGGCGCCGGACTTCGACCAGGCGCGCGAGCGGGTCCGGCACGGCCTGCGGCCGGATCTTCCCACCGGGGTGGTGATGTTCGGCGGCCACGGGGCGCGCGCGATGCTGCCGATCGCCGAGCGCCTGGGCCACCTGCAGCTGATCCTGCTGTGCGGCCACAACGAGGCGCTGGCGCGGCGGCTGCGCGCGCAGCCGGCCGGCGCGCCGCGGCTGGTGCTGGGTTTCACCCAGCAGGTCGCCGAGGTGCTGCGCATGGCCGACTTCTTCATCGGCAAGCCCGGGCCGGGAAGCCTCAGCGAAGCGCTGCACCTGGGGTTGCCGGTGGTGGTCACGCGCAACGCCTGGACGATGCCGCAGGAGCGCTACAACACCCAATGGGTGCGCGAGCGCGGGCTGGGGCTGGTGCTGCCTTCGTTCCGGCCGATCGCCCAGGCGGTGGACCAGCTGCTGGCCGACCTGCCGGGTTACCGCGCGCGGGTCGCGCAGCTGCGCAACCGCGCGGTGTTCGAGCTGCCGCCGCTGCTCGAGTCGATCGTGCTGCAGGCTCGCGCCGAGCTCAATGCAGCAGCACGTGGCGTGCCAGCAGGCTGAGCGGGCGCTCGGCCCAGCGCTGCAGCCGCGGGCCGAGCTGCAGCGGCTTGATGATCATGCGCACCGCCAGCTCCACCGGGTAGCGGGCGCGCATGCGCTCGAAAACCTGCTGCCGCACGTCCTGCAGCGTGGGTGGGGCCGGGCTGTCGCGCCAGCGCCAGGCGGCTGCGTGGCGCAGCGCCACGTCGGCGTCGCTGCGTCGCAGTTCGGCGACGCGGCGCCACAGCGCTGCGACGACCTGCCCGCGGCCCAGGCTCTCGCTGCGGCGGTAGCGCAGGAACTGATGGTAGAACTGCTTGTAGTGCTGCACCTCGTCGGAGCGTATGCGCCAGGTCAGGTCGCGCAGCACCGGCTCGTCGCACAGGGCGTTGAGCGCCTGGTAATAGGTGGTGGTGCCCATTTCGACCATGCAGCGGGCGACCAGTTCGCGCCCGCGCGTGGGCTCGAGTTCGTCGAGGGTGCACAGCGCGGAATACTCGGCGTGGAAATCCGCGTACGCGGCCTGCCAGTCGAAGTCGGGCCAGACATGCTCGATGTAGCCGCGCAGCGCGCGGCCATGCTGCAGCTCCTCGGGTTCCCAGCGCTGGCGCAGCCAGTCGCCGAATTCGGCGTCGCCGGCGAAATATTCCAGCAGGTTGCGGGTGTACAGGTCGGTGCCGCTTTCGATGAACGAGGCGCTGCACACCAGCAGGAAGATGTCGTCGCGCGCGGCGACCGCTTCGCGGTCGACGGCCTGCAGGTTCAGGTCCTCGAAGTGCCAGCGCAGCGTGCCGGCTGGCGCGGCGGCGGATGCGGACATGGTGGTTCGGTCCTCCGGTCGAGCGCACAGGTCCAAGGCGGGGCGGGCGGACATGGCCGCCCGCGTCTTGATCCCGCCGGGCACCGCATGGCCGTTCGCTGACTTAGACTTCGCAGTCGAATTGTGCGCCGTCGCGCAAGACCTTGCCCAAGGAGGAATTTCATGTTGCAACGAAGCCTTGCAGCCGCAGTGGCAGCCGCCGTGGTCCTCGGCGGCTGCGCCAATATGAGCCAGTCGCAGACCTCCACCGCGCAGGGTGCCGGAATCGGCGCGGCGGCCGGCGCGCTGATCGGCGCGATGACCGCCGGCGGCAACACGGGCAGCAGCGCGATGCAGGGCGCTGCGCTGGGCGCCGCGGTGGGCGCCGCAGGCGGCTACCTGTGGAACCGTCACCTGGAGCAGCAGAAACAGCAGATGCAGCGCGCCGCCGCGGGGACCGGGGTGCAGGTGTCGCAGACCGCCGACAACAGGCTGAAGATCGGCGTGCCGGCCGATGCCGGCTTCGCCACCGGAAGCGCCCAGCTCAACACCCGGCTGTACCCGGTGCTCGACCAGCTCGCCCAGGGCCTGCAGGCCAATCCGGGAGAGACCGTGCAGGTGATCGGTTTCACCGACAACACCGGATCCGACTCGATCAACTATCCGCTGTCGAACAACCGCGCGCAGTCGGTGAAGAACTACCTGGTATCGCGAGGCGTGGCCGCGCAACGCATCGGCGTGCAGGGCCTCGGGCCCCGCGATCCGGTGGCCAGCAACGCCACCGCTGCCGGCCGCGCGATGAACCGGCGGGTGGAAGTCTACGTCGCCCAGCCCAGCGCGGGCTGAGTCGGGCCGCTCGCGCGCGGCCCCGGCGCACGCCTCAGCGCATGCGCCGGTGCTGCAGCGCCGGCAGGCTGGCGCGCCACGAGGCGATGCGCTCGCGCTCGATGTCGGCGGTGATCACCCCTTCGCCCTCGGCCTGCATCGCCAGCACCTCGCCCCAGGGGTCGACGATCATCGAGTGGCCCCAGGTGCGGCGTCCGTTGGCGTGCCGCCCGCCTTGCGCGCTGGCCACCACGTAGGCCAGGTTTTCGATCGCCCGCGCCCGCAGCAGCACCTCCCAGTGCTTTTCCCCGGTGGTGTAGGTGAAGGCCGCCGGCACCAGGAAGGCGTCGCAGGGGGCCGGTGCCGACAGCGCGCGATACAGCTCGGGGAAGCGCAGGTCATAGCAGATCGACAGCCCGATTCGCAGCCCCTGCGCGTCGAAGGCCGCCGGCTGGCTGCCGGGCGCGATGGTGTCGGCCTCGGCGTAGCGCTCGGCGCCGCGCTCGAACGCGAACAGGTGCATCTTGTCGTAGCGGGCGAGCAGCTTGCCGTCGGGGCCGAAGGCCATCGTGCTGTTGAACACCCGGTCCGGCTCGGGACACTGCAGCGGCAGCGACCCGCCGACCACCCACATGCGGTGGCGCGCCGCCGCCGCGGCCAGCATCTGCTGCACCGGGCCCGAGCCCGGCGTCTCGGCGAAGCGGGTCTTGCCGGCACCGACCTGCTCCATGATGCAGAAGTATTCGGGCAGCACCGCCAGCGCCGCGCCACGCCGGGCGGCCTCGTCGAGCAGCGCGTCGGCACGCGCCAGGTTGTGGTCGAGGTCGGTGGAGGAAACGACTTGCAGGCAGGCGACTCGCATGGCGGGCTCCGGAGGAGGGGCAAAGGGCCGTGGCGGCAGGCTCAAGGCGCGGTGGCGCGCGCAGCCGCCCCCGGCACATGGGGCTCGTGCTGCGGCGTCACCTTGGGATGGTCCCAGGTGCCGGTGATGCGATAGCCATAGGTCAGCGCCTTCATCAGCGGCTCACGGGCGATCAGCTGGGCGATGAAGGTCCCCAGGCCGATCGCCGGATTGATCAGAGCATAGGCCAGCGAGGCCGATCCGGCGTTGATGTCCGGCACCACCACCACGTACAGATCCTGCGTCTCGCGCGCCAGGTCGGCCGAGCCGTCGATGAACACCGTGGCCGAGAGCCCGGTCATCTTGAAATCGTTGGTGGTGGCGACCCCGTCGAGCAGTTGCACGTCGGCGTCGACCTTGTCGAACGCGAAGCCGCTGGCGAACACGTCGCTGAAGTTGAACATCAGGCGTCGCGGCAGGCTCTGCAGGCTGAGCACCCCGAGCAGCTTGGCCAGCCCCTGGTCGGCCTTGAGGAACTGGCCCTTGCCCAGCTGCAGGTTGAACTGCCCCGACAGCGTCGGGTAGTCCAGCGCCAGCGGCGAACCCAGCCACGTCAGCGTTCCCTGCAGAACCCCCTTGCCGCCCTTGAGCAGCCCGGGCTTGCCCAGGCGGGCGAGCAGCCCGCCGGCGTCGGCGACGTCGAGCTTGAAGCCCAGCGACATGCGGTGGCGCGCGGTGTCGCCGGCACCGGCGGGGCTCCAGTTGCCGCTGGCGCTCAGCAGCGCATCGCCGGAGCTCAACCGCACGTCGGTCAGGTCCCACTGCCGGGCGGCGCCGCGGCCGCGGTTGACGGCGCGCAGCTGCAGCGAATCGAAATGGTGTCCGTGGATGTCCACGTCGCGCGCCTGCAGGTCCAGCGCGGGCAGGCTGCGCACCTGCTGGTCGAGCAGGTGCTCGACATCGCTGTCGGCGCTCTCGGGCAGCCGCAGTCGGCTCAGCCTGGCGCGGATGCTGCCCGGCGCGTCGCCCTGGCCCATGCGCCAATCCACGGCGCCCTCGAGCTGGGTACTGCGCAAGTTCGCCTGCCACAGCGAGCCGGTGCGGGTGGCGCCCAGCACCACGTGGTCGAACACCCGGTCGGCCACGGTCAGCTGGCCGACCTGCAACGACACGGCCTGGGGCAACCACCGGCCGAGCGCGCTCGTGCCGGCAGAGACGGCGCCCGGCTGCGGCGCGGCCGGCGCGGGGGAG
>JAKBBQ010000055.1 GCA_021808405.1 Pseudomonadota bacterium | reverse complement strand
CCCGGCAGCAATTCGCCGCCACCGCGCGCATCGCACCCGGCTGCCTGCTCGCCGCGCACTGCGTGGTCGGCCCGGCGGCGGTGCTGGGCGAAGGCAGCGTGGTCAACCACACCGCGGTGGTCGACCATGACTGCCGCCTGGCCGCGTGGAGTCATGTCGCCCCGGGAGCGCGGCTGGGCGGCGGGGTGCATGTCGGCGAGGCGGCTCTGGTCGGCTCCGGCAGCACCGTGCTGCGCGGCCTGCGCCTGGGCGCGGGCTGCGTGCTGGGCGCCGGCGCCGTGCTGCTCGAGGACCTGCCCGCCGACGCGCGCTGGGCCGGCGTGCCGGCGCGCCCGACCCGCCATGCCGCGGCCTGAGCAGCGCCAACGAAAGCGCCGAAAGCGATGAATCCGCAACCCTTCGAATCCCTGCTGGTGTCCCCGGACATCACGCTGCTGCAGGCGCTGGCCCGGCTGGACGCCGGCGCGCAGGGCGTGCTGCTCGTGGTCGACGACTCGCGCCGCCTGCTGCGCACCCTGACCGACGGCGACCTGCGCCGCGCCACCCTGGCCGGCGTGCCAGGCGACGCCACGCTGGCCTCGCTGCCGGCGTCGCCCGCGCACACCGTGGGCCTGGAAGACGGGCTGCACGAGGTGCTGCAGCGGCTGGACCGCCACCGCATCGACCACCTTCCGGTGCTCGACGCCGAGGGCCGGGTGGTCGACCTGGTGACCCGCCGCGAACTGTCTCGCCGCACCTACCTGTCGTCTCCCCACCTGGGCGACGACGAGGCCGGGCTGGTGCGCGAGGCCTTCGAGAGCAACTGGATCGCGCCGCTGGGGCCGCATGTCGACGCCTTCGAGCGCGAGGTGGCGGCGTGGGTCGGGGTGCCGCACGCTGCCGCCACCAGCTCGGGGACCGCCGCGCTGCACCTGGGGCTGCGACTGCTGGGCGTCGGGCCCGGCGACCACGTGCTGTGCTCCAGCCTGACCTTCGTCGCCAGCGCCAACCCCATCGTGCAGCTGGGGGCGACGCCGGTGTTCGTCGACTCCGAGCCGCAGGGCTGGAGCATGTCGCCGCGGGCCTTGCGCGAGGCGCTGCACGCGCTGCGGCGCGAGGGCGTGCGACCCAAGGCGGCGGTGGTGGTGAACCTGTACGGCCAGAGCGCGCAGATGGACGACTTGCTGCCCCTGCTCGACGAAGCCGGGGTGCCGATGCTGGAGGACGCCGCCGAATCGCTGGGGGCCACGCTGCACGGCCGCGCCAGCGGCAGCTTCGGGCGGCTGGCGGTGTTTTCCTTCAACGGCAACAAGATCATCACCACCTCGGGCGGCGGCATGCTGGTCGGCGCGGACGAGCAGCTGATCGCCCACGCGCGCAAGCTGTCGACCCAGGCGCGCGAGCCGGCGCGCCATTACGAGCATGTCGAGGACGGCTACAACTACCGCCTGAGCAACGTGCTGGCGGGAATCGGCCGCGGCCAGCTGCGGGTGCTCGGCCAGCGGGTCGAGCGCAGGCGCGCCATCTTCGATCATTACCGGCGCGAACTCGGCGCGCTGCCGGGGCTGCGCTGGATGGACGAGCCAGCCGGCCACCGCGGCTCGCGCTGGCTGTCGGCCTTCACCCTCGACCTGCCGCAGGCCGCGCGGCGGCGCGACGCGCTGCTGGACTTCCTCGAGCGCCACAACGTGGAAGCGCGGCCGGTGTGGAAGCCCATGCACCTGCAGCCGTTGTTCCACGGCCGGCGCTACTTCGCCCACGCCGAACAGACCGACGTGGCCCGGCAGTGTTTCGAGGGCGGCGTGTGCCTGCCCTCGGGTTCGAACATGGACGACGCCCAGCTGCAACGGGTGTGCGAGCTGCTGCTGCGCGGGCTGCGGCTGCTGGTGCAGCGGGCATGAAGGCGTCGCTGGCCTGGTGGCAGCGCGGCTGGCGGCGCCTGCTGGCCGACGCCACGCTGGTCGGGCTGGCGTGGCTGGCGGCGTTCGTGTTCCGCTTCAGCCTGCTGCGCAACAACGCCCCGGCCAACATCGTGCCCATCGTCGCGCTGACCCTGCCGGTGGCGGTGGCGGCATGGATCGTCTCGCTGAGCGCGCTGGGCATCTATCGATCGGCCTGGCGCCACGCCAGCGTGCCCGACGTGCTGCGGCTGCTGCGCGGCTGCGCGCTGGCGGCGATCAGCCTGGCTGCCGTGCTGCTGGTGCTGCGGGTGCCCAACTTCCCGCGCTCCATCGTGCTCATCCACCCGCTGCTGGCGATCGCCGCGCTGCTCGCGCTGCGGCTGCGTTCGCGGCTGCGCGGCGAGCGCAGCAGCCGCGAGGCCAGCGAACAGGCGCGGCCGCTGCTGTTGCTGGGCAGCGTGGACGAGGCCGCGCCGACGCTGCAGAGCCTGCGCGCCAACCGGCAGTGGCGAGTCGTCGGGGTCTACAGCCCGCACCCCGGCGAGGCGGGCTCGCGGCTGCACGACCTGCCGGTGCTCGGGCCGCCGCAGGCGCTGGAGCAGGCGGCGCAGGAACTCGGCGCGCTGCACGCCCTGGTCGCCGCCAGCGCGGGCTCGGCGGCGCGCCGGCTGTTGCTCGAGCAGGCCAGCGGCGCCCGCCTGGCCTTGCTGGCCCTGCCGCGCGCCGACGAGTGGCTGCAGCCCGATGCGCAATCGGCGGCGCCGCGCAACCTGGAACTCGACGACCTGCTCGGTCGCGCGGCGGTGCAGCTCGACGTGCGGGGCCTGTCCGAGCTGTTCGCCGGGCAGTGCGTGCTGGTCACCGGGGCCGGCGGCTCGATCGGCTCCGAGCTGTGTCGCCAGATCGCGCGCTTGGGCGTCGGCCGCCTGGTCTGCCTGGATGTGTCGGAATTCGCCATCTATCAGCTCGAGCACGAACTCAAGGCTCGCCACCCGGAACTGCCGGCGGTGTTCCTCACCGCCAACGTGCGCGACGCCGAACGGCTGCAGCAGCTGCTGCAGCGCGAGCGGCCGGCGCTGGTGTTCCACGCCGCGGCCTACAAGCACGTGCCGTTGATGGAACAGGACAACGCCATCGAGGCGGTGCGCACCAACGTGCTGGGCACCGTCCATACCGCGCGCGCCGCGGCGCTTTGCGGAGCGCGGCGCTTCGTGCTCATCTCCACCGACAAGGCCGTCAACCCGACCAACGTGATGGGGGCGAGCAAGCGCCTGGCCGAGCGCGCGCTGCTGGCGCTGTCGCGCCAGCACCCGGACACCCGCATGGTGGCGGTGCGCTTCGGCAACGTGCTGGGGTCGAGCGGCAGCGTGGTGCCGCGCTTCGCCCAGCAGATCGCCGCCGGAGGGCCGGTGACCGTGACCCATCCGGAGATCGTGCGCTACTTCATGACCATTCCCGAAGCGGCCCAGCTGGTGCTGCAGGCCGCGCTGATCGGCGACAGCGGGCAGATCTACGTGCTCGACATGGGCGAGCCGGTTCGCATCGTCGAGCTGGCGCGGATGATGATCCGGCTGTCGGGCAAGACCGAGCAGGAGGTGCCGGTGGTGTTCACCGGACTGCGCCCCGGCGAGAAGCTGTACGAGGAATTGCTGGCCGACGACGAGACCACGCTGCCCACCCCCCACCCCAAGCTGCGCGTCGCGCGCCACGGCGACAGCGACGGCCCGGGGATCGACCTGCAGGCGCTGCGCCTGCGGTTCCAGGCCGGCACGCAGGGCGCGCCCGAGCCCGATGCCCCGACGGTCAAGCACTGGCTGGCCGCGCTGGTCCCCGAATACCGCCCGCAGGGCGCTGCCGATCCGCAGGGGTCTCGATGACGCATCCTCAGGAACCATGGGTAGTGCGGGCGCAGGGCGTGCACAAGCGCTACAGCGGCGGCCCGCAGACGGTGCAGGTGCTGGCCGGCATCGACCTCCAGCTGCAGCGCGGGCACTCGCTGGCGATCACCGGCTCCTCGGGCTCGGGCAAGAGCACCCTGCTGCACCTGCTGGGCGGGCTGGACGAGCCTGACGCCGGCAGCATCGAGGTCTGCGGCAGGACATGGCGCTCCATGTCCGCGGCGCAGCAAGGCCAGTGGCGCAACCTGCAGGTGGGTTTCGTCTACCAGTTCCACCACCTGCTGCCCGAGTTCACCGCGCTGGACAACGTGATGATGCCGCTGCGGATTCGTCGCCTGGCCGCGACACAGGCGCAGCAGCAGGCCGCGGCGCTGCTCGAACAGGTCGGCCTGGGCCAACGCCTGGGCCACCGACCGGCCGAGCTGTCGGGCGGCGAGCGCCAGCGCGTGGCGCTGGCGCGCGCGCTGGTCACCCGGCCGGCGCTGCTGCTGGCCGACGAGCCCACCGGCAACCTCGACTCCGATTCGGCCGAGCAGGTGTTCTCCCTGCTCGAACAGATGGTGCAGCGCCACGGCACCGCGATGGTGCTGGTCACCCACGACCGCCAGCTGGCGGCGCGCTGCTCGCGCGTGCTCGAGTTGCACCACGGCAGCCTGCGGGAGGCCGCGCGCGCCGCCTGAACGCGGCCCGCTCAGCGCTGGGCGCGCAGGTAGTCGCCGGCGCAGCGCAACAGGTGGTCCATCGCCGACTGGGTCATCGCGTCGTCGGCGTCGGGACCGGCGGCGACCCAGTCGCGGACCATGGCGTACAACTCCGCATAGGCCATCGCCAGCGGATGCTGCGCGCTCAGCCCGGCGCTGCTCAGCCAGCGGCCCACCGCGCCGTCGGCCGGGCCGCGGCTCATGATCAGCGCGGGCTTGGGCTCGGGGTAGTGGCGAGCGATCTGCAGGTCGGTGTCCAGCGCCACCAGTTGCTCGGCCACGCAGCTGAGCAATCCGGGCTGCAGCGCGTGGCGTCGCGGCTGCAGCGCCGCCAGCCAGGCCTCGAAGGCTTCGGCAGGCATCGGGCGGGCGATCCCCCAGCCCTGCGCCTGCGGCACCCGCAGGGCGCGCAACGCGTCGACGATGTCGGGGGTCTCGGCTCCCTCGGCGACGAAGTCCACGCCGAGGCCGCGCGCCAGCTGCGCCAGGCTTTGCACGAAGCGCAGATCCTGCGGATTGTCGGCCAGGCCGCGGATGAACCCCTGGTCGAGCTTGATGATGTCGATCGGCAGTTCCTTCACCCGCAGCAGCGACGAGTAGGCGCTGCCGACGTCGTCGAGGGCGATGCGGCAGCCGAAGCTGCGCAGCGCGGCCAGCGTGTCCTGGGCCGACGTGAAGGACAGGAAGTCATTGTGCTCGAGCAGCTCCAGCACCATGCGCTGCGGCGCCAGGCCGGTGCTCGCGGCGACCTCGCGCACCGTGTCCAGCGCCTCGCCCGAGGCCAGCAGCAGCGGATCGATGTTGACCGCCACCGCCAGTTCGGCACCCAGCTGACGCTGCCAGCGCAAGGCGTCGATCGCCGCCTGGCGCAGCACGGCCACCGTCATCGAGACCAGGCCGTCGCGCCCGAGCTGATGGATGAAGTCCAGCGGCGCGATCAGGCCGCCGTGGCCGTCGTCCAGGCGCGCCAGCGCCTCGACCTCGACCACTCGCCAGCTCGCCATGTCGACCACGGGCTGGTAGTGCACCCGCAGGCCACCGTGGGCCATGCGCTCGCGCACCAGCCGCAGGTGCTGGTAGCGATCGCGATCGACCTGCGGCTGATACAGCCGCCAGAAGGGCGCGTCGCCGCTGCGGGGCTGGCGCTTGATCGCGTACAGCGCCTGGTCGGCGTGGCGCAGCAACTCGTCGGGCTCGCTCGAGTCGTCCGGGTAGACCGTCAGCCCCAGGCTCGCGCGCACCTGGATCACGGTTTCGCCGGGCGGCAGGGTGACCGGCTCGGCAATGCATTGGCGGATGCGCACCAGCGCGGGCTCGAGGTCCTCGCGCGCGACCAGCCCCTGCATGACCAGCACGATCTCGTCGCCGCCGAGGCGAGCGATCATGTCCGACGAACGCACGGCTTCCACCAGCCGCGCCGCCACCGCGCGCAGCAGCGCGTCGCCGGCGGCGTGGCCGTGGTGGTCGTTGATCTGCCGGAAATCGTCGAAATTGAGGATGCCGACGGCGACGAAACCGCCTTGCGTGTCGACCTGCGCCAGCAGTTCCTGCAGCCGCAGCCGCAGACCGCG
Source organism: Pseudomonadota bacterium (assembly GCA_021808405.1). Classification (GTDB taxonomy): domain Bacteria; phylum Pseudomonadota; class Gammaproteobacteria; order Burkholderiales; family Burkholderiaceae_C; genus Thiomonas_A. The sequence goes on along the minus strand of JAKBBQ010000055.1, from coordinate 10,871 downwards.
GCGGTTCAGCAAGCCGGTCAGCGGATCGTGTTCGGCCAGCCACGAAATATGGTGCTGTTCCTGCTGCAGCCGGCGCCGCAGGTCGAAGGCGTCCAGCGCGTGCCCGAGCAGCCGCGCGACCCGCTCCAGCAACTCCAGCACCCCGGGGGTGAAGGCGTCGGCCTCGGTCGACAACACGCCGAACAACGCCCAGCGGTGTCCGCCACGCAGCACCGGCAGCATCGCCACCGACTGCACGCCGATGCGCCGCATGGCCTGGCCGTACAGGCTCAGCGAGGCATCGTCGGCGTAGCGGTTGGTGTAGTGCGTCCGACGGGTGTTCCAGGCGCGGCCGGCCAGGCTGTGCTCGGCCTGCTCGCCCAGCACCGGCGGCCGCCACCAGTCCTCGCTGACATGCACGCTGCCGGCCTGCGCCAGCAGGTCGAGGTAACCGTGCTGGCCGGCGCGACCGACCAGCGCGGCGTGGAACATCCCCGACTCGGCCAGGCGCTCGCAGGCCCTTTGCAGCATGTCGCCGAGGTCGCCCCCGGCCAGCACCAGGTCCTCCTCGGCCAGCAACGCCCGGTAGAGTTCGCCCAGCACGCGGTGCTCGTGCTGCGCGGCGCGCAACTCGCTGACGTCGAGCAGCAGCCCGAGGAAGTAGCGCGCTCGCCCGGCCGGGTCGCCGGGCTGCGGCAGCGGGTGCAGCGACAGCGAGATCCAGCATTCGGTTCCGTCGGGCCGGCGATTGCGCAGCTCGACCCGGCATCGCCGCCCCTGCGCCAGCGCCGCGCGCACCTGCTGCAGCGCCGGCTGGTCGTCGCGCCCCTGCGCCATCCAGCGCGCATTGACTCCCAGCGAGTCCTCGGCGGGCACCCCGGTGAGCCGGCAGTAGGCGGCGTTGACATACAACAGCGGGTAATCGCTCTGGCGCGCGTCGGCCAGCATCACCCCGAGGTCCAGGCTGTCCAGCCATGCCGGCGCAGCTCCGTCGGCGCCCAGGGCGGCGGCGAGGATGGAAGCCAGCGAACTCGGCGACGCCTGCATCATGGACACAGCATAGCCGTTCCGCGCGCCGCTGCGTACCGCCGCGCGCGCTCTCTCAGGACTGCTCGACGGCCTGCAGCACCATGCGCGGGGCGCTGCGTCCCTGCCAGGTATTGGCCTCCAGCCGCCAGGCCACGCGCGCGCGCTGCGGCAGGAAGTCGCTGTGGTTCCAGGCCACGAGTTCGCGCACCGCGTCGCCTGCCCGCGCCGCCCGCACGCGGGCACGCAGGTGGCCGTTGCCGAACTGGCTCTGCTGCAGCACCTCGATGTCGCTGGCGAACAACGGCGGGGCGAAGCCCTGCCCCCAGACCTGCTGCTGCAGCAGCGCGGCGGTCTGCACGTCGTACCACTGGGCGTCGAGCTCGCCGTCGACCTCCAGCCGGCGCGCCAGCAGCTCGGGCGAAAGCCCTTGCTCGGCGACGGCCTCGAAGGCGCGGGCGAAACGTTCGAAGCCGTCGGCGGCGATGGTGCAGCCGGCGGCGGCGGCATGGCCGCCGAAACGCAGCAGCAGCCCCGGCTCGCGCTTCGATACCAGGTCGAGGGCGTCGCGCAGGTGGAAACCCTCGATCGAGCGCCCGGAGCCGCGCAGATGGGAATCGCCGCCTGGAGCGAACACGAAGGTCGGCCGGTGGTGGAGCTCCTTGAGCCGACCGGCGACGATGCCCACCACCCCTTCATGCCAGTCGGCCGAGCACAGGCAGATCGACGCGCGCTGCGCGGGCTGCTGGCGCAACGGCCGCAGCGCGGCCTCGGCCTGCTCGCGCATGCGCTGCTCGATGCCGCGGCGCTCGCGATTGATCGCGTCGAGCGCCTGCGCCAGTTCCAGCGCGCGCGACGCGTCGTCGGTGCTCAGACACTCGATTCCCACCGTCATGTCGGCCAGGCGCCCGGCGGCGTTGATCCGCGGCCCCAGCGCGAAGCCCAGGTCGAAGCTCCCGGCCTGCGCCGCATCGCGGCCGGCAGCGGCGAACAGCGCGCGCACCCCCGGTTGCATGCGGCCTTCGCGCATGCGGCGCAATCCCTCGGCGACCAGCAGCCGGTTGTTGGCGTCCAGCGGCACCACGTCGGCCACCGTGCCCAGCGCGACCAGGTCGAGCAACGCATCGAGCCGGGGCTGGCTGGCGGCGGCGAAGCGGCCGCGTCGGCGCAACTCGGCGCGCAACTCCAGCAGCACGTAGAACATCACCCCGACCCCGGCCAGATTCTTGCTCGGGAAGGAGCAACCGGGCTGGTTGGGGTTGACAATGACGTCGGCTGGGGGAAGCTGCGCGCCCGGCAGGTGGTGGTCGGTGATCAGCACCCGCATGCCCAGTTCGTGGGCGCGCAGCACCCCGTCGAGGCTGGCGATGCCGTTGTCGACGGTGACGATCCAGTCCACCGGTTCGCCGGACTGGCGCGCCACCAGGTCGACCACCGCCGGCGACAGCCCGTAGCCGGTGGTGAAGCGGTTGGGCACCAGGTACTGCACCCGCGCGCCCAGCATGCGCAGGCCGCGCAGCGCCACCGCGCAGGCGGTGGCGCCGTCGCAGTCGTAGTCGGCCACCACGCACAGCCGCTGGCCGTCGGCGATGGCGTCGGCCAGCGCGACCGCGGCGGCATCGGCATGCAGCAGCAGCGCCGGCGGCAACAAGTCGCCGAGGCGCGGCTGGGCCTGGGCCGGCTCGCCGATCCCGCGCGCCGCGAGCAGCCTGGCCAGCAGCGGATGGATGCCGGCGCTTTGCAGGCTGTGCACCCGGCGCGGCGAGGGGTCGCGAAGCACGAATTGCATGACCACGCAGTCGCTCGATGGGTTCAGATCGCCGCCAGCAGGCTGCGCGACGCGGAGTCGCGCCAGACCCGCCAGCCTCCGGCGCGCCGCAGCTCGAGCTCGACCCAGCCGCGCTCGCCGGCCAGCACCAGGCGCGCCCGCGCCTGCTCGCGCAACGCCTGGCGCAGCGCAGCTTCGGCCTGTTCGTCCAGCCGGGCGCATGCCGTGCCGGCGTCGGCCGCATCCTGCACCCCCGGCTGCAGCACCCGCAGCGTCCCGGCCTGCGCGGCCGGGGGCAGCGCAGGCAGCGCCAGGCCCAGCGCGCGCAGCCAGCCGCAGCTTGACCCCGGGCCCGGCAGCGCTGCCCGGGCGTCGTCCACGAAGGGGCTCGTCGGCGTCCCGGGCCATTCGCCGCAGCCGTGCAGCCAAAGGGAATTGACCTCCGGCAGGCCGGCCTGCTGGCGCGCCTCGTTGACCGGGTGGGCCAGCCACACCATCTGGATTTCGGTCAACAACCTGCGCCACGGAGCCGCGTCCTCGCCGCCGGGCATCCAGTCGGCGGCATTGCGACCGACCGCGCGCAGCGAATCGGCGGTGCGCACCCGCTGCAGCGAGCGATGGCCCAGCAGCCAGCAGCCCGGCTGGGCGATGCGCAGCGTCCAGTCCTGCTCGTCCAGCAGCGGCAGCACCGCGTCGAGCAGCGCCTGTTCCTCCTGGGGCTGCAGTTGCAGTGCGGCCGGATCGGCCAATTGCAGGCGGTCGCGCCCGAGCATCAGGTGCACCGGCAGCGCCACGCCCCAGGCCCGGCCGGCCGGCTGCAGCCCGGCTGCCAGCGCCGCCAGCGCCCCCCAGGGGAATTGTTCGGCAGCCTGGCCCGACAGCGGGTCGTGCAGGCCGAAGGCGCGACCCATCCAGCGCTCGGCCGGGCTCAACCAGGCCGGCTGCGAGTCGGCCGTGGGGGCCTCGACATCGCGGTGGGCAGCCAGGCGCAGCAGCCGCCGCAGGCGCGGCATTGCGCCGGCCTGCACGACTTGCCGCCACGCCCCGGCATCGAAGACCGAGACGTCGATCAAAAGGGTGTGCATCCGCCCATTATCGGATGCGGGGCATGCGGCGCGGCTGCGGCGCGCCGCCGCCGGCGCCCTACAGGGCCTGCGAGTTCAGCGCGCGGGCGCGCTGCAGCCAGCTCGCCAGTTCGCCCAGCGCACGGCGCACCGGACGGCCGCTGGCGGCGACTGGCTTGCCCGGCTGGCGCACGCCGGAGCGCAGGCCGGCCTGGCCGCCTGCGGCAACCCCGGCAAGGGGAAGGGCCCATACGGAATCGGAGCGGGTTTTCATGGCGTTCCTCATGGTTTACCCCAATCATAGGGTATTCCCTAGGAACCGGCGTCCCGAAAAATGCCGCACCGCACCAAAGCGCCTGCCCGCGGGCGCTCGCGCGCCCGCTCAAAGCCATTCGGACATGCGCGCCGCGGCCCGCTGCAGGTGCGGCAGGTAGCCCAGCAGTTGCTGCAGCGAGCGCCGAGCCACAGGCGCATGCACCGCCACGGCCGCGCGGGTCTGCCCGGTACGGTCGCGCACCGGCACCGCCACGGCGACCAGCCCGGCGATGAATTCCTCGCGATCGACCGAGTAGCCCTGACGCGCGATCAGGTCGCAGTCGGCGCGCAGCGCGGCGACGTCGGTCAGGCTGTTGGCCGTCAGCGCCGCCAGCTCCAGTTGCTCGACGATGCGGTTGCGCCGCTCGCGCGGCATGTTCGCCAGGAACAGCTTGCCGCTGGCGGTGCAGTGCAGCGGAACATGCACCCCGACGTCGAGGGTCAGCCGCCACGGCCACGGTGCCTCGACGCGGTCCAGGTACAGCACCTCGGCTCCGTCGAGGGTCGTGAAGTTGCAGGTTTCCCCGACTGCGGCGACCAGGTCCGTCAGCACGGCGTGGCGCAGCCCGCGCACCGTCGAGTGCGACAACGCGTCGAACGCCAGTTTGCGCAACGCCGGGCCGACCGCGAAGCTGCGCTCGTCGACATCGCGCACCAGGTAACCGAGGTCGAGCAATTGCCTGCACAGGCGGTGGGCCGTAGCCTTGGGCAGATCCAGGGTCGCCGCGAGTTCGGCCAGGCCCAGCGGTCGCCCGGCGTCGGCGATGCACGACAGCAGCCGCAACACCCGTTCGGACGACGAGCCGTTGGGCGACGCGTCGGCCCCGTCATTCGGGCTGGGGGGATCCGGAGGCCCATCGGGTAACCGAGGACTAGCTCTTTTTGAGACGTTGTGTTCCACTTTTACCTTCATCACCGTCGACCCATCGGTCCGCGAACGCACCTGCCCCTGCCCGGGCAAACGCACGCGACGGGGCGCCTTGTCGAGGAGTGGCTTACATGGCAGAGCAGTTCGACTACATCGTAGTGGGCGCGGGTTCCGCCGGCTCGACGCTGGCCGGCAGGCTGAGCGAAAACCCGCAGACCCGGGTGTTGCTGCTCGAGGCCGGGCCGGCCGACCGCTCGTTCTGGATCCACCTGCCGATCGGCTACGGCAAGACCATGTGGAGCAAGCGGTACAACTGGTGCTTCTACACCGACCCCGACCCCCACATGAACGGCCGCCGCATCTACTGGCCGCGCGGCAAGACCCTGGGCGGCTCGAGTTCGATCAACGGCCTGATCTATATCCGGGGCCAGCGGGAGGATTACGACCACTGGAGGGCCCTGGGCAACGAGGGCTGGGGTTTCGACGAGGTGCTGCCGTATTTCGTGCGCAGCGAGGCGAACCAGCGCGGCGCCAGCACCTACCACGGCGGCGACGGCCCCCTGAGGGTGTCGGACGTCGGGGCTCGCCATGAACTCATCGAGGCCTTCATCGACGGCGCCGGCCAGATCGGCGTGCCGCGCACCGAGGACTTCAACGGCGCCGCCCAGGAGGGAGCCGGCTACTACCAGCTGACCACCTGGCGCGGCTGGCGCTGCAGCGCGGCCAAGGCCTACCTGGCTCCCGCGCGCGGCCGCCCCAACCTGCGGGTGCTCACCCAGGCCCAGGCGACCTCGCTGATCCTGCAAGGCGACCGCGCGGTCGGCGTGCGCTACCTGCGGGGCGGCCGCGAGCAGGAGGCACGCTGCGACGGCGAGGTGTTGCTGGCCGCCGGCGCGCTGCAGTCGCCGCAACTGCTGCAACTGTCGGGAATCGGCCCGGCCGAACACCTGCGCAGCCTGGGCATCGAGGTCGCGCTCGACCTGCCGGGAGTCGGCGAGAACCTGCAGGACCACCTGCAGATGCGGCTGATCTATGAATGCACCAGGCCGATCACCACCAACGACCAGTTGCGCACCCTGGCCGGCCGCACCAGACTGGGTCTGCAGTGGCTGTTCCGGCGCAGCGGTCCGCTGGCGGTGGGAATCAACCAGGGCGGTTGCTTCATGCGCGCGTTGCCGCAGGAGGCCGCCACCCCGGACATCCAGTTCCATGTCGCCACGCTGTCGGCCGACATGGCCGGCGGTGCGGTGCACCCCTTCTCGGGCTTCACGCTGTCGGTATGCCAGCTGCGGCCGCAGTCGCGCGGGCGCGTGCTCCTCCGCTCCGCCGATCCGCTGGAGCCGCCGTCGATGCAGCCGAACTACCTGTCGACCGACCTCGATCGCCGCACCGCGGTGGCCGCGGTGCGCGCGGCGCGAGCCATCGCCTCGTCGGCGGCCATGCGTCCCTACGTCAAGCGCGAGGTCAAGCCGGGCCCGCAGGTCGACGACGACGCCGCGCTGCTGGAATACTGCCGCGACAACGGCGCGACCATTTTCCACCCCTCGGGGACCTGTCGCATGGGCAACGACCCGCTGGCGGTGGTCGACTCCCGGCTGAGGGTGCACGGCATGCGCGGGTTGCGGGTGATCGATTGCTCGGTCATGCCCACGCTGGTGTCGGGAAATACCAATGCGCCGGCGATCATGATGGCGGAAAAGGCCGTCGACATGATCCGCGCCGACGCTTCGCGCGGCGGCTGACGCGTCGCCGCGCCGCGCTCACCCGGCCTGCGCGGCGATCGCCGAGTCGATCTGCCGCAGCGCCTGGCGCGCCGCGGCGGCCTGCGCCAGCACCTCGCCGAGCAGCGCCTGCGCAGGCTGCCTGCGCCGGCACGCCTCGCCGACCTGCCGTGCCGACTGCAGGGTCGCGCGCAGCGCATCGACCGCCTGGGCGAACGCCGGCTGCGCGCCCAGGCTGCGCTGGCCGTCCGTGGCCAGCCACAGTCCGAGGTGGCCGGATTCGAAGTCCTCGTCCAGCAAACCCCGCTCGGCCTCCAGCCAGGGATCGACGCAGGCGCGCGCCGCCAGCACCAGCTGCTCCAGCCAGACCATGACGTCGTTCAGGGCCAGCCGCGCGACGGCGTCGCGCCGCGCCGCCATGCTGTGGGCCAGGCTGGCATCGATTTCGTGGATCACCCCGATTTCCTGCGCCACCTGCCGGCTCAGCCTGTCGATGCCTTCCACTCCGCCGACGATGCGCCCCATGTTCTGCTCGACCTCGGTGGTCGCGGCGCCGGCCCGGCCAGCCAATGAGCGCACCTCGTCGGCGACGACCGCGAAGCCGCGTCCGGACTCGCCCGCGCGGGCCGCCTCGATCGCGGCATTCAACGCCAGCAAGTTGGTCTGCATCGAGATCTCGCGAATCGAGCGCACGATTTCGCCGATGCTGCGCGACTGGGCAAGCAGGTCCTGCACCGCCTGCGCGTCGCCCCGCATCGCCGCCTCGATGGCGTCGACCGCCGCGCCGTTGCGCTCGCGCGTGGCATCCAGCGCCGCTCCGGCGCGCCGCAGGTCGGCCAGCACCGCGTGGCGGGTGGCATGCAGGCTGGCGGCGCGCAGCATGTCGCCCACTTCGCGCCAGGCCAGATGGAAGCCGACCACCCCCGACGGGCCGCTGCGCACCGCACGCACCCGTTCGACATAGACGCGCCCGCGATGCTCCAGGCGCAGCCGCGGCACGTCGTCGCCGGCGTCGCGCAGCAACTCCAGCGTGCCTCCGGGTGCGCCGGGTTCGTGCGGCAGGCTGGCCATCGGCCGGCCCGCAGCGGCATCGAAGGCCTCGCAGGCCGCCGGGTTGGCGTGCAGGATGCGGTGGTCGGGGTGCGCGGCGACCAGGATCTGCGGGCTGTCCAGCCCGTCGAGCAACTGCCGGCTCGGTTCCAGCCAATCGGTGCTCGCGCTGGCGCGCAGTGCATCGGCCTGCATGTCCATTCCGCTCTCCCTGCCCCTTGCCCCGGGGCCCATGCCCCGCATCGTAGACGAGCGCGCGGCCGGCGGCGCCTGCCCGGCGGCCGCCCCTCAGCGCGCGCCGCCCCTCAGCGCGCGCCGGCCGGCAGGCCGGTCGCGCCGCGCCGGATGCCGTGGCGGGTCGCGTACAGCAGCGCGGTCAGCAACAGGCTGAGCAGCGCCAGCCCGACGTAGACCAGGTAGCCGCGGGCGTAGCCCACGGCGCCCAGGCCCTGGGCGATGCGACCGAGCAGCGGGGGCACGACAAAGCCGCCCAGCGCGCCCAGGCCGCCGACCCAGCCCGCGGTGCCGCCGACCGCATCGGGCACATAGTGCGGTACCAGCTTGAACACCGCCGCGTTGGCCACCCCCATGCCCGCGGCCACGCACACCTCGCCCAGCACCGACCACGCGAAGGTCGACGAAGCCGACATCAGCCCGGCGCCGAGCAGCAGCACCGCGAAGGCCGCGAAAGCCACCTTCTCGCCGCCGAAACGGTCGGACCAGCCGCCGCCGGGAACGCGGATCAACGACGAGAACAGCGAAAAACCCGCGGTCAGTCCGAGCGCGACCCAGTGCGGCGCGCGGTAGTAGCTGGACCAGAACATCGGCAGCCAGGCGGTCAGCGCGAGGAAGCCGCCGAAGGAGGTGAAGTACAGCCCCACCAGCGGCCAGGTCCTCCAGCTCGCCGCGGAGTCCAGCAGCGCGCGCGAGATGCTGGGCGCCGGGAACAATTCCTGCCCCTGCTGCAGCGCCGCCGCGCGCGCTTGCGCCGGCGCATGGCCGCGGCGCAGCAACTGGAAGTACGGCGCGTCGAAGCCCAGCACGATGTACAGGGCGATGCCGGCGAACACGATGACCAGGGACACGAAATAGCCGACCCACAAGCCCCCGGCCGCGATGATCAGCGGCAGGACGATGGCCACCAGCCCGGGCGAGGTATTGCCGAATCCGGCATAGAAGGCCAGCGCCTTGCCCTGCTGCGACTTGGGCGACCAGTAGGAGACCTGGCCGATACCCACCGAGAAGGTGGCGATGCCGCAGCCACCGAGCGCGCCGAAACCCAGCAGCATCGGATACGAAGCGGGGCCCAGGTGGTCCGGGTAGAGGGTCAGCAGCATCCAGTACAGCCCGCCGATTCCGGCCAGCGAGGCCAGCAGCAGGACCAGGAACGGCAGCTTGCCGCCGTTGCGGTCGACCCAGGCGCCGAAGGGGATGCGCAGCAGCGAGCCCGTCAGCATGGGCATGGCCACCAGCAGCCCGACCTGCGCCGGACTCAGGTGCATGACCTGGATGAAACTCTGGGCCGTCGGCCCGAACAGGGATACTGCGCCGAAGCCGATGAAAAAGCCGATCGTGGCTCCGATCAGCGAGCGCTGGGCACTGCCGCGCACCAGGCTCGCTCCACCCGCATTGCTTTGCATGCCGCGTCTCCAGGCTGCCTTTCGATGCGGCAAACCATAGGCCGGGCGCGCAGCAGCGGCCATCCGCTGAAAGTACAGGTAGGCAGCGCCTTCGCCTAGCTCGAAGGGACTACTCCGGCCTGCGCTGGGCGCGCTCAGCCGTGGCTGAGCGCCCAGATCGCGGCCTGGGTGCGCGAGCTGACGTTGATCTTTTTCAGCACCCGTTTGACATGGATCTTGCCAGTGCTCTCGGCGATCCCCAGTTCTCCGGCGATTTCCCGGTTGCTGCGACCGAGGCGGATCTGATCCAGCACCCGGCTCTCCTGCGCCGTGAGCATCGCCGCGCCTCGACTGCGCGCCCGCGTGTCCTCGCGCATCGCGGCCGCCAGCAGGCCGACCAGGCCGCCGCTCAGCGCCATCGCGCCGGTGCGCGCGGTATGCAGCACGCTGCGCAGCAGCTCCTGGGGCGGCATGTCCTTGAGCAGGTACCCATCGGCTCCTGCACGCAGCGCGGCGGTCAGGTCCTCGACCGCCTCCGACACGGTGACCAGGATGACCAGCGGCGGCGCCTGCTCGGACTTGATCCGCCGCAGCACCTCGAGACCGCCCGGCCCACCCTTCATATGCAGATCCAGCAGCACCAGCGACGGCTTGAGCCGCTGCACCTGCGCCAGCCCGTCCAGGCCATCGCCGGCCTCGCCGAGCACGCGCAACTGCCCGCCCGCCGATTCCAGCAGGGCGATCAGGCCCTTGCGAAACAGCGGATGGTCGTCGATGACCACCACCTCGTGCACTGTCGGTGTCGCCACGCATCCTCCCCGGCGAATTATCGTGCGAGCCCGGCGCGCGGCCCGCGCCGGTGCGCCCGATCCGGGCGTGCAGAAGAGGTAGTTCCAAAGACCGCGAGTGTCGGCGTCGCGCGCCGCCCATCACGCAAGTCCCCGCCGCACAAGGAAAACCGGGGCCGTATCCATACCCCTTTCGGGCTACACCGTGCCGCTTCCTCGCGTCCGCCCCCCGTTCGCAAGCGGGCTGCGTCGGCCTATCGTGCGGCCTGTGTCCCATCCGTAGCGGAGACCCACGTGACTCGCCCTCCCCGACCGCGGCTCGGCTTGCGCCGGCTGGCCATGGCCACGCTGCTGGCCTGCAGCACCTTCGCGCTGGCGCAGGCCGCCGCGCCCGACGCGGCACTGGCAGCGCGCGGTGCGCGCCTGTTCAGCGGCCAGACGCGCCTGGTCCACGGCGGCGCGGCCTGCATTTCCTGCCATGCCGCCGCCGGCGGCGGCCTGTCCAGCGAAGGCGGCCACCTGGCCGTCGGCCTGGGCAGCGCGTGGACGCAGATCGGCCCGGCCGGCATCCAGGCGATGATCGCCACGCCGCCGTTCGCGCCGATGGCCGCGGCCTACGGCGAGCATCCACTGACGGCCGCCGAGACCGGCGCGATCCTCGCCTTCCTGCAGC
>JAKBBQ010000339.1 GCA_021808405.1 Pseudomonadota bacterium | reverse complement strand
CGTGTACCAGCCCATCTGCAGCGTCGAGGACGGCGCGACCCGATCCTTCGAGGCACTGCTGCGCTGGGAGCATCCGAGCCTGGGCAGCATCGAGCCGCAGCGCTTCATCGGGCTGGCCGAGGACAGCGGCCTGATCCTGGACATCGGCGACTGGGTGTTCCGCGCCGCGGCCGACGAATGCCTGCGCCTGCGTCGCGGCAGCGCAAGCGAGGTGCGCGTGGGGGTCAACGTGACCCAGATGCAACTGGCCTCGCGCCCCACCACCCAGCTGTGGGTGCGGTACCTGCACGACATCGGCCTGCCCTGCGAGGCCATGACCCTGGAGATCACCGAGCGCACGGTGAGCCGCTGGCCCGAGCGCGTGGCGGATCACCTCGCGCAACTCGCCGACAGCGGGCTGCGCATCTCGATCGACGATTTCGGCACCGGCTACTCCAACCTGGCGATGCTGGCGCAACTGCGCCCTCACAGCCTCAAGCTCGACGCGTCGCTGGTGCAGGGGCTTGCAGCCTGCGAGCGCTCGCGCACCATCGCCCACGCGGTCGTGTCGATGGCGCACCGCCTGCACATGCAGGTCGTTGCCGAGGGGATCGAGCTGCCGGCGCAGGCGCGCATCAGCCGCGAGCTCGGCTGCGACCTGGGGCAGGGCTGGTGGTACTCGCGCCCGCTGTCCCCGGCGCAACTGCCGCGCCGCCTGGCCGCCGCCGCATAGCCGCGGCGCCAACCGCGGCGCCCCTTGGCTTGCTGCGTGGCGCGCGCCGCCGGCGCGCATTGTTGGGGCAGATCAAGGGCACCCGTCGCGAGCCGGACTACCGTATGGGTACGAGAGCGACTGGAGGCTCGAAAACCATGTGGTACGGACATCCTGGCGGCTGGGGCTACGGCATGGGCTATGGCATGGGCGGGGGTTTCGGCGGCTTGTTCATGCTGCTGCTGCTCGTGCTGGTCGTCGTGTTCGCCATCGGCCCGCTGCGCGACGCCTTCGACTCCCGGCGCGGTCGCCGCCACGCCTCGCGCGACGCGCTGGACATTCTCGACGAGCGCTACGCGCGCGGAGAGATCGACGCCGACGAGTACAAGCGCCGGCGCGCCGACCTGCGGGGGCGCTGACAGGCGCCGCGGAGGGCCTGCGCATGCCGCCCTCCGGGAGGAGGGCCAGTCTGCGCCATGTCCGGCGCCGCAACCCGCATCACCCAGAAGGAGAGCATCATGAACATCGTGAACCAACGTACCTTGTGCATGCTGGCGGCCGCGCCCCTGTTGGCGCTGGGCCTTGCCGCAGCGCCGGTGCAGGCCGCGCCGGCAGCCAGCGGCGCGGCGGCTGCCGCCGCGGCTCCCGGCTACGTTCCGGGAGCGGGCTACGGGCCAGGCCATGGCCGCGGCTACGGCTGCGGCTACGGCATGGGCCCCGGCATGATGAACGGGCCCGGCTGGGGCGGCGGCTACGGACCGGGCGAATGGCATGGCGGCGCGGGCGGCGGCCCCGGCTGGCAGGGTGGCGGCGGCTGGGGCCCCGGCATGATGGGCGGCTGGGGCGCCGGCCTGGGCGGCATGGGCCCGTGGATGATGGGGGGCTTCGGACCCTGGGGCTCAGGACTGGGCCGCCTGCAGCTCAGCGAAGCCCAGCAGCACAGGATCGAGGCCATCGAGCAGTCGCAGTCGAAGAAGCAGTGGGCCTTGATGACCGACATGCACACGCTGATGCTGTCGCACTGGCAGGACTTCGACCACTCCAAGGTCGACATCGACGCGGTGATGAAGACCGCCAAGGCGATGTCCGACCTGCGGTTGCAGATGCTGCGCAACCGCCTCGAGACGGCGCAGCAGATCCGCGAGGTGCTGACCCCGCAGCAGCGCGAACAAATGCGCCGCTACGGCCCATCGGGGCGCTGAGTCAGTCCCAGGCGTAGCTCAGGCCCAGCCACATCCCGCGCGGCGCCCCCGGGGCGACGAACTGGGTGTTGCGCCAGGCGCCCGGATTGCTGCTGAAGCTGCGATCCGGGCCGGTGAACTCGTTCTGCCCGAGCTGCCCGAAATCGGCGTAGACCCGGTTGAACAGGTTGTGCACCGACAGGTCGACGCGCCAATGCCGGTCGACCTTGTAGCGCGCGCCGACGTTGACCACGGCGAAGCCCCCCACCGTGCCGTGCACGTCCTGGTTGTTCTCGTCGCCCTGGGCGTAGCGGTCGCTGTAGCCGACGACCTGGCCGCGCAGTGCCCAGCGCTCGCTCGGCGTGTACTGCGCGGACACCGTGGCGCTCCAGGTCGGCAGGTTGGGCAGGTGGTCGCCCGGCTGCACCTGGATGTTGCCGCTGGCGTCGGCGCTCGAGTTGTTCGCGCTCTGTTCCAGGAAGGCCGACTGGTAGGTGGCCAGGGTGTGGCTCAGCGAGGCCGTCCATTGCCAGCGGTCGCTACCGCCGCTCAGGTCCAGGGTCGCGGTGCGAAACAGCTCCTGCGGGATGTTGGTGAAGTAGCCCTGGGTCATGCTGGCCAGGCTGATGAACTGCAGTGCGTTGTCGAGCTGGGTGCGCGTGTACATCGCCCGCACCCGCAGCCCGGACATGCGCCATACCGCGCCGGCCTGCGCGGTGTGGGCGATCTCCGGCTGCAGCGAGGGGTCGGCCACCAGCACGTTGGGCAGGGTGCACGGCGCCGTCGGGCTGGCGCAGGTCAGCTCCACCGGCATCGGCACCCGCATGCCTTGCGCGAATCGCAGGAAATAGGAAGCGCGCGGCGTGAAATGCAGGTCCACGCCGACCTCGGGGTTGAAGCGCGAGTAGTCGTGGTTTCCACCGAGCGCGCCGCCGAGACGGTCGTGCATGTCGACGCGGGCCTGTTCGTAGCGCCCGCCGGCCGTAAGGTCGATCCAGCGCCGCGGTGACAGCTTCTCGGTCACGTAGAAGCCCCGGTAGATGTTGTGCACGCCGAGGTTGACCAATGACTGGTCGAAGGGCCCGATTCCCAGCGTGTAGCGCTGGGCGTTGAAGGTGGCCGCCTGCTGCGCCTGCGTGTAGTCCACCGTCTGGTGGTCGTAGTCGACGCCGGCCGTGAGCACGTTGGGCATGCCGGCCAGTGCGCGGTCGTTGCGAACCGCCAGCGTGATCCCGCGGGCCTGCTGTTGCAGCCCGTTGATCACATTGTTCGCGACAGGGTTGCTCAGGCTCGGCGTGCTGCCGTCGTAGTTGTTGTTGACGTTGCTGTTGAAACCGCTCTGGTCGCTGTTGCGCAGGTAGACGCGCCCGGTCAGCTGCCAGTGCTTCGACAGCACC
>JAKBBQ010000338.1 GCA_021808405.1 Pseudomonadota bacterium | reverse complement strand
GCGGCGCATCGCGCCGCCACGCGGGGCGTCGGCTCAGACGACGACATTGACCAGCCTTTGCTCGACCACGATCACCTTGCGCGCAGCGCGCCCCTGGGCGTGGCGGGTGAATTCGGGGCTGGCCAGCGCGGCCGCCTCGATGGCGGCGCGGTCGGCCTGCGCGGCCACGCGCAGGCTGCCGCGCAGCTTGCCGTTGATCTGCAGCACGAGCTCGATCTGCTGCTGGCGCAGCGCGTCGGGGTCGACCTGCGGCCAGGCCGCGTCGAGCAGCTCGCCCAGGTCCGCGGCGAATCCCAGCTGCACCCACAGCACATGGCACAGATGGGGCGCGACCGGATAGAGGGCGCGCAGCAGCACCCCCCAGGCCTCGTGCAGCAGCTTGGCGCGCCAGCCCGGGTCGCTGCCCTCGGGCAGCCGCTGCGCCTGCGCCTGCTCGATCTGGTTGAGCAGCTTCATGCACCCGGACACCACGGTGTTGTACTGCATGCGCTCGTAGTCGTGGCTGATCTGCCCGAGCACCAGGTGGACTTCCCGGCGTGCCTGGCGCAGCGCCTCCAGCGGCGCGGGCAGCTCGCTCCACGGCGCGGCGGTCGCGTCGCCGGCCGCAGCGAGCTGCTGCGCGCCCTCCCAGACCCGCCGCAGGTAGCGCTGCGCGCCGTCGACCGCGGAATCGTTCCATTCCAGCGTCGCTTCGGGAGGCGCGGCGAACATGGTGAACAGCCGCGCGGTGTCGGCGCCGTAGCGGTCGATCAGCTGCTGCGGGTCGACGCCGTTGTTCTTGCTCTTGCTCATCGTGCCCACGCCGCCGTAGTCGACCGCGCTGCCGTCGCGCTTCAGGCGTGCGCCGACGATATGGCCGTCGGAATCGAGCACCGGATCCACCTCGTGCGGCCAGAAGTACTCGACGCCGCCGGCCTGGCCGCGGCGCGAATAGATGTGGTTGAGCACCATGCCCTGGGTGAGCAGCCGCCGGAAGGGTTCGTCGGCGCGCACCAGTCCGAGGTCGCGCATGACCTTGGTCCAGAAGCGCGCGTACAGCAGGTGCAGGATCGCGTGCTCGATGCCTCCGATGTACTGGTCCATCGGCAGCCACTGGTCGACCCGCTGGTCGACCATCGCCCGCGCGTTGTCGGCGCAGGTGTAGCGCATGAAGTACCAGGACGAATCGACGAAGGTGTCCATGGTGTCGGTTTCGCGCCGCGCGGCGCGGCCGCAGCGCGGGCAGTCGACATGCACGAAGGACTCGCAGCGCGCCAGCGGGTTGCCGCTGCCGTCGGGGATCAGGTCCTCGGGCAGCAGCACCGGCAGGTCGGCTTCGGGAACCGGCACGCTGCCGCAGTGTTCGCAGTGGATGATGGGGATCGGCGTGCCCCAGTAGCGCTGGCGCGAGATCCCCCAGTCGCGCAGCCGCCAGGTGGTGCGCTTGTCCCCCAGGCCGCGCGCGGCCAGCAGCTCGGCGACGCGGTCGACCGCCTGCTGGTGGTCGAGGCCGTCGAGGGACTCGAAGCCGGGGCCCGAGTGCACGCAGCGGCAGCGCTGCTTGTCGGCGTACCAGTCGGCCCAGCGCTGGTCGCTGAAGGTCTCGCCGGCGACCTCGACCACCTGGCGGATCGGCAGGCCGTACTTGCGGGCGAAGGCGAAGTCGCGCTCGTCGTGGGCCGGCACCCCCATCACCGCGCCGTCGCCGTAGCTCATCAGCACGTAGTTGCCCACCCACAGGGGCACCGCGTCGCCGGTCAGCGGGTGGCGCAGGTGCAGCCCGGTGGGCATGCCCTCCTTGTCCTTCAACGCCAGCTCGGCCTCGGTGGTGCCGCCCTGGGCGCAACGCGCGATGAAGGCGGCCAGTTCGGGGTTGCCCGCCGCGGCGTGCGCGGCCAGCGGGTGCTCGGGCGCGACCGCGCAGAAGGTCACGCCGAAGATGGTGTCGGCGCGGGTGGTGAACACAGGCATGCGCCCGCCCTGGATCGGCTGACCGGCGGCGTCGCGGATGTCGTGCTCGAAGGCGAAGCGCACCCCCTCGCTGCGGCCGATCCAGTTCTGCTGCATCAGCCGCACCCTGTCGGGCCAGCCCGCCAGGTAGTTGCGGTCGGCCGGGTCGGCCACCGCGGCCAGCAATTCCTCGGCGTAGTCGGTGATGCGCAGGTAGTAGCCGGGAATCTCGCGCCGCTCGACCGGCGCGCCGCTGCGCCAGCCGCGGCCGTCGATCACCTGCTCGTTGGCCAGCACGGTCTGGTCGACCGGGTCCCAGTTCACCACCTGGGTGCGGCGCTCGGCGATGCCCTTGTCGAGCATGCGCAGGAACAGCCACTGGTTCCAGCGGTAGTACTCGGGCGAGCAGGTCGCGACCTCGCGGCTCCAGTCGATCGCCAGGCCCATCGCCTGCATCTGGCGCTTCATGTACGCGATGTTGTCGTAGGTCCAGCGAGCCGGGGGCACGCGGTTCTTCATCGCCGCGTTCTCGGCCGGCAGGCCGAAGGCGTCCCAGCCCATGGGCATCAGCACGTTGTAGCCCTTCATGCGCAGGTACCGGGTCAACATGTCGTTGATGGTGTAGTTGCGCACATGGCCCATGTGCAGCTTGCCGCTGGGGTAGGGCAGCATCGAGCAGGCGTAGAACTTCGGCCCGGGCGCGTCCTCGCGCACCCGGTAGGCGTCGGTGGCCTGCCAGTGTTGCTGCGCGTCGCGCTCGACTGCGGCGGCGTCGTACTTGGAGTTCATATCGGCTGGGGCTGGAAGGTCTCGCGCCGCACGCGGCAACGCGCCAGCCGCCATGTTAGTTGCCGCCGACGCTTCGCGGCGAGGCCGCGGCCCGCGGCCCGCGTCGCGAAGTGGCCGCCTGGCCCGCGGGGAGCGCGGCGGGCCGGGTCGCCAGGTCCAGGCTGGTCAGCCCGGCGGCCTGCGCCGCCGCCATGACCCGCGCCACCTTGCCGTAGGGCACCGCGGCGTCGGCGCGGATGCGCAGCCCGCGGTGGTTCGGCGACGTGGCCAGCGCACGCAGCGCAGCGGGCAGCTGCGCCTCGGTCAGCGAGCGGCCGTCCAGGTCGATGTGGCCATCGCGCTGCAGGCTGAGCACCGGAAGGTCGAGCGCCGCCGCGCCCGCCGCGGCGTCGGCTCGCGGCAGCTGCAGCGCGATGCGGCCGTCGAGCAGAGGCGCGGTCAGCAGCAGGATGACCAGCAGCACCAGCATGACGTCGATCAGCGGGGTCATGTTGATGTCGCTCAGCGGGGCCTCGTCGCCGCTGCGTTCGAAACGTGCGAAGGCCATCGCCGGG